>BEHY01000107.1 GCA_002898735.1 Candidatus Thermoflexus japonica
GTCTCCACCAGAGCGAAGCCCGCCTGCATGAACATCACCAGATAGCCCGTGATCAGGGTCCAGAGGAAGTTGATGGCCAGGCGGTTCTGGTTGATCAGATCCGTTAACTGGACCGCGAAAGGCTCCTGGGCCTTCGCCCGCTCGAAATCCTCCGCGGTCAGCGTCCCCGGGGCCACCCCAACCAGATCCTGGCCCGAGCCCGTCGAGTTGCCGGAAGGATCCGGTTGGACTGGCGGAGGTTGGGTCTCATCGGCGCGCGCGAAGCCGACCTGGAGGAATGCCAGGGCCGCGCCGAGGAGGAGAACGCCGATCCACCATCGTCGCCTCGTCATCGCCGAACCTCCTGAGTGGGATCTTGGGCCTTCGCGGGCCAGCGTGTGGATTTCCTCAAACGGCGATCGACAACCGATCGCACATGCCCTCGGATCCCCGCGGGCAGATACAGGCATACGGAATCCATCCTCCCCGCGCCCATCAGCCGGATGCCCCATGGTTCCATGCGATATTGATGAAACTCCTCCCAGCGCCGGAAGAAAACATTGTTCAGAGCCACCCCTTCCTCCGTGAAGCGGTATCGCAAGGGGATGAACATGATCCCTGGAACACAGATGACGATCATCGCCGACAGCGGAAATGGAAGCCACCCTCCCAGCGCCCCCAGGACCAGAAGGGCCGTCAGGGCGTAGAAATTCCGACGATGCCAGCGCCAGCGCTCCCGCCACCCCAGGGGCACCTCCAGCAACAGGCGGCCCGGGGCTGTCACCCCGATGGGCAGCCAAGCTCGCCATAAGGTCCACATCACGGCCAGGCCGACGAGGATGTAGATGAAGATGAACACTCCCGCTTCCCTCCCCGGTCCCCGCGAAGGGACTGCAGCCAGGTCCTCAGATCAGGCAGGACAGCACGCCGAACGAACGATCCCCTTCCCCGCTCCCACGCCCGCTGCAGGAGCCGATAGACGTGCTCCCGGGCCATCCCCTCCGGGGCGCTCCGCAGGGCCATCTCCAGCTCGGCGATCGCCTCGGGATAGAACCCCAGCCTCAGGAAGAAAGCCCCCCGTTCCAGCCGGACAACGAAGTGATCAGGAGCCTGATGGAGCGCTCGCTCCAGAGCCTCCCGCGCTCCCTCCACATCAAGCCGAAGCATGCGAAGGCGCCCCAGATACGCCCAGGCCAGACCCCCCGTCACCCCTGACCCCGAGCGGGCAATCCGCTCGAACATCGCCTCCGCTTCCTCCGCTCGACCCTCCATCAGGGCATGCAATGCCTGCTCCAGATCCGATGGGGACATCCGACTGACCTCCTCAACCCTTGCGACGTCTCAGATCAGGATCCCGCCGCGGGTAACGGAAATTCCCCTTTACCTGGCCGGTATTGTAAAAATCGAGGGGGGCCGTGGCTACGTGCGGGGAAAACGAAAAGTGGGCTCAAGGGGTTGGGCACGAGGCACAAATCCGGCCCAGAACAGGGGAGGCGAAACGCTGGGAAGTGAAGGCTTCGGATCTTTCAGGGATGGGGGCCGTCCGGCCCTGGCTCAATACACGTGGAAATAGCGCTCGATCTCCCAGGCGCTGACATGGCGGCAGTAGGCATTCCACTCCAGCCGTTTGGCCTCCAGGAACCGCTCCACGGCCAGCGGGCCCAGGGCCTCCTGGATCACCTCGTCAGCTTCCAGAGCCTCCAGGGCTTCCCCCAGCGTGGCCGGAAGCCGCTGGATCCCCCGGGCTTCCAGCTCCGCTGCCTCCATCGGGACCAGCTCCTCCTCCACCGGCGGGGGCAGCGGCAAGCGCCGCTCGATCCCATCCAGACCGGCCGCCAGCATCGCCGCAAACGCCAGATAGGGATTGCAGGCGGGGTCCAGGCTCCGGAGCTCGATGCGGGTGGACTGGTAGCGCCCCGGTTTGATGGCCGGGATCCGGATGAGGGCCGAGCGATTGATCCGGGCCCAGCTGATATACGGCGGGGCTTCGAACCCGCCCAGGAGGCGCTTGTAAGAGTTCACCAGCGGGCAGAGCACCGCGCACATCCCCCGGGCATGGGCGATCTGCCCCGCCAGGAAGGCCTTCGCCAGCGCGGACAGACCATAATCGTCCTCCGGATCCGCAAAGGCGTTCCCCCCATCCTCGAGGCGGAGCAGACTCTGGTGGGTATGCATCCCGGATCCCGCCCGCCCCTCCATGGGCTTGGGCATGAAGGTCGCATGGAGGCCGTGGGCCTGGGCGATGTGCTTGATGACCAGCCGGGCGGTGACGATGTAATCGGCCATACGCAGGGCATCGGCCGGCTGGAAGTCGATCTCGTGCTGGCCCGGCGAGATCTCATGATGGCCCGGCCCGGCCGGGATCCCCAGGGCCCGCAGGGTCTCCACCATTTCGCAACGAACCCGGTAGGCCAGGTCGGTGGCCAGATCGAAGTAGCCGATCTCGTCGTGAGGGGCCGGGGTGAACCGCCCCCCCTCAGCCCGGAAGAGATAGAACTCCAGCTCGGGGCTCACCACATAGGTGTAGCCCATGCGGGCTGCCCGCTCCATCCCCCGGGCCAGCACCGACCGCGGATCCCCCGCGAAGGGCTCGCCCCGTCGGTTCACCACCCAGCAGATCACATGGGCCGTCGTCCCCTGCCCTCGCGTCCACGGCAGGATGGTGAACGTGCTCAGATCCGGCTTCAGATACAGGTCCGACTCCGCCACCCGGGCGAACCCTTCGATCGCCGATCCGTCAAACCACTTCCCCGTTTCAATGGCCTCCGGGAGATCCTCCAGGGGAATCGTCACCCCTTTCGGCGCCCCCAGGATATCCGTGAAACGCAGGATGACGAACCGGACGCCCGCCTGGCGGGCTTCCTCAAGCACGCGGTCCGGATCCACCGCCGGGCTGTGCATGGGACCTCCTCAGGATCGGTCGGATTTTCAGGGCCAGCTGCAACCGGAAACAGTCCTCCCAACGCCTCAGATCCATCCCGGTGATCTCCTGGATCCGCCGGAGACGATAGGCCAGGGAGTTGCGATGCAGGAACAGCCGTTCGGCTGTGCGCTGCAGGTTCCCATCACAGGCGAAGAAAGCCTCCAGAGTGGGAATCAGCTCGGCGTGATGTTCCCGATCATACCGCTCCAGGGATCCGAGGGTCTGCTCGTAGAATTCCTCCAGGACCTCGCTCTCTCGCAGGGGGTAGAGGATGCGATAGACATCCAGCCGCGAGTAGGCCAGGGTGCGGTCCCCCCCCAGCAGGGCCTCCACCATCTGCAGGGCCTGGACAGCCTCCCGGAAGGAACGGGCCAGGCCGGCCGGGCCGGCGTAGACCCCCCCTACCCCGGCCGCCAGACGGGGCAGACCCAGGGCGCGGACCAGCTCGGCCCGCAGGCCTTCCACCACCGCCTCCGGCTCCGACTCCCCTCCCGGAGGCGGGAACACAAAGGCGATCCCTTCGGCCATCGGCTGGACCCGACAGCGCGGGAAGCGGGTGGTCAGGCGTCGGATCGCCTCCGCAAGGTGCCCGGCATGCCCCTCCGCGTCCGGGGCCCGGAACACGGCCACGGCCATCGGCTCCTCGATGGGCTCATTCAGAATGCGAGCCCGACGGCGCGCTTCGGCCTCTGGGAGCTCCCCGCGCAGGACCTGGGCCAGGAACTCGCCGCGCACCCGGGCCTCCGCTGTCCACAACGAGCGCTCGCGGAGCAGCACCAGCGCGCATGCCGCCGCCGCCTGAGCCACCGCGAAACGGTCCCGCTCGGCGATCTTCCCGGAGGGGCTTAACAGGCAGACCGCGCCGACCGGGCGTCGATCCAGGAGCACCGCCCCCGCCAGGCAAACCCGGCCCCTCGCATCCGGTCCGAAAAGGGCAACCGACGGCTCCGCCTCCTCACGCAGGGGCAGGCGCCGGAGCCAGGCCCGGCGCTCCGCCTGGCCGGGGGGAACTTCGGGAGGTGGGGGGAGATCCGGCCATGGGGCTCCCTGCGTATCCTCCAGCCAGGCGCTCTTCCCGGTGACCTCCGTCAGGGCCTGCAGGATCGCCGGAAGCCCCTCGCCCGCCAGAGCCGCCTGCTGGAACCGCCGTTGAAGCTCCCGTTCGATCTCATAGAGGGCCTCGCGGCGGGCGGTGATGAACCGGGCGATCTGATTGGCCAGGTCCCCCAGGCTCGTCCCTTCCGGCAGCGCGAGCAGCGGGAGGCCGGCCTCGTCCGCCAGCGGCCCCCAGCCCTCCGGTACCGGGCCGACCATCGCCAGCCCAGCCGCTTCCCGTTCCAGGGCGAGCTCGAGGAGCGCGGAGAAGGAGATCGGGGGCTCCCGCATCGCGAGCAGATCTGCGGAGAAGAGCAGGAGATCTCCCCGCTGGATGGCCGTCCGCGCGGGGATCGTCCGGAGCAGGGTGGCCCACGCCACCTCACGATCCAGCCCGCCTCCGCCGCCGACCACCCGGGTTCCCGGCGGCAGTGTGGATTCCAGCAATTCCCTTAATGAGACGCCCCGCATGGATCTTCCAGAACGCTTCCACAAAAGACTGCCATGCGACGGGTTTCCGCGAAGATCCAAAGTTTTCAGGGGATGGGCCACCAGCGTGGGGATTGAGGTTGAAACGCGGCAAGGCGGATCCGGTCCCACCTTTCCCCATTCCCTTCCCCGCACCACAAAGCCTGTGGGACGCACAGGCCTGATAAATGCGCAGGATCCTGCGCGTGCAGAAGCTATCTTTTAAATTAAACCATGCTCGCGGGCATAGCGCACCAGCTCCACCCGGCTGCTCAAGCCCAGCTTGCCCATGAGATTCGCCCGATGGGTCTCCACCGTCCGGATGCTGATTCCCAGCTCCTCAGCGATCTGCCGGTTCGTATAGCCCAGAGCGATCAGCCGGAGCACTTCCAGCTCGCGGGGTGTTAACGGCTCGACCTGAAGGGGTTCGATGGGAGGAGGGTTTAACTCTTTCAACAGGGCGCGGGTCATCGCCGGGTGGATATAAAGATCCCCTCGCCAGACCGCCCGGATCGCATGGACCAGCTCCTCTTCCACAGCACGCTTGATAATGTAACCGGAAGCTCCCCGACGGATCGCTTCCCGCAACAGCCCTTCATCCTCATGGACAGTCAGGATCAGGATCCGGATCTCCGGGAGCGTTTTCTTCAGAATGCGGGTGACCTCAATTCCACCCCGCCCGGGCATGCTGATATCCAGCAGCACCACATCGGGGCGCAATGCCATCGCTTTTTGAATCGTATCCTCGCTATCGAGCGCCTCCCCTACCACCTCAAGATCCGGCTCGTCCTTTAGCAGAGCGCGCAAACCAGCCCGCAATAATCCATGATCATCCGCTATCAGGATCCGGATGGGCATACGGCACCTCCACCACCACCGTCGTCCCTGAGCCCGGCGCGCTCTCTAGGATCAGCGTCCCTCCCAACCGTTCCACCCGTTCCCGTATGCCGAAGAGGCCCAGACGGCCATCCCGCATGGCGTGCTCCGGGTCGAACCCTATCCCATTATCCTCCACAATGGCGACAATGTGATCCCCCCGCCGTTCCAGCAGGACATCCACACGGGTGGCCTGGGCGTGACGAACGACGTTGGTGAGGGCTTCCTGAACGATCCGGTATAACGTGATCTCCACTGCAGGGGACAACCGTTCTTCCTCCAGCCCGATCACCTCAAATTGCACCTTCAGGCCGTATCGGCGCTGGCACAGTTCAACATACTGGCGCAGAGCCGCCACCAGGCCCAGATGGTCCAGGATGGCCGGCCGCAGGTCCATGGCCAGACGGTGCAGGTTCTCCAGGATCTCCTCAGCCAGACGCTTCAACTCGGCGACCCGAGCCAGCACGAGCTCTGGCTGATGGGCCTCCCGTTCCAGCAAACCCAGACCGACCCGAAGGGAGGTCAGTGCCTGCCCCGCCTCATCATGGAGCTCGCGGGCGATGCGGTGCCGTTCCTCCTCCTGGGCCGTCAGGATCCGCTCCAGCAACTGACTGCGAAGGGCCTCCCGTTTCTTCATTTCCACCATCAGGCGCTGGCGCTGCAACTCGGCATCCAGCGCCACGCCGACCTGTCGACCGATGGCCTCCATCAGCCGGATCAGGCGAGGGATTCGCGCATCCTCGCCTGGAAGCCCCATCGCCCCCTCCCCGTCGGCGAGTGCCCCGGCGTCCTCCTGCCCTGAGAGCATCACATTCAACACCCCCAGGATCCGATCCCGTGACATCAGGGCCACGCTAAGATGATGTTGAAACCTCGCCTCGGGGCTCCCCGTTTCCTGAGCCCACCTCAGCACCGGGCATTGAGAGCGCGATACAGGCCGGGTCCATTCTTCCTGATGCAGGATCGCCTGCACGCATGGGCACACGGATTTGCCGGACTCGACGAGATGATCAGCGAAGTCCCGGGAGAGACCTCGCTGAGCAGCCAAGATCGGAGCGGAGCTCTCATCGAGTTGAAGGATGATCCATCCGGCCGGGCATCCGAGCACATCCAGAGTGCTCTGCAATGCGATCTCCAGGATCTCCTGAAGGGAGCGGGCCTCTGAAAGAGCACGTGCAACGGTGTTCAGGATCCACAATTCTTTATTCTGATGCAACAGCTCCGTCTGAAAGCGAATCAGGTCATCCATCATGGCGTTGAAAGCGGCCGTGAGCTCTCCGATTTCATCCTCCATTCGCACCGGCGGGCGGCGGCTGAGGTCTCCCCTGCCCGCAGCGCGAACCGCATCCACCAGCTCCAGGATCGGACCGCTCAATATCCGGGTAAGGAGAAGCGCGGCGGCCCCTCCTACCAGGAGGGCCAGTATGGTCGTCGCAACCAGACGAAAGGTGGCCGTAAGCACCGCATCCTGAAGGCGCTGATGAGAAAGCCCCAGCCGCACAACCCCCAGCCGTCCTCCCAGGATGGGCACCGCCACGTCCGTAAGGAGCCCCTCGTCGCTGTTCAGGATCTGAACCCGCCACGGCTGGTCGGGGGAAAGAGAATTGACGGAGAGCAAATCCAAGGGGACACGGCTGGGAAAGGAGTGGGCCAGAACCTCTCCGTGAGGGCTCACAATGAAGATGTAACGGACATCTGAATTTGTCTCAAGAGTGTATCGAAGCTTTTGATACAGCCCGAAGAAGTTCTGGGTGAGGATCAAATCGGCGGCATCCTCAGCCAGATCGCGCGCCAGAGCGAGGCCGCGCTCCTCCAAGCTCTGCTGCAGATGCCCGGCCAGCTGACTCTGGACCTGCAATGTCATCGTCAGGCCCAGGAGCGCGACCACTCCCAGGACCACCCCCAGCAGTTTGTAGCGGATGGAGACTCCGGCAACCCTGCGCCAGAGCCCTCGAATCCATCGCCATGAACCCCCCTCAGGTCGCGCCATCTTAACCTCTCTGGAGCTTTTCATTATCGCACGCCGGAAGTCAGGTTCAAACCACCTGCAGGCAGGGAGGGGG
>BEHY01000108.1 GCA_002898735.1 Candidatus Thermoflexus japonica
ATTCCCGGATGTCTTCTAAGATTCCCCGAACACCTCCGCCTCGAAGCGGAAGAGCCGGGCGTCCGGCCACCGATAGGCGTCCTCCGGAAGGCCGGCCTTGAGACAGACGGCCCGCAGGAAGGCCTCCCGATCCCACCCCTGCTCCACCGGGACCTGGGGGAGCAGCAGCCCGGTGCGTCCCCCCGCCAGGATGAAGAGCCCATCCCGCCCCACCACGATCTCCTCCACCCGCTCCACCGGCCGCAGCGGGGAGAGGATGCTGATCTCATACGCCAGGTGGGGCAGTTCCTCGGCCGTCACGGGGGGGAAGCGCGGATCGTCCAGGGCGGAAAGCACCGCCACCCGCTGCACGGCGTGGGCGAGATCGGAGCGGGGCCAGATCTCCCCCCGACATCCCCGGAGGTGGCCGCCCTTCGTGAGGGTGACAAAACAGGCCCGGGGCAACCAGAGCCATGGGGAGGAAACCCGAAGCTCCGGAAGCGGCTTCCCCTGCACGGCATGCACCACCGCTTCCCGCGCGATTCCCAGGAGCGTCTGCCGATCCTCCTCCCCGAGCGGAGGATCCGGCTCCCGGGAGAAGCGAATGGCCGCGTAGCCCACCACATGATCCTTCCGCCCATAGGGGACATCGCTGGAGTTGGCGTATTTGAGCAGGCGGGCATGGACGGCGCCCGTGCGCCGGGCATAGGCCATGGCCGCGAGCACTGGCCCCTCGCCGCACATCAACGTCGCCAGCCCGGGGATCCGCCGGGCCATCCATTCCGCAATCGTATGGCGGACCAGCTCCCCGTCCAGGGAGAGGATGGCGCCGATGGTGTTGAGATCCACCTGGCGGGCATGCTCATCCCGCGGGTAGTGGGAGAGATCGCTGCTGGCGATGACGATGGCCCGACGCCCGGCCAGCGCCCGAGCCAGGGCCTCCGCAAGGGCCTCGATGTTTTCCGGGGAGGGCTCCCCGATCATCACCGGGACGAACCGGAGATCGGGGAACAGGCGCTGAAGGAAGGGAAGCTCGACTTCGATCGAATGCTCCTCGAGATGCACCTCGGGGACGTAGCGGAGAGGGGGGCCCGCACTTAACAGGGCATCCGCCAGCGCTTCATCGATGGGCACCTCCCCCAGGGGGGTCCGCCAGGCCCCCCGCGCCCATACCGAGATCTCCCGGAAAAACGGCTCCACGTGGTTGGTGCCCAGCACCACCACCGCATCGTAAGAGCGGCCCGCGAGCTGTTTGAATCCCCATGCGGCCACATGGCCCGAGTAAATATAGCCCGCGTGGGGCACGATGAGGGCCGCGGGCTCCGGATCATAGCGTGGGGCCTCCGCGAGCAGGCGATCGACCATCCCGGTCAGCGCCTCGGGATCCGCCGGATAGAAGGCCCCCGCCACCGCGGGTTCCCGGATCTCCATCCTCACGCGCGCCATGTCCGTTCCTTTCGGATCGCACGGGCAGGCTCGCCAGGGAGCCTGTTCGTTCAGCGCTCCGCCTCGCCGGGCGTAGCCCTCACATGATCGCGATCTCCCAATCCACCACCATCACATCCGGACGGTTGGTTTCGATCCAGCGAACCGCGCTTTCCAGGATCGCGTGGGTATGCCCGGCATCGTTGGAGATCGTCGCCAGGCCCAGGCGGGCGGACTGGGGGAAATCCTGGTGGTCGATTTCAGCGGCCGCCACATTGAAGGCCTGGCGCAGGTGGGCGATCAGGGACTTCATCACGCTGCGCTTGTCCTTGAGGGACAGCGCGCCGGGCAGATGCAGGTCCACGGTGCACGTGCCGACGACCATAGGACATATCCTCAAAAAGGTTCGGCGGGCATGGCCCTGGCCTGCCGGAGGACGCTCAGACGCCCCCGCCATTCCGGGATCCGGCGTCGCTCCTCTGGGGTCAGATCCCCGGGCTGCGCCTCGATGGCGAGGAGGCTCCGGAACGCGTCCACGATCGCTGCGGCCGCCTCCTCGAACGTCACGGGGCGGCCGGCAGCCTCCCGAAGGGTGATCGCCCGGCGCCGAAGCCGCTCCGGATCCGGCCCGCTCTTTAAATAGACCGCGATCGCGCCGGGGTCCCCTTCCAGAGGAAGCGAGCCGTGTTGAAGGACCACCCCGCGATGGCGCCACTGGGCGCTTCCCATGATCTTCCGCCCGTGGACGGTTAGCTCATAATCCGTCGGCACTTCAAAACACACAAAGCCGTCCCCCCGGGCTGCTGGATCGAGACGGGGAGCTAAGGCGACCCCCGGGACCCCCAGATCGCGCAGGGCCCGGACGAAGGCGTCCGCGAACCGGCGGAACGTCTCCAGCACCCCGCCCGCCGCGCGGGGATCGATCTCGGGAAAGACAACGCTATACGTCAGCTCATTCGCGTGAAGGATCGCCCGCCCGCCCGTCGGACGCCGGACCACCTCCACGCCATCCATCCGGCAACGGGGGAGATCCACCTCATCAACCGGCTGGTGACGCCCCAGGCTCAGGCAGGGCGGATCCCAGCGGTAGAAGCGCAGGGTGGGCGGTGCCTCACCCGCCGCCACGGCCTCCGCGATCGCCACATCGACCGCCATGTTCGTCGCCCCGTCCGCAGGGGGCGACCAGAGGAGGCGCCAGCGGGCGGTTGGGAAGCTCATGGTCGGGACAGGCGATCCTGCAGCCATTCGATGAGGATCTCCTCCAGCTCCTGACGGCACTCCTCAAGGGTCCGCCCCGTGGCGTAGACCTCGGGGTAAACCTCGATCTCCCCGTAGTAAGTGCCATCCTCCAGCTGGCGGTAGCGCGCCCTTTCCATCGCTGCTTCGACCAGCGCTGAAAACATCGGATAGCTCCCGGAGCATGATGCTTTCCATATCCATTTTAACGCACCCCTCGGTTTCCCTGCGCAACAGCGTTCCCGCCGTCCGCTTCTGGCCGGCGCCTCGCCCCGCCTCCGAAAAAGCCCCGCTTCGGGGGAGGATGGAAGCCCTCCCCCGCGCTAAAATACAAAGAGCAACCCCCTGCCGGAGGGATGGATGCGGGCTTATGCGACCTTCTCCATCGTCGCCTTCGACCCCGCCCGCCAGGAGTGGGGCGTGGCTGTGGCTTCCAAGTTCCTGGCCGCCGGAGCGGTGGTGCCCTGGGCCCGCGCAGGCGCCGGGGCCATCGCCACCCAGTCGTATGCCAACACCCGCTTCGGGCCGGAGGGGCTGTCGCGGATGGCCCAGGGGCTCTCCGCCGAGGAGACGCTGGCCGCCCTCCTGGCCGAGGATCCCGAACGGGAGAAGCGCCAGGTGGGCCTCGTGGACCGCTACGGTCGTGCGGCCGCCTTCACCGGCTCCGAGTGCCTCCCATGGGCCGGCCATCGGATCGGCGAGGGGTTCTGCTGTCAGGGGAACCTGCTGGTGGATGAGCGCACGCTGGAGGCGATGGCCGAGGCCTTCGTGAATGCCCCGGGGGAACTCGCCGATCGCCTGGTGGCCGCTCTGCTGGCCGGGGACCGTGCCGGCGGGGACCGGCGAGGCCGCCAGTCCGCAGCCGTCCTGGTGGTCCGGGAGGGCGGCGGTTACGGGGGCTTCAACGATCGCTATATGGATCTGCGCGTCGATGACGATCCGGACCCGGTGGTGAAGCTGAAGGATCTGGTGGAACTTCACCATCTCTACTTCGGGGCTACCCGGCCGGAAGATCTGCTCCCCATCGACGAGGCCCTGGCCCGGGAGATCCAGCGTTTGCTTCGACATACGGGTTACTATTCCGGGGAGATCACCGGGATTTACGACGAAGCTACCCGGCGTGCCTTAGAGACCCTGTTTGGGGTGGAGAACCTGGAGGAACGCTGGCAGCCTGGGGATCGCATCGACCGGGTGGCCTGGGAATTCCTCCGCCGCCGATTCGGCATCGGGTGAAGATCATCGCTTGCGTCCGGAATGGCCGGAGGGCCCCTCCCCGTGGCCTGGAAGGCCACGGGGAGGGGGAGAAATCGGCATCCTGCCTCCATGCCGCTTCGCGATGGAGCGCGCGGGATCAGCCGCGGCCTCGCCATGGGGGATTTTTCATGCCGGCTCCACCGCATGAACCCAAGTGGGCGCAACCGGAGCGGTCGCTTTCATCCGGCGGGCCGCCAGATAGGCGTTCACCACCAGATCCATCAGACCGCTCACCCGAACACCCAGGCCGTAATACTCGCTCAGATCCCCCAGCTGCAGACGGCAGTTATCGCATGAAGCCACCACGATACGGGCTCCCGTCTGGCGGATCTGTTCCACCTTACGGCGTCCGGCTCGCATACGCTTCTCATACCATTCGGGAACCGCCACCAGCCCCGCCCCGCCGCCGCAGCAGAAGTTCTCCGCCCGGTTGGGGCTCATCTCCCGGAAATCCTGAACAACCGCCCGCAGGATGATCCGGGGCTCCTCCAGCAGGCCGCCGTTCCGGCCCAGGTTACAGGAATCGTGATATGTGACCGGCTCCGGGTTCGCCGAGGGATCCAGCGGCAGGCGGCCCTGCTGGATCCACTCCGCCGCCGCCTCGATGATGCTGCGGACCCGGAAGGGGAAATCATCGAACCAGTTGGGCGCCTCCCAGCGCAACACCGTGTAAGCGTGGCCGCATTCGGCCAGGATGATCTCCTTCACTCCGAGCCGACGCGCCTCATCCACGATCCGACGGGCGATGGCTTTCGCGCGCTGGAGATCCGCCAGGAAGTAGCCATAATTGGCCGCCTCGAACAGGCTCAGGGTCCAGTCCGCTCCGACCGCGTGGAAGAGAACCGCCGCCGGCAGGATGGTGTGGGCACCGGAGAGCGCGACATAAAGGATCTCCGCCCCCGCCTTCTCCACAGGGATGCGGGCATCCGGATCTCCGGTTTGCTCCTGCAGCTCCCGTTCCAGCTCGCGGATCTGATCGATATAGAACTCCCGGAAGAACTCCAGGTTCTCCTCCCGGGCGATCGCCGCATCGGCAAGCTGCGTGAGCATCTCGGGGGCCTTTCCGACGGCCGTCAGCATGGCGCGGGCCGCCCGCATGATAAGAGCCGTGTCCACCCCCATCGGGCAATTCATCGTGCAGCGCCGGCAGAGGGTGCAGGCGCCGAAGGCGATCTCCGCCAGCTCCTCCAGATCCGCCTCGCTCAGATCCTTCGCCCCCACCCACCATGGGAACAGACGTCCGATGGGGTCATGGACACGCCGGTAGAAGCGGCGGACCGCTTCCGCCTTCGCCGCGGGGGCATTGCGAAAATCGGGCTCGGCAGCGAACACGTGGCACGATTCCGCGCAGATCCCGCAACGGGCGCAGACCTCCAGAGCAGCCAGCAGCCGCCGGTCCAGGGACTTCTCAAAAACAGCCAGCGCTTGCTGAACGCGCTCGCTCATGGGCTCCTCCTACCCCAGCACAGCTCGTCGGCCATAGAAGAGGCCGAAGAAGAATCGGGAGAAGAAGAAATAGATGCAGTGCCGGATCTTGGTGAGGGGGATGGCGACCAGGGTCAGCGCGGACAGGATGTAGAACACCCCCGTCCAGCGCAGATCCGCCCAGAACGCCATGCCAGCTGCCTGCCATACCGTCACCAGCGCCACCGCGGCGTAGTCATCCGGGCAGCTGAGCGCCCGGAGCCGCTCATCGAAGATCCGCATCAGAATCCCGATCAGGCCACCTGCGGCTCCAATCCCGGTGAAGACCAGGCCGGCCGGGGCAATCCAGGCAGGGAGGGCGGACCGCCAGGGGCTGATCACCAGCGTTGCCAGAGTGGCGAAAATCCCGAGGTGGAAAAGCACCCCCCGCAGGTAGGGGAGAAAATGCCGTCGAGTGCTCTCCTTCGCCCAGGGCATCATGCCCCAGGTGAACGCGTAGACAATGCCCCGCCACGCGGGGCCCCGGGGCTGGGCCCGATCCGGCCGGTAAGGGCGGGCCAGCAACCCATAGAGCCGCCAGCCCAGCCCCCCGAGGCACAGGCCCAGCGCAATGAGGACGATCCATCCCCACGGCGCCGTCGCGCTCATTTCAGCCTCCGCACCACGAAGCGGATGACTTTATCCTGCTTCTCAATGGTCACCAGCTCGTTGCCCGTGCTCCGGCACCACGCCGGAATATCGGCCATCACCCCCGGATCCGTGGCGTAAGCCTCGATGATCCCGCCGATGGGGACGTTCTTGATGGCCTGGTTGATCTTCACCACCGGCATCGGGCACAGCAAACCTTTGAGGTCCAGGGTGAGATCGGGTTTCATCTCCATTGCGCACCTCCCGAATCAGATGAACAGGGTGATCTTCGAACGCGACGCCTCCTCCAGGAATGTGGCCACGCCCACCACATCCTGGACCTCGTCGATCAGATCCTCCCGCCGGATCTCCATCACTTCCATGCTCATCTGGCAGGCCAGCATACGGACCCCGAGCTCAGCGGCCAGCTGGCGCAACTCCGGCAACGACGTCACGTTGTGCGCCCTCATCATCTTCTTGAACATCCACCGGCCCAGGCCTCCGAAGTTCATCCTGCTGGGCCCCACGCCGTTAATATCTTTGAGGAAAACGCCCAGCATCCGGCCGAACAGGCTGCGCCCCGTCGGGGTCTGCTTCTTGATGGCCTGCAGACCCCAGAAGGTAAAGAACATCGTGACGTCCATGCCGGAGGCAGCCGCGCCCGTAGCGATGATGAAAGCGGCCATCAGACGATCCATGTCGCCGCTGAACACGACCATGGAAAGCCGATTCTGAACCTCCCGCTCCGAATGCGTCGCCGTCACTTCAGCTACCTGTTCGAGGGCCATGGGGACCTCCTTCCAGGCTCAGCCAGCAATGTGCTGATAAAGGTGGATTCGATCCATCAGGACCGCCCGCATCAAATCCAGGGCCTGGATCACCCGGTAATCCGCCAGGGCGTATTCCACCACACCGCCCCGGCGGGTGGGGACCACCAGGCCTTTGGAGGCCAGCACCCGAAGATGACGGGCCACCGTGGACTGGGGGAGACCCAGCGCCCGGGCCAGCGCCGTTCCGGTTCGGGGCCCGTCGGCCAGCTCATAAAGGATCAGGATCCGCGTGGGGTCCGCCAGCCCGGCGCAGATCTCAGCATGAAGCTGGTGGATCTCCTGTCGCGTCGGTCGCTCCATCCCTTCTCTCCCTCCGGTTATCCGGTTAACAGGATAACCGGA
>BEHY01000109.1 GCA_002898735.1 Candidatus Thermoflexus japonica
CGGATTTCCTCTGGCTGCACCTGAAAGAGGTCCCCGCCTTTCGGGCGCTGCTTCGGGCCGTGGAAGCCCGCTTCTATCAGGGCCTGGAGATGCCCGAGCCCATCCTGGATCTGGGTTGCGGGGATGGGCACTTCGCCTCCGTGGCCTTTCCCGGGAAGGCATGGGTCGGCCTGGACCCCGGATGGGCACCCCTGAGGGAGGCCGCCGCCCGCCGGGTTTATCGGTGGGTGGTCCAGGCCGATGGCGCGCATTTGCCCTTCCCTTCGGGATCCTTCGGGACGGTGATCAGCAATTCGGTGCTGGAGCACATCCCTCCCGTGGAGGCTGTCCTGCGGGAAGTGGCACGGGTCCTCCGGCCTGGCGGGTATTTCCTGTTCTGCTCGCCCAGCCATCGCTTCGTGGAATTCCTCTCGCTGTATCGCCTGCTGCGCCGGCTCCGGCTGCGTGGGCTCGCGGAGGGCTACGGCCGGCTCTTCAACCGCATCTCCCGGCATCATCACTGCGACGCCCCGGAGATCTGGGCCGCCCGGCTGGCGCGGGCCGGGCTTCGCCCGCTTCGCTGGTGGTTCTATTTCTCCCCGGGAGCCACCGCTCTGCTGGAATGGGGCCATCCGTATGGGCTGCCATCGCTGCTCTGCAAAAAGCTTTTCGGGCGCTGGATCCTGGCCCCGTGGCGCTGGAGCCTGTGGCCGGTGGAGCGGATCCTCCGACCCTTTTACGAAGAACTCCCGGGCCCCGAAGGCGCATATTTTTTCATGATCGCCCAGCGCTGAGTGGATGAGGACGCAGAGGGATGGAAGGCCGGTTTCTCCGGGCTGGTTCGGTGGCCGTGTGGATCGGGGCCTGCTTCCTGGCGGTTCTGGGGCAGCTCCGGCTGGACCATAGCCCCCGGGAGGCACCGGATCCTCTGGGGCTCGTTCTATATGCCTGGGCGGCCCTCGGGGTCGTCTGGGCCCTCCTCCGGTCCCCCGGGTGGCTGGATGCGGAAAGACCGCCCCGGGAAGAGCACCATGGCGCCCTTCACGTTCGCCCGCTCTGGCTGGCGCTGAGCCTGGGAGGTATGGCCCTGGCTTTCCTGGACTCCGGAGGCAACCGGTTCCGCCTGCCCGGGGTGATCGCCTGGGTTGTGGCGGTGATCGCGTGGTTGCTCGCGTGGTGGAACGCCCCGCTCCCCCGCCTTCCGCGGGAGGGGCTCCTCCTGCGCGGGCATCATCTGCTGCTCCTCCTGATCCTGGCTCTCGGGATCGGCTTCCGCTACTGGGATCTCTGGAGCCTCCCCCTCGATGTGAACAGCGATCACGCGGAGAAGCTCCTCGATGTCCGGGATGTCCTCAACGGCGAATACCGGATCTTCTTTCCCCGGAACACCGGGCGGGAGGCGTTTCAGTTCTATCTGGCGGCGGCGACGATCCGGGTTTTCGGGATGCCCCTGCACAAGTTCACCCTCCAGGTCGGGACCGCCTTCATTGGGGTTCTGCTCCTGCCAGCCCTTTACCTCCTCGGCACCGCCCTGTGGGGGCGATCCGGAGGGCTCTGGACGATGTTCCTGGGGGCGGTGGCCTCCTGGGCGGTGATCCCGGCCCGGGTGGGGCTGCGCTATCCCTTCCTGCCCACCCTCGCCGCCTGGTCGCTGGCTTTTCTGGTCCGCGGGCTTCGCTCCGGAAAGCGAACGGAGTTCCTCTGGATGGGTTTCTTCCTGGGCGTGGGATTATATGGCTACTCCCCCTTTCGGGGGATGCTCGCCGCCCTGCCCGCGGCGTTCCTGGCCGTGTGGCTCGCGCGGCGCGGCTGGCGCACGAAGGAGGGATGGCAGCAGGCATGGGACTTCCTGGTCGGGATGCTGACGGCCCTCCCGGTGCTGGTTCCTATGCTGCGCTTCATAATGGACTACCCCGAGATCTTCTTCTACCGGCTGATGACCCGGGTTTCCACCTGGGAGAAACCCATCGAGGGAAACCCCATCCTCATCCTGGCGGACAACATCCGGCGGGCGCTGCTGATGTTCCACTGGACCGGCGACGAGGTCTATGTCGCCACCATCCCCATGCGGCCGATGCTGGATCCGGTGATGGGCGCCCTGCTGGCCCTGGGCGGGGCGGCGGCGCTCCTCTGGATGCTCCGCCATCGGGATCCGGTCCCGCTGGCCGTGCTGATGGCAGGGCTGGTCATGCTGCTCCCCTCCGCCTATAACCTGTCCTTCCCACGGGAGAACCCGAGCACGGTGCGGGCAGCGGGCGCCCTGCCCCCCGTTCTCACCTTCGCCGCGCTGGTCCCAGCCCTCTGGACGGCGGGATGGCGCACCCTCCGCCGCGGGCGATGGATCGGATGGGGAGCTGCAGCCCTGCTGGCCCTGGCCCTGATCCGGATCCATACGGACCGCATCTTTCGGGAATACGCGAAGAGCTACTGTCGCATCGCCCTGAACGCCTCGGATGCGGCGGAGATCCTGCGGGGCTTCTACGCAGGGGGCGGGCCGAAGACGAACGCGTTCTATGTGGCGTATCCCTACTGGTTCGATTCCCGGCTGATCGGGATGTGGCTGGGGGATATCGACTGGCCCCACACGATCTGGTATGAGGATCTCCCCCGGGCCCTGGAAGCCCACCGGCGCCTGTCGGGCCCCAGGCTGTATCTGGTGCATCCGGAAGATCGCGCCTCCCTCGCCGCCCTCCAGGCCGCCTATCCGGAGGGCTGGTGGGCGTTCCGGCCGCGCACCCATTGCGAGGGCCTGGGGATCATCGTGTTCCACGTCCCGCCAGGCCCTCCGTAAAGGAACAGGGTCTGGCCGTCCGATCCATCGAAATGCTCTGTTCCGGTCCAGCGATGCAGGCCCTGAAAAGAAAACGGGCAGGAGCGTGGGGCCCCCGCCCGTTTTCTTCATGGTCTGTTCCCCTCAGGCCGGTCGCCGCTGCAGGACGAGCTCCTCCACCGGCTGGAGGATCACGCCGATCCAGAAGCCCAGGAGCATCAGCTGGGAGAAGAACATCACCAGGTTGATGCCCGATGTGGAGGGGCTGGTGTGCCCCGCCGCCAGGCCGAAGAAGGCGTTCATCGTCATCCCGCCCAGCAGCGCGATCGCCACCAGGATCCCCGCCACGCGCCGCAGCACCCCGTTCAGACGATGGGCCAGGAGCAGCAGATAGAGGGCGCCCGCGATCAGGCCCAGTCCTGCGAGCAGCTCGCCCCACTGAACCAGGTTCCCGAAGAGGGTGGCATTGGCCGTGGCCGGTCCGGTGAGGAACGCCTTCATCCAGGGATACGGGTTCTTCTCCGCGAAGCGGGCCAGGGTCTGGGGCAGGCCCTTCACGAACCCACCGCCGGTCTCCAGCTTCTCCAGCCCGCCGTGCAACCACTCGTAGCCGATGACGATCTGAATCAGCAGCAACCAGATGCGCGTCAGGCGATCCATCGCAGGCCTCCTGCTCCAGAGTCTTTCCGCTTCCCACTGTAATCGGAAGGACCTTCCCCCGGCAGAGGCCTGCGTCCCGATTTTCCCGGGACAGATGTCCCGATCCCGCGGACATCCCCGTGGGGCTCCGATCGGGAGGGCAGGAAGGGTTCCTCCCATAGGGCTTTCGGGGGATGAAAGGACCGCCCTGGGAACCTTCACCTCCCAGGCGATCTTCCCTGCTTTCTTCAAATCCCTCCGCGTCGTGGAGAGGGGGAGATCACCGAAAAGAGACCGAGGCCGAATCATCTGCGACGGGAAGGGATCGAGGAGACCCCCAGGAGAACCCCGGCCCCCAGCATGCCGGGGATCACGGCGGTGGTTCCGATCTGCCCGAACCCCGGGGCGAGGAGCTGACCCAGCCCGTGCCCGAGGGCGAACCCCAGGCAGCCCAGCATGAGATCCAGCATCAGGCGCCTCGCCCCCCCGCCGACCGCGACGTGCCGGAGCAATCCGGCCCCCATCCCCAGGAAGAGGATCAGCGCCGGCGTGGTCCACATCATAGGGTGATCTCCAGCAGGTCCTCCGCGATATGCCGGAGGCGGTCCGCCGGAAGCTCCGCCAGACGCATCGCCAGGCGAAGATAGGGCAGGTTGACCGGCGACGTCACGAAAGAACGGATCTCCGGAGGGAGCGCTCGGAAGCGTTCCATCTGATCCAGCAGGAGCACCGACTGCCCGATCGGGCTGTCGGTGTCGTAAAAGTCCGAAAGGGAAACCCCCAGATAGAGGCATAAGCGCTCCAGCTCCACCAGGGGGATCGGGCGCTCCCCGGACTCATACCCCCGGATCCGTGGGGGGGAGCATCCCAGGAACGCGGCGACCTCCCGCACGCTTTTTCCGGCCCGCTCCCGGGCCTGGCGCAGGATCAGACCGATGATCCGATGGCGGAGCGCGAGCAGCTCGGGGATCGCCCCGGCCACCCCATCCCCCTCCGGCGAAGCAGCGCGGCGATCCGGCTCCAGAAGCGTGGAGAGGGGTCGCTGGAAAAACCAGGCCAGGGCCTCCAGCTCCGGCAACGTGGGATCCCGGCGGCCGGCCTCATAGGCCCGATAGCGGGCGGGTGGAATCCCCAGCAACGCCGCGCAATCCCGGATGGTTTTCCCGGCCTCCTCCCGCGCCTGCCGGAGGGCGATCCCCAGGATCTTCCGACGGATGGCCAGACGCTCCTGCTCGTCCATAAGCCCGCTTCCTGAAGGGAAATTTTGAAAAAAAGCTGCGAGGTGCGGGAGCCTGCCCTTTTCCCCTTTTCCCTATTTTCCCTATCCGGGCCGCCGGGCGGGGAGAGTGCCTCGCCCCGGATCGTGCTTCCGCCTCGCGGATCGATCGAATTATAATCAGGAACAGCCCCGGGGGCTATCCGGCCGGGAGCCGATGTTCCGATCGATGCGCATTCCGGGCATGCGCCGAATGCCGCCTGGGGCGGTGTGGGGCGCCTCGGGCATCCCATCCGCCTCTCACAGCCCCCCGGTTATGCCAGCCCTTCGCGGAGCAAGGTTCCGATGAAGGCGATCGCGATCCATCCCGGGAAAGCTATGATCGGCCTGGTGCAATCCATGCGGCCGCGCCAGTGGCTTAAAAACGTCTTCATTTTCGCGCCCCTCGTGTTCGATGAGAAGCTCCTCCGGCCCGAGCCCCTCGGGCGCACAGTGGCGGGCTTTGCGATCCTGTGCCTCCTCTCGGGGGCGGTTTATCTGTTCAACGACCTGCAGGATCTGGAGAGAGATCGACAGCATCCCCGCAAACGCCATCGCCCCTTGCCTGCGGGGGAGCTGGATCCACGGATCGCCTGGGGGGCCGCGCTCCTGATCCCGATCGGCCTGGCCTATCCCTCCTTCACGCTGGATCCGTGGTTTGCGCTCATCGCCTATGTCTACTGGGGGATGAACCTCGCCTATTCCCTCTGGCTCAAACATCGGGTGATCCTGGATGTGCTGACCCTGGCCAGCGGCTACGTCCTGCGCGTTGCCGCCGGGGTGCCCCTGGTCCACGTGGAGCGATTCTCACCGTGGCTTTATCTGTGCACATTGCTTCTGGCCCTCTTCATCGGCTTCGCCAAGCGCCGGCAGGAGATCATCCTGCTCGGGGAGAACGCCCGCAACCATCGGGCCATCCTGGAGGAATACACGGTTCGCTTCCTGGATGAGATGATGGGGGTGGTGATGGCGGCCACCATCGTGGCGTATTCGCTCTACACGTTCTCCGCCCCCAACCTTCCCTCCAACCATGCGATGATGCTGACCATCCCCTTTGTCCTCTACGGGATCTTCCGCTATCTCTATCTGATCCACGTGAAAGGGGAAACCGCCCCGCCGGATGAGCTGGTGTTGAAGGACCGGCCGCTGTTGCTCACCGTGCTCCTGTGGGGGCTGACGGCGATCCTCATCCTGTATCTGCTGTAGGCCCCGCTCCCCTGATCTCCAATCCGGAGGATCATCCCCTATGTCGTGGTCCAGATGGTTGCTGATCGCGGTCCCGCTGGCGGCCCTGGCAGCCGCCCTGGGCGCCGGCCCGATCGGGGTGCTCGCCCTCAGCGCCCTGGCGTTGATCCCTCTGGCGGCCCTGATCGGGGAAGCCACGGAGGAGCTGGCGGCGCGAACGGGCCCGGTCGTGGGCGGCCTGCTCAACGCCACGCTGGGGAACGCCGCGGAGCTGATCATCGCCCTGGCCGGGATCCGCGCCGGGCTGCTGGATCTGGTGAAGGCTTCCATCACCGGATCGATCCTGGGGAACCTGCTCCTGGTGATGGGGCTCAGCCTCCTCGTCGGAGGATGGCGCCATGGGCTTCAGCGGTTCTCCCGCCAGCGCGCCGGGGTGCTGACCACGATGACCATCCTCTCCTTCATCGCCATGGGGATCCCTTCCCTCTTCAGCCATACGATTGCGGTTCACCACCCGGAGGCCGTGGAAACCATGAGCCTGGGCGTTGCCGGGCTGATGCTGGCCCTCTATGGCCTGAGCGTGCTCTATACCCTTCGCGCCCGGGAGCCGCTGGCCGCCCACCCCCCCGCCCATACCCGATGGACACTCCCCCAGGCCCTGGGGGTCCTGGCGGCCGCCACGATCGGCGTGGTGGGGATGAGCGAGCTGCTGGTCCATGCCCTGGAGCCCGCCCTCCACACCCTGGGCCTCACGGAGTTCTTCGTGGGGATCATCCTGATCCCGATGGTCGGCAATGCGGCGGAGCACCTGGTGGCGGTCCAGATGGCCGCGGAGAACCAGATGGACCTCTCGCTGGAGATCGCCGTGGGCTCGAGCCTGCAGATCGCCCTGCTGGTCGCCCCCGTCCTGGTCTTCGCCAGCCTGGCCCTGGGGCGGCCGATGGATCTGGTCTTCCACCCGCTGGAGCTGGTGGCCATGATGATGGCCGGGGCCATCGCGGCCTTCATCGCGCTGGATGGGGAGACGAACTGGCTGGAGGG
>BEHY01000110.1 GCA_002898735.1 Candidatus Thermoflexus japonica
GCCATCGGGCGGACGTCCACGCGATCCCCCTCCCCGACCACCGGACGTTTCGCCACCCGGCCCACGGCCAGGATGGCCGCCTGGGGCGGGTTCAGGATCGCCGTGAAGCGGTCCACCCCATACATCCCCAGGTTCGACAGGGTGAAGGTCCCCCCCTGCACATCCTCGGGCCGCAGACGTCCCTCCCGCGCCCGCTTCGCTTTCTCCTCCAGAACCTGCGCGATCTCCATCAGCCCCCGCCGATCAGCCCCATGGATCACCGGCACCACCAGGCCATCGGGCACAGCGACGGCCACGCCGATGTTCACTTCCTCCCACTCCAGGATCTCTTCCCCTTCCAGCGAGGCGTTCAACGCCGGATGCCGCCGCAACGCCCAGGCACAGGCCTTCACCAGAAAGGCCGTCAGGGTCACCCGGGGCCCGCCCTCCCGCTCCGCCCACGCCGCGAGATCCTCCACAAGGGCCAGCGCCCGGCTCATTTCCACATCCACGCTGACTGTGAACGGAGGGGCCTCCCGCACGCTCCGGGTCATCCGCTCCGCGATGGTCCGCCGCATCCCGCTCAGCGGCACCCGCCGGCGGATTGCCGGACGGGCAGGAGCTTCCGGCTCTACCTCGCGGCGCAGCGCCTTCGCCACCCGCCGCACGTCCTCCGACTGGATCCGACCCCCCGGCCCGGTTCCCTGGACCGTATGCAGATCCACCCCCAGCTCCCGGGCCAGCCGCCGCGCCGCGGGGACCGCCCGGATCTTTTCCCCGGCTTCGCCTGGAGCGCGCTGGGCCAGGTAAGCCTCCACATCCGCCTTCGTCACCCGCCCCCCGGGCCCGGTGCCGGGGATCGCGTGGAGATCCACGCCGTGGGCCCGGGCCATGCGTTCGGCCACCGGCGTCGCCCGGGGGGCCTCCGGGGCGGCCGCCGGAGAGGGGGTGGGGGAAGGGGCCTCCCCGGTTTCGCCGGGCTGCAGAATGTAGGCGATGGGCTGGCCGATCGGCACCACCTCGCCCGGGCCCACCTGGATCCCCACCAGCGTCCCGCTGGCCGGCGCTTCCACCTCCATGGCGACCTTATCGGTCTCCACCTCCAGAATGGGCTCGCCCTTCACCACCGGCTCCCCCTCCCCCTTGAGCCAGCGGAGGATCTTCCCGCTCTCCTGAGCCATCTCGAACTTCGGCATGATGACCGGGACCGGCATGCGTTCCAGCGCCTCCTCCCTCAGATCTCCAGGCGCGCCAGCCGTCGGGCCGCCTCGACGATGTCTTCCACCTGGGGAACCGCAGCCCGCTCCAGGCGGGGATGGTAAGGGATGGGGACGTCCGCGCCCCCCAGCCGCAGGATCGGCGCTTCCAGATACGCGAAGGCTTCGCTCTGGGCGACGGCGGCGGCCAGCTCCCCCCCGAAGCCCCCCAGCAGCGGTGCCTCGTGCGCGATGAGCAGTTTGCCGGTCCGCTTCACCGAAGCGATCACCGTCTCCGCATCGTAGGGCTTCAGGGTGCGCAGATCGATCACCTCTGCCTCGATCCCTTCCGCCGCCAGCCGCTCCGCCGCCTCCAGGGCCCGCAGCACCATCAAGGAGTAAGCCACGATGGTCAGATGCCGACCGGCCCGCCGCACCGCCGCGCGCCCCAGGGGGACGATATACGGATCCTCCGGAACGGGCCCCCGGGTTCGATAGAGCAGCTTGTGCTCCACAAAGATCACCGGGTTATCATCAGCCAGGGCGGCCAGCAGCAATCCCTTCGCGTCATAAGGCGTGGCCGGCGCCACCACTTTCAACCCGGGCACGTGCACAAACCACGCCTCCAGGCTCTCAGAGTGCTGGGCCGCCGCCCCCGTGCCCGATCCTCCAGGAAGCCGCAGCACCAGGGGAACCCGGGCCTTCCCCCCGAACATGTAGCGGACCTTGGCGGCCTGGAGGACCGTCTGCTCCATCGCCAGGGTGACGAAGTCCATGAACTGCATCTCCACGATGGGCCGCATTCCGGTCAGCGCCGCACCCACCCCCGCGCCCACGATGGTGTTCTCAGAGATCGGTGTATCCCGCACCCGATCCGGCCCGAACCGCTCGATCAACCCCTGGGTCACCCCGAAGGCGCCGCCGTAGACCCCGATGTCCTCCCCCATCAGGAAGACCCGCGCGTCGGCGGCCATCGCCTGAGCCATCGCCTCCCGCAGCGCCTCCGCGTAGGAGATCTCCCGCGTCCCGGGGGGTGGCTCCACCGCGATCCCCGGCCCGAACGTCTGGCGGATCCAGAGGGGCGGCACGTGGGGATCCTCCGCATAGACGCCTTCGGTCAGCTGGTCCACCCGGGGCTCGGGATCTCCCTCCGCAACCCGCAGCGCCTCTCCGATGGCCTGCCGGGCCCGCGCTTCGATCTCCGCCGCCTCCGCCTCCGAGAGCCACCCCTGCGCGATCAGCCAGGCGCGGAAGCGGGCGATGGGGTCCCGGGCCATCCAGGCCTGCACCTCCTCTTTCGTGCGGTAGACCTGGCGGTCGCTCTTCGAATGCCCCTTATAGCGATAGGTGATCGCTTCGATGAGGGTGGGGCCTTCCCCACGCCGGGCCCGCTCCACCGCCGCACGCACCGCCCGATAGACCGCGAGGACGTCCATGCCGTCCACGGTCTCCCCGGGGATGCCGTAGGCGGCGGCGCGGTCCGCCACCCGGGGCACCGCCATCGCCTTCCGGATCGGCATCGACATCGCGTATTGATTGTTCTCGCAAAGGAAGACCACAGGCAGCCGCCAGATGGCGGCCATGTTCAGGCCCTCGTGGAAGTTGCCATGGTTGGCCGCCCCATCGCCGAAGAAGCACAGGACCACCCGATCCTGCCCCTGCATGCGGATGCTGAGCCCCGCGCCGACGGCGATCGGGATCCCGCCGGCGACGATGCCGTTGGCCCCCAGGTTCCCTCGCTCCAGATCGGCCAGGTGCATCGACCCGCCCCGGCCCCGGCAGATGCCCGTCTCCTTCCCCAACAGCTCGGCCAGCATCGCCCGGATATCCTGCCCCTTGGCGATCGCATGGCCGTGGCCGCGATGGGTGGAGGTGATATAGTCATCGGGGCGCAGGGCGGCGATGGCCCCTACCGCCACCGCCTCCTGGCCGATGGAAAGGTGCATGGTGCCGTGCATCTTCCCCGCGGCATAGAGCTGCTCGACCGTCTCCTCAAAGGCCCGGATCAGATGCATCTGATAGAGCCATTCGATCAGGCGCTCCCGGGGAAGGTCGATGGCGACCTCCAGAGCGGGAACCGTCGGTGTCTCAGGCATAGACCATCGCTCCCTCCAGAGTTAAGACGGCGGCCGCGGCCTCTGCATCCGTGACCAGCACATCGACATAGCCGCCGCGCAACGCGGCCCGGATCGCGGGGGCCTTCGCGACGCCGCCCGCCACGGCGATCACCGTGGGGATCCGGCGCAACGCCTCGAGCTCCAGGCCGACCACCCGCCGGTTCAGGGGATGATCCAGGAGGTTCCCCTCCGCATCCAGGGCCCGGGCCAGCACATCCCCCACGGCCCCGGCGGCCCGGAGGGCCTCCAGCTCGGACTCCGTTAGATAGCCGGCCCGTCGCAGGCTGGAGAGCCGGGGATCCACCGAGCCGATCCCGATCAGCGCCACGTGGACCTTACAGGCCAGGGCCAGGGTCTCGGCGATGGTCCGTTCGTTGCGCAGGGCCCGGGCCACCGCCTCGCTCTCCACCAGCAGCGGCGCGTGGAGATGGCGGACCGGGGCGTTCAGCTTCTCCGCCAGCCAGCGGGCGAGCTCCGGACCGTCGATCATGGGATCGCCGGTGCCCAGGGCGCCGATGATCTGAACCACCTGAGCCCTCGCCACCGGAAACTCCGGCATGGCCCGCACCACCTCGTAGACCGCCGTGCCCCAGCTCACTCCGATGCGGATGCCGGGGCGCAGCCGCTGTTGCAACGCCCGGGCCCCCAGCTCCCCGAGGCGGCGCAGAAGCAGACGGGGATCGGAAGGAGGATCCGCCAGAACCAGCGCTTCACGGAGGGGGAACACATCCTGGAGCGATTTCGCGAGCAGCGGATCCGTTTTGAGGGGATGCCGGACCCGGATCTCCACCAGACCCCGGGCCCGGGCTTCCTTCAGGTAACGCGAGACCATCGAACGCGAGCAGCCCAGACGCCGGGCGATCGCCGCCTGGTCCAGCCCCTCCTCGTAATACCAGGACGCAATCTCCGCCAGCCGCTCGTCGTCCATGGGGGGGCTCACAAATGTGAAGAGGAGATCAACTTTTTCAGAAACATTGTATACAGCGGGGGGAACGCTGTCAAGGCCCAAACAGGCCGGGCAGGGGTTTTCCACAGTGCTATGGCTTTCGGTATCGAGCATGAGCGGGATCCCCCTCGGGCGTCAGGCGCTTTTCACGGATTCCCCTTCATCTCCCGGATCTCCCGCGCGCGGGGGACCACCGGGAGCCAGATATAAAATGTGCTTCCCGGGCATCGGGTTTCATCGTAGCCCGGGCTTTCCACCCAGATCCGCCCGCCATGAGCTTCGATGATCCCCCGGGCAATGGGCAACCCCAGACCCGGGCCCGCCCCCTTGAACTTCACCGAGCCGGTCGAGTGCAGCTCGATCGGCCCCACCCGATAGAACTTCTCGAAGATCAGCGCCTGATCCTCCGGATCGATCCCGATCCCCGTGTCCTGCACCGCGATCTCCACATACTCCGCCGATCCCTCCCCACCTTCGGGGGGAACGGATCGGGCGCGGATGGTGATCGTCCCCCCATCCGGTGTGAACTTGATGGCGTTCTGCACGATGTGGCGCAGGGCCTGCACCAGACGGGTGAGATCCCCATCGATCACGGGGAGATCGTCCATAGGCTCGATGATCAACCGCTGACGCCGTTCGGCGATCGCCCCCTCCAGAGGCTCCACCGCCATACGGACCAGGGTCGGGATCTGGATGGAGATCGGATAGATCGAGAGGGCCTCCGCGTCGATCTGGGAGATATCCAGCATGGCGCTGACGATCTCCTCCAGACGCAGCGCGGAGCGGCGAAGCCCCTGAAGGATCCGCTCCAGGGTCCCATCCGTTTCCCCGCGCTCCCCCAGGGTCTCCGCCAGCAGATCCGCATACCCGCGGATGTGAGTCAGCGGGGTGCGCAGCTCATGGGAAGCGATCTCAATGAAGTGGGTCTTGGCCCGGTCCAGCTTCTCCAGGCGCCGCGCCGTCCGCGCCAGATCCTCGTTTAACTCCGCCAGACGCACATTCAAACGTCGCAGGTCCTCCACCAGGCGGATGTTCTGCAACACCGCCGCCGTCTGCTCCGCGATCGAGGCCAGCAGATCCATTTCCTTTGCGCTATAGGCGGCCACGCCGCCCCGCGCCCCCAGGGCCAGGCAGCCCAGCAGCACCGCCTGGGACCGGATGGGGACAAAGAGCTCCACGCCCAGACCCTGTAACCAGCGCCGCTCCTCCGCGCTCGCCCTCTGGAAAGCGGCCCCGAAGTCGATCTGATATTGCGTAAGCAGGCGGCCCTCCTGCCACGCGTGCAGGATCGGGCTGTCCGGGGCAAGCTGACCCGGTTCCGACGGGGATTCGCCCAGGCCCGCGATCGCCCGGGCTTCCACCCCGCCGCCGGGCTGATCTTCGAATAACAGGAGCAACCCCCGCCGGAGCCCGAAGGTTTCCCCCAACACGGTAAAGGCAGCCTGCGCGACCTGCTGAACATCGAGCAGGTTGCTGATGGATTGGGCATACTCGCGGACCAGGACGGCCGGATCCTCCACGGAGGGCATCAGACGACGTCGAAGCCACCGCTGCAGCGGCCAGCCGAGGAGCATGGTCATCAGGGCGACCACCAGAGCGGCCAGGGAGATCTCCACCCCGGCGGGGATGAGCTCCAGGCGGCCCTCACGGATCCACCGGAGCCCGGCCAGGACCCCTCCGATCAGACTGCTCTGCAGAATCCAGCTGAGCGTGAAAACCAGAAGCGCCCGCCCGATGCGCTGCAGGGAGGGCAGTTCAGAGAGCCAGGAGAGCACTCCGATCAGGCCCATCCCCGCCGCCCGGATCCCCCATCCCAGCATGATCCAGTCCGCCCGGGGGGTCCACGCCAGGCTCTCCCCCAGGATGATCAGCAGCATCCCCAGCAGCCCATAAGCCAGGCGGTTCCGATGAAGCGGCCGGGTGGTGTGCCAGTAGGCCCACCCCAGCTCTCCAACGCCGATCGCCGTCCCGATCCCCCAGAGCCCCTCCCGGATCCCCCAGGAGGCCAGGATCGGATCGCCGGGCCACCGGGTGGCCAGCCACCCGGTCAGCAGGGGCCTGCCGGTCTCGGGGCGATAGGGAAGCACTGTAGCGATCAACGCCATCGCCCCCGCCAGTCCTATCCCTGCCAGCGCATAGCGAGGGAGCGAACGCCCCAGGAACGCCCGGATCCACAGCCAGGCCGCGAAGGGGAGGAAGGAAAGGAGAAAACCGGCGAGGTTCCAGGCCGTCAACCGCACCAGGGGAGGAGCTCCTTCCCAGACCGCGATCGCCCATAACCCCTGCCACAGCAGGCCCAGACCCCCATAGAACGCGATCTCCCCCACCGGGCCCATCCCCC
>BEHY01000111.1 GCA_002898735.1 Candidatus Thermoflexus japonica
ATCTTCTAAGGGTCTTCGGGATCCTTCTGGGGTTGGCTGCGTGCCAGCGGGCTTCCGAGCCGTTGCCTTATGTCGATTTCAACCAGCGGGTGCCGATCCGGCCGCCTCAACGCACGGAGATGATCCCGTTGCGGGTTGGCATTGCGGCCGTTCTCTCCCCCCAAAGCTCTGCTGAAGCCTACCAGGCGCTGATGGACTATCTCGCCCATCGCCTGGGTCGACCGGTGGCGATGGTTCAGCGCCGGGATTATGGGGCGATGAACGCGGCCATCGCCCGGGGGGAGGTGGATATCGCCTTCGTCTGCACGTGGGCTTACGTGATCGGCCAGCGGGAGCATGGCTTCTCGCTGTTAGCCGTGCCGGTCGTGAATGGGAAATCGACCTATCAATCCTGGGTCATTGTGCGGGCAGATCTTCCGATCCGGACGATGGCGGATTTGCGGAACCGCACCTTCGCCTTTGTGGATCCCCTTTCCAATACAGGATATCTCTATCCGCGATATCTGGTGCATCAGCTGGGGGAGAAGCCGGAGGCTTTCTTCCGGCGCACATTTTTCACCTACGGCCATGATCGAGCGATCCATGCGGTTGCCCAGGGGCTGGCGGATGGCGCTGCGGTTGACAGTCTGGTCTTTCAGTTCCTGCTGGAGCGGGAGCCCGAGCTGGCAGAAAGGGTGCGGGTGATCGCGCGCTCCCCGGAGTTCGGCGCGCCTCCGGTGGTGGCTGCTCCCACGCTTTCCCCCAATCTCCGGGTGAAGATCCAGGAACTCCTGTTGAACGCCCATCAGGATCCTGAGGGGGTGAAGGCGCTCCAGGCGATTGGGGTGGAGCGCTTCGTGGCGGGAGAGGATGCTTGGTATGATGAAGTGCGCCGCCTGGAGGCCGCGATCGCAGAGGACAGGTAGATCTTTAGGGCCGCCCCCAGGTCCCCTCGGAAAGTTTATCCTCCCCCGTCCCCCAGTGCCTGGCGGATGGCCCAGACGGTCTGGAGGAAGGCAGGATGAGACCAGCGGTCCGCGCCCCGGGGGCGGGGGGAGGGAACCTGGATCTCGGCGACGATCGTGCCCGGCCGTGGGCTCATCACCAGGACGCGATCGGCCAGCCAGGCGGCTTCGTGGACGTCGTGGGTGACCATGAGGACGGTTTTGCGCTGTCGTTCCCATAATCCGATCAGCATCTCGTTCAGCCGCTCCCGCGTGATCGCATCCAGCGTGGCGAAGGGCTCGTCCAGAAGCAGGATCTCTGGGTCCGCGGCCAGGGCCCGGGCCAGGGCCACCCGCTGTTGCATCCCCCCGGAGAGCTCGCGGGGGTAAGCATGTTCGAAACCCTGCAGGCCGACCTGCTCCAGGAGGGCCTGCGCCCGTCGGGCCGCCTCGGGCCCGGGCCAGCCGCTCAGCTCCAGCGGCAACCGCACATTCTCCAGCGCTGTCCGCCACGGCAGCAGCGAATCCTTCTGGAACATAATCCCGATCCGCCGATCTGGCCCCCGAAGGGGCTGGTCCCCCAGCCAGACCTCTCCCCGGGTGGGATGGAGCAGGCCGGCCAGAATGCGCAGCAGGGTGGTCTTCCCACATCCGGAAGGTCCCACCAGGCAGACGAACTCCCCCCGCCGCAGCGTCAGGGAGACCTCCCGCAGCGCCCGGACTTCCCCCCGGGGCGTGCGATAGCAGTGGGCGATGTGGCGGGCCATCAGGATCGGCCGATCGGTCATCGCCCTCGCTCCACCTGGGGCCATAGCTCTTCCACGAACGCGTTGGTGAAGGCCGCCGGCAGATCCCCGGGTTCCTTCAGCTGGCCCATGCGCACCAGCACCTCCGCCATCTGTTGCCAGGCGCGGAGATCCGAGCGGCCGGGCACTTCGGCCTGCCACAGCGGCAGTGTCGCCTGCAGCACCTCCCACTGGGCCCGCTCGTTCTCCCCGCTTAACCCTTCCACATATTTCTTGCTGATCTCGAACGCCTCCTGGGGGTTCCGCAGCGTATCCCGCAGGCCTCGCAGGAACGCCCTCAGGAACCGCCGCACCAGATCCGGCTGATCCCGGATCGTCCGTTCGTTGGTGATGATGCCGTTGCCCACCAGGGCCACATAGTCCGCCACATCGATCACGTTCACGGCGAGGCCGGCCCGCCGCAGGACCAGCGGCTCGTTGTTGATGTAACCCACCGCCGCATCGACCCTACCTTCCTTTACAGCCGCCACCTGGGTGAAGCCGCCCAGATCCACGGCTTCCACTTCTTCATCCCGCATCCCGGTGGCGTAGAGCAGCGCCTTAAATCCCACATAAGAGGCGCCGAAGAAACCGGGAAGGCCCACCCTGCGGCCTCGAAGATCCTGAGGGGTCCGGATCCCTTTATCCGCTGTGGCGAACACCGCGATGGGATATCGTTGATACCACTGGGCGACCATCACGACGGGCAGCCCCTGGGCCCGGGCCAGCGGCACCTGCTCGCCGCTTACCAGGGCGAAGGGCAGCTGCCCCGCCCCCACCAGCTGCACACCGTTGGTTTCGAAGCTGTAATCGAAAGAAAGCTCGATCCCCTCCTGGGCGAAGTAGCCTTTCTCGACGGCCACGTAGAAGGGGGCGAACTGCACGTTGGCGATGTAGCCCATGGGCAGGCGGATCGGCATGGGGGTGGCCGGTGCAGATGGGCCGGTGAGCACCTGACAGGCGGTCAGCCCTGTCAGCGCCATGAGGAGCAAACCGCGACGCTGCCATGGATGGAGCATCGGTTCGCCTCCGCGAATGAGGGTTTCGTGCGTTGCGTCGGGATTTCCCCGGGTTTCTCCGACGGAAGTGACCATCACCGCCGCGCCCAGCGATGCTCGAGGGCGGAGATCACCCCATAAAGCAGCAGGGCCTGGGAGGCCAGGAGCAGGATCCCCCCGAACACCAGGGGGGTGTCATACAGCCCCTGGCCCTGCTTGATCAGAAACCCGATCCCTCGATCGGCGCTGATCAGCTCCCCCACGAACGCCCCGATCACCGAGAGGGTGGCGCCGATTTTCAGGCCCCCGAAGATCGTCGGGAGGGCCGCGGGCCACTCCAGCTTCCAGAAGGTCTGCCACCGCGTGGCCTGCAGGCTGCGGAACAGCTCCCGCCACTCCGGGGGCACCTGACGGAAGCCGGCGATGGCGGCGATCAGGACCGGGAAGAAGGCGATCAGGGCGCTCACCAGGACCCGGGCCAGGAGCCCCGGACCGAACCAGATGATCAGCAGCGGGGCGATGGCGACGATGGGCACCGCCTGAGAGGCCACCAGATAGGGGGCCACCATCCGCTCGAACAGGCGCCAGTGGGCGAGGGGATAGGCCAGGATCAGGCCCACCGCTACCCCCAGGCCCAGCCCCAGGCCGACCTCGACCGCCGTCGCCCACCAGTGGCGCCAGAGGGATCCCTCGGCCGCCAGCGCCCACATCCGGGCCGCTACCCGTTCCGGACCGGGCAGGATAAAGGGTGGGTAATCCCCCAGGCGGACCACCAGGCTCCACAGCAGGACGAAGAGCAATGCCGCGCCCGCCCGCGGGAGCCAGATCCCTGTCCGATGCCAGGTGCCCCATCCGGTCGCTTTTCCGTGCATCTCCGGTTTCCTCCCGGATTGTTCTTTCCCCCTCTTCGTGGCCCGGAGACCGAACGGCGTAACTTCTCCAACAAAACGCCCCGAGGATCCACGGACCCTCGGGGCAGGAAAACCAGCAGCCGCCCGGAACGCCGCAAGTTCCGGGCGTTCTGGACCCCATGGCGCCCGGGAAAGGATGGGTTCCACCCGGCTGAACCGGGTGCGTCAGCCCTGGAAACAAAAACCCCCGAAGGTCACAGACCTCCGGGGGCAGGGCAAATCCTCTCCCTCACCGCGCATGGAACAACAACCCCGAAGGCATTTCCAATGCCTTCGGGGCAGGTTCGCGCCATGCGCGGCGCGCCATGGGAACGCCACCTGCTCCCATCCCGACTATACGGTCGGCCCCGGACTTTCACCGGTGTCCTGCCTCGGCCCATTGGGCCTCGGCTCGCGGGCTGAGGAGGGGAGGAGAACCCCCTCCATCACCGCCGGTCGGGAATTGGCCGCCCGAAGGCGACCTCACCCTGCCCCGCAGGTCGTGGATATTCTGTTGAATGCGCCGCACAGCTTTAGAAGCTACGCAGCTGGGGAAGGGGCTATTCCCCCTCCCAGGTTCAGGCCCACCTGCGCGAGTCTCTGTTTATGATAAATGGCACGATGTTTTCTGTCAAACGGGAGCGATGCGGCTGGCCTTCTCCGGGCCCCCTTTGCCCTTCTGGGATCGGAGGAACAGGGAGCTTTCATCCGGCCCTAAGGGGAAGAGCTGATCCATCGGGGGGCGGGGCGTTCCTCGACATCTTCCAGCAGCCCCCCATGGCCCATGGATGCGATCTCCTCGCGGGTCAGGCGCAGCCCCGCCATCAGACGGGGGATCACCCAGTCCACCACGTTCCGATGACGGCTCCGCGCGCAGCCGGGTGCCCCCAGAATGGGGATCTCCCCATAATAAGCGATCAGCAGGAGGTTCCCGGGATCCACCGGTGCCCCAAAAGCTTCCACCCTTCCCCCGATGCGTCGGATCGCCCGCGGGGCGATGTCTTCCTCATCCATAATCGCCGTCTCCCCGGCCAGAATCAGGAAGTCCGCCCCCTGCCCCAGCGCGGCCTCCATCGCTTGAGCCAGCTCCGATTCCTCATAACGCACGGTCTGCGTCCCGACCCATATGCCCCCGCAGGCGAGCACCCGTTCCTGGAGTGGGCCCTCGAAATCGGCGATCAGGCGGGGCCAGACGGCCGGGTGTCCGGAGAGGATCAGGGCCACGCGGCGGGGCTGGAAAGGATAAACGCCCATCAGGGGACCGTTCTTCTGGAGCAGCGCCTCCGCACGGGCGACGATCGCCTCGGGCAGCCCGAAGGGGATGATCTTCAGGCTGGCGACGATCTGGCGGGCGCGCACCACGGTTCCCCGGGGCAGCGTCGCCATGGTGATCCCGGGCAGGCGGTTTAACTGCTCCAGCGGAGCGATTTCCACCAGGAACACCCCTGTCGTGTCCGCCAGGAAATTCACCCGCCCCCCGGCCGCCGGCATCCGGCGCAGATTCGGGCCCTCACAGGCCAGGGCGATGCGCCGGGCGGCTTCGTCCTCCCCGATGTCGCCGGGTTCTAACTCGGCGACCACGACTTCCCGATACCCCTCCGCTTTCAGCCGGGCCACATCCTCCGGCGTGAGGCGCCGGCCTTTGCGGAACAGGCGGTTTCCCTGCGCATCGGCCAGGTTATGGGCCAGGATGCGCCCGACCGCTTCTTCCACCGGAACCGGCCCGAATTTCATGGACGTGCCTCCTCCGGTACGGCCGCTCGTGCGGCCTGTCGCAGGCGGCTCTGCTCCGCCACGATCTCGGCCATAATGCTCAGGGCGATCTCCTCCGGCGTCCGCGCCCCGATGTCCAGGCCGATGGGAGCATGGAGGCGGGCGAGGACGTGCTCGGGGATCCCTTTGCGACGCAACCGCTCCAGGCGCCGGGCGTTGGTTTTCCGGCTGCCCAGAGCGCCCACGTAAAAGGCCGGGCTCTGCAACGCGGCGATCACCGCCGGGTCATCCAGTTTGGGATCGTGGGTGAGGACGGCCACTGCCGTCTGAGGGGTGATCAGGTCCGGGAGGACTTCATCCGGCCAGGCGTGGATCAGGCGATCCACATGGGGGAAGCGCTCCGGCGTGGCGAAGGTGCGACGCGGATCCACCAGGTAGACCCGCCACCCGAGGATCTTCGCGATGGAGGCCAGGGCGATGCCGATATGGGTGCCCCCCACGATGATCAGCAGGGGAGCCGGAACATAGGTTTCGATGTAGACTTCCACCTCCCCTTCCGGGGTGGGGAGAAGAGCGGTTCCGGAATGGCCGATCGTCAGGTAACGATGCGCCAGCTCCCGGACCCGGCGATCCAGTTCCGGATGGACCTTTCCCCATCCATCGCCGTCCGGCTCAATGATCCATTTGGCCCCCAGCCACGCTTCCGGCCCGCGGATCACGGTGGCGAGGGCGATGGGCTCCTCCTTCCGGATGGCTTCCCGCACTCGCTCAAACCAGTTCATCCTGCCCCTCCCTCCGATCCCCCCTGGAAACAGGAGGAGAAATTCGTGGACAGCCGTCCTTTTCGAAAGCCCTCAGGGCAACGGCTCCACAAACACCTCGATGGTTCCCCCACAGGCCAGCCCTACATCCCAGGCCATCTCGTCGCTGATGCCGAAACGGACCAGGCGGGGGCGCCCGGTGCGCAGCACCTCCTGGGCGATCTCAAAGACTGCCCCTTCCACGCAGCCGCCGCTCACCGAGCCGGCCATCTCCCCACCGGAGGAGACCGCCATCTTCGCCCCCACATCCCGGGG
>BEHY01000112.1 GCA_002898735.1 Candidatus Thermoflexus japonica
CATTATGTCGATTGTGTTTATCTGGAGGCCGGCATGTGCACGGCCGATGAAATCGAGCTGGATCCGGAGATGGGCTGCCTGACCTATACCCAGGCCGAAGAAGAGGAGTGGGAGGAAGAGGAGGAGGTCCTGGAGGAAGAGGAGGAGCTGGGCTTCGACGAAGAAGAATGGGAAGAGGAACTCACGCTGGAGGAAGACGAAGAGGAAGACGAGTGGTGATTCCGTCGGAAGCGAAAACGGGGTATCCTCCGGGGTCCGGCGTGGTGGTCCCGCTCCTCTATGGGTTCTCCTCAAGGCGGAGCGTGCATACAGAGAATCCGACGGACGCCTGTCGGTCCTGCTTCTGAAGGGCTTCCTGGGCCGGGTCGGCCGCCTTCGGGGCCAGCCCGGCCCAAAACCATGTGGGGGTTAATCCGCCGCCCCGGTCCCCTCGACCGGTTCCATCGTGATGCGTTCCGTCCATGCGCCACGATGGGCAAGAGCCCGGAAGAGACGCATGGGCTCCACGACCTGCTCCGGGGGAAACACGCCCCGCTGGGGGATCTCGCCCCGAGCGATCCAGCGAGCGACCTCGGCGGCCGGGACGGCCACCATCATGGCCCCTCCGCTGCCCTCAAAACGGGGGTTCGGGCCCGCCACCGTGTCCACGCGCAGGCGCACCGGTTTCCCACCCCGCCACCCCCATGCCTCTGTGGCTACGTCTTTATAGCCGGAGAGGGAAGCTTCCCGCGCCGTCGGGCGGCGTCGCAGGACCTCCACCAGCACATCCCGTGGGCGCACCTGAACTCGAGGGGTCCCCTCCTCCCCTGCGGCGGGGACCTCGACAGGCTCCCGATCGGCCAATCCCAGATCCGCCAGGAACTTCAGACGGCGAACGGCTTCCTCCCCCAGACCAAAGAAGGTGATCTTGAAAAAGCACTCCCGCAACCCCTTCTCCCCATAGGTCAGGGGCAGGGTGGCCACCTCCGAATGCAGGGAGAGATGAACCTTCTGCCATCCGACCGGCTCCCGGAAGAGATAGAACTCCTCGCCGGAAAGAGGATCCTTCTCCACAAAGGATCCGTCCTCGAACACCACCGGGCGCATGGTGATCTCATCGAGGATGGTCCGGATGGAATAGCCCCACGCGAATTCCCCTTCTCCCGGCGGGAGGCTGCCGTTGTAAATCCGCAGGCGCTCGATCCGATCCAGCTGGGAGGCCAGGTAGGCGGCCTGCACGTTGGAGAGGCCCGGGCAGGACCCCATCCCCAGGATCGCCAGAAGCCCCCGGGAACGAAATTCCCCATCCAGGGCGAGCTGGCGACGGGTCATGTGGAACAGCCCCCCCAGATCCAGATAGGGGACGCCGGCTTCCAGACAGGCCTGCATGGCCTGGAGATTGAAGTCATACTGAGCGGCGTTGACGCATACATCGGCCCCATACAATAAGCGCGCGGTCCGGCTCACATCCCGGAGGTCACAGAACGCGGCCCTGACCCCCGATCCAAGCCCCCGGGCGACTGAAAGGGCCGCCGCCTCATCCAGATCCGCGAGGATCACCTCCCCGGCCGGATCCGGCCCTTCCACCAGGTCGTGGGCGATCAGCCGGCCGATCTTCCCGGCCCCTCCCAGGATCACGACACGCATGGAGGCTCTCCTTACCTTCCAGTGGGATCAGAACCTGCCCGGCCGGGCTTCCATCCGAGAGGGATCCTGACCCCGGAGCCCTCCGGACGAGGCCCGCCGTGTAAGGCCTCGATTTCGGGAGCTGAGGGACGCAGGAACCGCCCTGGCTCAACCGTAGCGCTTCATAAAGCGGGCGATCCGCTCCAGGGCCTCTTCGATCTTTTCGTAAGCGGTTGCATAGGAGCAGCGCACATGCCCCGCGCCCCCCAGGCCGAACGCGCTGCCCGGCACCACGGCGACCTTCTCTTCCATCAGAAGGCGCTCGCTGAATTCCTCATCGCTCATGCCCGTGCGGGAGATGGAGGGGAAGGCATAGAAGGCGCCCTTCGGCTCGAAACATGTCAGGCCCAGCTCATTGAGGCCCTTCACGATCAGCCGCCGGCGTCGATCGTATTCCTGGCGCATCTGTTCCACATACTCCTCGCCGATCCGGAGGGCGGCCAGGGCCGCATACTGGGAGGGGGTGGGGGCGGACATGATCGTATACTGGTGAATTTTGCGCATCGCCGCCAGGATCTCCTTCGGAGCCGCCGCGTAGCCGATCCGCCAGCCCGTCATAGCGTAGTCTTTCGAAAAGCCCCCCAGCAGGATGGTGCGCTCCCGCGCCCCGGGAAGCGACGCGAAGCAGGTATGGGTCCCATCGTAAACCAGACGGTCATAGATCTCGTCGGAGATCACCAGGAGGTCATATTTCTCCGCCAGGGCGGCGATGGCGGTTAGCTTTTCCCTCGGCATCACAGCCCCGGTCGGGTTATTGGGATAGCCGATCAGAATCGCCTTGGTGCGCGGGGTGATGCGAGCCTCGATATCGGCAGGATTGACCTGGAAATCCTCCTCCACCCGCGTGGCGAAAGGGACCGGGACACCGCCTGCCAGAGTGACCTCCGGCGCATACGAGACAAAGCAGGGCTGGGGGATGATCACCTCATCCCCTGGATCCAGGATGGCATTGACGGCGAGGTAAAGGGCCTCGGACACCCCCACCGTGATCAGGAGCTCCGACTCCGGATCGTAAGAGACGCCATAGAGGCGATAGAGATGTTCCGCAAGAGCCTCCCGAAGCTCCATCAGCCCGGAATTGCTGGTGTAATGGGTCTCCCCCCGCAACAGCGATTCCACGCCGGCCCGGAGGATCGGCTCGGGGGTGACGAAATCGGGTTCGCCGATGCTCAGGCTGATGACATCCTTCATCGTCGCCGCGATATCGAAGAAGCGGCGGATCCCGGAAGGCGGAATGGCTGCGACACGCCGGGCGATAAAGTTGCGCATGGCCATCCTCTCCAGAAGGGAAATGGGGGCGGGTCGGGAATTGCCCCTTTCATTATATTCAGCACATTTAGTATCGGCGCGGTTGATCTCAAATCCGGAAGACACGCGAGCTCCCTCCTGCGGCCCTTCAGGCTGCGGGAGGGGGAGAAAGAGGCCTGTTGAGCGCCTGCAGCGCTCCCCCACAGCCTCCAGGATCCCCGGGAAGAGACAAGCCCTATCATTCCTGTCTCAATTTTCTAATGGGGCTTGCTTTTTAAATCGGTTTGCACTATAACTCAACTGGATTTTAGACAAAGGGAAAGCCGCGCGGTTGAGGAGGCTTTTGGGGCCAGCCCGGCCCCCGAGGATCCTGGAGGGAGGCGATCCCGCCTCCCGAATCCGAACCCAATGGCGGATGCTTATCGCGATGGAGCGGCGATGTCCAGGGAGCCCGTTGCCATCAAAGGGATAGGCGATGCCCTGTGGTTCTCTTTCGGCCCGGGGCCCTGGCCGGAGACGCTAAGGGCTTTAGAAGCCCGCCTGGCGGCGAACCCCGGGTTCTTCTCAGGCGGCCGGGCCGTTCTCGTCCTGGGCGATCGGATTCTGGAAGAGGCCGATCTGCTGAACCTGCTGGCCCTCCTGAACCGCTTCGGCCTCTCGCTCACCGGGGTGCTGGCCGATCATCCGGTGACCCAGGCGCTGGCGAGACGGTTGAACCTTCCATTGCAATCGTCCCCGGCGCTGGAGCGCGCCCCTGAAACGCGAGAGCTTCCTCTGGAGCCCGCCTGGGTGATCCATCGGACCCTGCGGGCGGGCCATTATCTGCAGGTGGAAGGTCATCTCTGTGTGATCGGGGACATCCACCCCGGAGCGGAGGTCGCGGCCACGGGCGATATTGTCGTGTGGGGACGTTTGCTGGGCACCGCCCATGCGGGCTGCGAGGGGAACGATGAAGCCACCGTTTATGCCCTGGAGCTCCGCCCGGTCCAGCTCCGCATCGGACGTTACATCGCCCGCTCCCCGGAGGAGCATCGCCGGCCGATCCCTGAACAGGCCAGGGTCCAGAACGGGCAGATCGTCGTCGAACCATGGCGCCCTCTCTCCCGATGGGAACAATGGTTGGGACGTCTTCTGGGCTGATGTCGGTATAACCTTCAGGAGAAGCGTATCTTCCGGATGCAGGCTTCCTGGCTTTTCCCTAAAGGAGGATCGCGATGGGCGCGCAGGTGATTACGGTGACCTCCGGCAAAGGCGGGGTGGGCAAAACCACGGTGACCGCGAACGTGGGGATGGCCCTGGCCATGGCCGGGAAGAAAGTCGTGTGCATTGATGCGGACATCGGCCTGAGAAATCTGGACGTGGTCCTGGGCCTGGAGAACCGTATCGTTTACGATATCGTGCATGTCGTCGAGGGGCGCTGTCGCACCCGCCAGGCCCTCATTCGCGACAAGCGGGTCCCCGATCTCTACCTCATGCCGGCCGCCCAGAGCCGCGATAAATCCGCCGTGAAGCCCGAGGATATGGTCCGCATCTGTGAGGAGCTGCGCCCGGAGTTCGATTACATCCTCATCGACTCTGCAGCGGGCATCGAGGAGGGATTCCGAACCGCCCTGGCCCCCGCGGATCTCATCCTCCTGGTCACCAATCCCGAGGTCGCGGCCGTCCGCGACGCGGATCGGGTCGTGGGGCTGGTGGAGGCGATGGGGAAACCCACCCCCAAACTGATCGTCAACCGCCTGAAACCCGATATGGTCCGCCGGGGGGATATGCTGGATACCTCCGATGTTCTGGAGATCCTGGCGATCGAGCTGCTGGGGGTCATCCCGGAGGACGAGCAGGTGATCGTGGCGACCAACCGGGGCACCCCGGTGGTGCTGGAGGAGCGATCCCCGGCGGGACAGGCCTTCCGGGCCATCGCCCGGCGTCTGATGGGCGAAACCGTTCCCCTCTTCCTCTCGGAGGACGGCCAGGGCGTTCTGGGCTGGTTGCGCCGGCTGGTTCGCAGCGGAGGTGGCCGATGAGCTGGCTGGACCGATTGCGGGGGCAACCATCGCCCCGGGAGACCGCCAAACAGCGCCTTCAGGTCATCCTGGTGCACGATCGCAGCGACCTCTCCCCCGGGTTGCTCGAAGTCATCAAGGATGAGATCATCGCTGTCCTCTCCCGCCATGTCCCCATCATCGCCGAAGAGGTGCGGGTCACCGTTACCCAGGACGCGCGGGAATGCCGGCTGGTGGCGGATATCCCTCTGGGGAACCGGCATAGCCGATCATGATCCGGCAGCTCCAGGGGCAGCTCAGCGAATGGCGCCGTTTCGACGGCGGGTTATTGCTCGGGGTGATGGCGCTGATGGGCATCGGCGTCATCGTGATCGCCAGCGCAGTGCTACGCTCGCCGGATCTGGCGGATGCGCCCCGCCGGCAGGCCCTCTATAGCCTGCTCGGGATCGCGCTGATCTTCCTGACCTCCTCCGTGAACTACCGGATCTGGGGGGCCTTTCAGCGCGCCCTCTATGTCGCCATTCTGCTCCTCCTGATGCTGGCCCTCATCGCCGGCCGCAGCCAGATCGCCCCGGTCCGCCGCTGGCTGGAGATCGCCTCCTTCAACATTCAGCCCGCGGAGCTGGCGAAGCCCCTCCTGATCCTCAGCCTGGGCCGCTTCCTGGCCGATCGCGATGGGAACATCGATTCCTTCCGCACCGTGCTGCTGGCCTTCATCTATCTGCTCCTGCCGGCCGCGTTGATCTTCCTGCAACCCAATCTGAGCACGGCGATCGTGATCCTGGCCATCGGCACCGGCATGCTCTTCGCGTGGGGGATCCGCCCCCGCCATCTTCTCGCCATCGGCCTGATGAGCGCCCCCCTGGCCCTCGGGGCCTGGACGATCATGCTGCCCTATATGCGCGGACGCCTCCTGCATTTCCTGGGCCTCCAGCCCGACCCCAACACGGCCTATAATCTCACCCAGGCGCTGATCACGATCGGCAGCGGAGGCCTGTGGGGGACCGGATGGGGGCAGAGCCCGCAGAACGTATGGGGTTTCCTTCGGGTGCGCCACACGGATTTTATCTTCGCCGTCCTGGCCGGGGAGTTCGGTCTGGTGGGAGCCCTGGGCATCCTGGCCCTTTACCTCTGGATCCTCGGCCGGATTTTCCGGATCGCCTGGCAGGCGGAGGACACCTATGGCCGGTTGATCGCCATAGGGGTAGGCACCTGGATCGCCTTCCAGGCGCTGGTCAATATCGGGATGAACGTGGGTCTGATGCCGGTCGCCGGCCTTCCCCTGCCCTTTATCAGCTACGGGGGGAGCGCCCTCCTCTCGCTATGCCTGGGCATCGGCCTCGTCCAGAGCGTGCGGATCCATCGCCTGGAGTTCTCCATACGCGGGTGAACACCCGCGGTTCC
>BEHY01000113.1 GCA_002898735.1 Candidatus Thermoflexus japonica
TTTCGGGATGATCGCCTCGCCACCCTCAAGGGCCATGGGGAAGGAAAAAACACTTCCATCGTGGGAGAGGAAGCGCGAATGGAGCCTCAGGAAGGGATCACGAAAGCGCCATGGATCGCTCACCCTCCGGATCCTATCCGGCTGGCCCGGGTGATCCGGGAGCTGCTGGCCGCTCTGGGGGAGGATCCGGAGCGGGAGGGCCTGCAACGCACCCCGGCGCGGGTGGCGGAGATGCTGCAGGAGGTGCTGGCGGGTTACTGGATGGATCCGGTGGACCTGGTCAACGGGGCGATCTTTGAGGTGGAGGACAACGACCTGGTCCTGGTGCGGGACATCGAGTTCTACAGCATGTGCGAGCATCACCTCCTGCCATTTTACGGGCGGGCTCATGTGGCCTATATCCCCAGCGGCCGCATCATCGGCCTCTCCAAGATCCCGCGGGTGGTGGAGCTCTTCGCCCGCCGGCTCCAGGTTCAGGAGCGAATGACCCGACAGATCGCGGATTTCCTGGAGACGGTGCTGCATCCCCAAGGCGTGGCCGTCATCGTGGAGGCCGCGCACCTGTGCGCGATGATGCGGGGGGTCCGGAAGTCTCAGGCTCGTATGGTCACCCAGGCCCTCACGGGGGTCTTCCGCACCGACCCTCGACATCGGAGCGAGCTGCTGGCCCATCTCCGGAGGCCACTCGAGAAATAGAGGGGCTACGAGGCTGGGCTCGGATTCGGGGAGGCGGGAGGGCCTTCCCTTTCTCCCCAAGGCCCGAGGGGCCCCTCGGGAGCGCTTTCCGGGGTCGGGCGGGGCCGCCTCGCGGCCAGCCCACCCCCACGCCCCCTGCTCCCCTCCCCGCATCCCCCCGCGGCCGCGGGGAGGGGTGGCGAGCGCTGGAAAGCCACGGGACGAACCGCGCTTTTATTGACGGAATCGCCTCCCCATGTTAGGATGGAACACCCTGGAGGTCTACCATGGGAGCACGTCGCCAGCGACGGATTGGGGAGTTGCTTCGCGAGGAATTGAGCGCCCTCATCGCCGAATTGAAGGATCCGCGGGTCGCCGGGGTGACGGTGACCGGGGTGGAGCCCGCGCCGGATCTCACCATCGCGAAAGTCTATGTGACGGCGTGGCCCGCGGATCCCACACGGCGGGAGGAGGTGCTGGCGGGGCTGGAGCATGCCAAGGGCTACCTGAAGCATGAACTGGCCGGCCGGGTGATCCTGCGTCGCATCCCCGACCTCGTTTTCAAATGGGATGACACCTTCGATCGGGCGGATCGGATCGAACGATTGCTGTCAAAGCTCCACGGAGAGGAGCAGCCGCTGGATGAGTCGTGAGCAGGCCCGACAGATCTTAAAGGAAGCCCGGCGGATCGCCGTGGCGACCCACGTTTCGCCGGACGCCGACGCGATCAGCAGCGCGATCGGTATGGTGCAGATCCTCCGGCGTTTGGGGAAAACGGCGGAGGCATTTTGCGACGATGATCTTCCCGCTCGCCTGAAGGCCCTTCCCCATGCCGGGGAAATCGCCCGGATCGCCCGGGGCTCCTTCGACCTCCTGGTCAGCCTGGATGCCAGCGACCCGGGGCGCCTCGGCAAAGCCTTCTCCGAGATCCAGGGCGTCCCTCTGCTGAACATCGATCACCACATCACCAACACCCGCTTCGGAACCATCAACTGGATCGACCCCTCCGCGGTGGCGACCTCCGAAATGGTGCTCTGGCTCGCGGAGGACCTGGGGATCACGCTGGATGCGGAGCTGGCCTCCATCCTGCTGGCGGGCATCGTCGGGGATACCATGGGCCTGCGCACGGCCAACGTCAGCGCCCGGGTGATGCATGAAGTGACCCGATTGATGGAAGCCGGCGCCTCCCTTCCCGCGCTGGTCGATGCCCTCTTCAACCGCCGCCCCCTGGCCGCCATCCGCCTCTTCGGGCAGGCCCTGGCGGAAGCTCGTATGGAAGATGGGGTGATCTGGACGGTGATCACCCGGGAGATGCGGGCCGCCTCGGGGCTGACCCACGCCAACGATCTCAGCCTCTCCAGCTTTCTCATCGGAGCGGAGGAGGCGCGGATCGCCGCCGTGTTCACCGAACGGGACGATGGGAAGGTGGAAGTCAGCATGCGGGCCCGACCCGGCTATGATGTGGCCCGGGTGGCCCTGGCCTTCGGCGGGGGTGGGCATCCCCCGGCGGCCGGCTGCCTGCTCCCCGGTCCCCTCGAGGAGGCCATCCCCCCGATCCTGAGGGCGCTGAAGGCAGCTGCCCGAAATGGCGGGGGAGAAACCCCGGAGGAACGCTGAGCTCGCCTCATCGGTCGTCGATCGTGACAGCTTCCCGGTGAAGCCCAGCAGGGCAACGGCGCGCAGGGATCCTGCGCCCCCAGCAGAATCCGACGGGGGATCCCATGGAGACGATTCGGGTTGGCATTCTCACCATCAGCGATCGGGCTGCCCGGGGGATTTACCCGGACGAAAGCGGCGCGATCCTCCGGGAGCGGATCGTCGAGCAGCTGGGCTGGACGGTCGCGCAATACGCTGTAGTCCCCGACGAGATCGAGGCGATCCAGCGAACGCTTCGGGCGTGGTGCGATGGGGAGGGGCTGGATCTGATCCTGACCACAGGGGGCACCGGGCTGGGCCCCCGGGATCTCACCCCGGAGGCGACGCGGCCGCTGCTGGAGCGGGAGGCCCCCGGGATCGCGGAGGCGCTGCGCTTCTACAGCCTCCAGCATACCCCTTTCGCCATGCTCTCCCGGGGCGTCGCAGGGATCCGCGGGCGGACCCTGATCATCAACCTGCCGGGCAGCCCCCGCGCGGTGCGGGAGGCGATGGAGATCCTGGGGAAGGTGCTGCCCCACGCCCTCGCGATCTTGCGGGGGGAGACGGGCCCGGCGGCCGCGCATTCCCTGCAGGCCTGAGTCCAGCCGGGGGGGTGGGAAGCGGGGAAGGCCGCTGAAGGGGGCCTTCCCACCTCCTGCGATTCAACGGGCCAGCATCAGCACCATATCGTAATAAGTGAGGTTGGCCTCCCGCCGACGCTGCACCACCTCCTCCAGGGGGATGGTCACGATCTCCCGCCCCTGCAGGGCAGTCATCACCCCGCGCTCTCCGGCCAGCAGGGCCTCCACCGCCTTGACCCCCATGCGGGTGGCCAGCAGACGATCAAAAGCCGTGGGGCTTCCCCCGCGCTGGATGTGGCCCAGGATGGTGATGCGCACGTCGAAGCCGATGGGGTGGCTCTCCAGGAACTTGGCGACCTCCGTCGTCCGGTAAGGAGCTCCTTCGGCGATCACGATCAGCGCATGGGTCTTCCCCCGCTCGTAGGCATCCATCACCGCCCGAGCGACCTCCTCGAGGCTGGTCTCCCGCTCCGGGATCAACACCATCTCCGCCCCGCCGATCACCCCCGCAATCAGGGCCAGATATCCGCAATCCCGCCCCATGGTTTCCACCAGGAAAGCCCGTCCGATCGAGGAGGCCGTATCCCGGAGCCGGTCGATGGCATCGATGATCGTGTTGAGGGCCGTGTCGACCCCAATGCTCATGTGGGTGCCCCAGATGTCGTTATCGATGCTGGCGGGGACCCCCACCACCGCAAAGCCGCGTCGGTGAAGCGCCAGGGCCCCCCGCATGGAGCCGTCGCCCCCGATCACCACCAGCCCCTCGATCCCATACTGGTTCAGGCGGCGCAACGCCTTGCGCTGCCCTTCCTCCGTCATGAATTCCTTCGAGCGGGCGGTCTGCAGGATGGTCCCGCCCCGCTGGATGATGCCCCCCACATCCCGCGGGCGGAGCTCCACGATTTCCCCCTCGATCAGGCCCTGGAAGCCCCGCCGGATCCCCAGCACCTTCACGCCGTGATAGGCCGCAGTGCGCACCACCGCTCGAATACAGGCGTTCATGCCCGGCGCATCCCCTCCGCTCGTCATCACCCCGATGCAGCGCATTCCCCTGACCTCCTGGATCGCGGCGATGGAGGATCCTTTCAAAAGCGCACATTATATCCATTTTATGAAGCCTCGCCACAGCTCAGCAATATCCTGCACTCCAGAAGTGGCCCGGGATGGGTCAGGCGAAGGCCCCTCAGGATAGAAGCCGGCATCCTGGTTCCAATGCGGGGCTGAACCCCGTCGCGAACCGTTGCTCAACCCTGCAGACCCGATTACAATAAGTTGAAAGGGCCCTGAGCCGCCACGCCGGCATCGAGGCGGATGGGTCCCGGACGGCGGATTCCGCTCAGGGGGTAAGGCTCATGGCGAGCGTGGCGTTTGAGAACGTGACCAAGCAATTTGGGAACGTTGTGGCAGTGAAAGATCTCACGCTTTACATCCCGGATGGGGAATTCCTGGTGCTGGTTGGCCCCTCAGGATGCGGCAAGACCACCACCCTGCGCCTCCTGGCGGGCCTGGAGGAGGTCACCCGGGGTCGGATCTACATCGGGGACCGGGATGTGACGGAGATCCCCCCCAAGGACCGCAATATCGCGATGGTCTTCCAGTCCTACGCCCTCTATCCCCACATGAACGTCTACGACAACATCGCCTTCGGCCTGCGCATGCGCAAGGTCCCCAAGCCGGAGATCGAGCGTCGGGTGCGGGAGGCGGCACGGATGCTGGAGATCGAGCATCTGCTGGACCGCAAGCCGCGGCAGCTGTCGGGCGGCCAGCGCCAGCGAGTGGCCGTGGCCCGGGCCATCGTGCGCGACCCGGCGGTCTTCCTGTTCGATGAGCCGCTTTCCAACCTGGACGCGAAGCTGCGGGTGCAGACGCGGGCGGAGCTGATCAAGCTGCATCAGCGGCTGGGGACGACCTTCGTCTACGTGACCCACGATCAGGTTGAGGCGATGACCATGGGCACCCGCATCGCCGTGATGAAGGATGGGGTGCTCCAGCAGGTCGATACCCCGCAAAATCTCTACGAGCGGCCCGACAACCTGTTCGTCGCCGGGTTCATCGGCTCACCGCCCATGAATTTCTTCGAGGCCCGGCTGGTGCCGGAGGGGGATGCCCTCTGGGTGGACACCGGGGCCTTCCGCGTGCCGGTCCCCTCCGATCGGATCACCGCCTACCGTCCCTATGCAGGGCGGCGGGTGATCTTCGGCCTGCGGCCGGAGCACATCTACGACCCCGAATTCGCCCCACCCCTGAATCACCCCGCAGAGGTGCAGGCGCGGGTGGATGTGCGGGAGCTGATGGGCAGCGAGATCCACCTTCACCTGGTAGCGGATCGCCAGACCTTCGTCGCCCGGGTGGATCCGCGGACCCGGGCCCTGGTGGGGAACACCATCCGCGTGCTCTTCGATATGGATCGAATGCACCTCTTCGACGCGGAAACGGAGCGGGCGATCCGTTAAGGCGCTGGCCCCTGTGGGAGGCAATCCGAAGGCTTCCCCCTCCCACGGCCCGGAGGGCTGTGGGAGGGGGAAGGAAAAAGCGGCGCAGGAGCACGCGATCCCGCTTTCAGGAGCGAGCTTCCCCAGCCCCCGCGCACACGCCGGCCCCGCCGTGGTTTCAGCGATCCCGCACCGCGATGAACCGATCGAACGCCACGCGGGCGCCGCCCCGGACCATGGTCCCGACGCTCACCCCCACCTGCCCTTCCCCGGGATCGGATCCTCGCGGAACCCGGGCGACCTCGACGCCATTCACCCAGAAGATCATCTCCGCGCCCGCGCATCGAACCCGCAGGTGGTTGGTGGTCCGCCCGGTCCGGATGGCCGCGTGGGTCGTCCAGTCCACAAGGGTTCGCCAGTTCCCCCGATCATAGGCAAAGACCCCGTAATAGCCATCCGCGCTGACCGCGAAGCGATAGAACCGCCCTGGTCGGGCCTGAAGGATCAGGCCGTAATCCGCGGAGGATGGCCCCTCCAGCAACGTCCCCTCCACTTCCACCTGGCCATCCCGGAAGGCGAAGGGGGAGAGCGCCCAGGCGACCATGCGGGGTGGATTCAGGCTCAGGACCAGATGGCCGTCCTCAACGCGCGCAGCAAAGCGCGCCTCGGCGGGGAGAAACCACCCGGGCGCGCCGTCGGTGAAATCCGTGACATAACGGGCGCCGGCGGCGGAACGGCAGGCCGCCACCAGCGGGAGCAACACCAGCCATCGCCGGATCGCGCGCGCCATGGCGGTCTCCAGCCCGCTCCTTTCAGGGAACGCCTCGCCCCGCGGATTCCGAAAAGGCGCCTTCACTGCCCGCGATCTCCACACGCCCTCGCTCCTGATGCCCGACGGGCTTCCCGAATTTCATTGTATCCGGCCCACACCCGGCTCGCACCCTCGACCTCCCTCAGCGGCCGGGGACA
>BEHY01000114.1 GCA_002898735.1 Candidatus Thermoflexus japonica
TTGTGCCCCACCCCCATTCGTGGGTTTATGTGACGGGGAAGGAACCTGATCCGGCGCTTTCAACGGATCTTCTGGTCCTCAGCCGAACCACCCCGGTTGCGGAATACCGGGACGGGTTCGGCCTGGGCGCCCTGGCGCTCTCCCCGGACGGGAAGCGGCTTTATGCGCTGAACGCGTTCGAGGGCATCCTCTACGTCCTCTCCGGAACCGAGGTCCTCACCCGCAGCCCGCTTTCCCCCTGGGCCCATCCGATCCTTTTGCCCCAGGAACGCCGGATGGCGGTGGATACGGGGACCGGATGGGTGTATGTCGCACATCCCGGGTTTGAATTGCTGTGGATTCTTCGGGAGGATGGGTGGATCACCCAGGTTCTGAGCTCCTCCATCCAGATCCTGTCCCCGGATCCTGCCCACGGTGTGATCTGGGGAGGAACCTCCGACAGGTGGCTGCTGGCGATCACGGGGACGACGGTCAGCACCCTTCCCATTGGGAGTGACCCTCTGTTCTGGCCTCCGGTTCGGGAGATCGCGGTAGACCCCGGACGGAACTATCTCTACGCCAGGAGCTCCGCCCAGCTTGCGGTTTTCTCGCTGACCCATCCGATCACCGCCTCTTTCTGGCTGACCACCCTGGGGGAGGTTTACCCGCCCCGGGCGCTGGCGGTGCAGCCGGCGAACGGCCTGGCCTATGTGGGATCCGGGATCGGGCCCACCGGCACCGTATGGATCTTCGAGGGCGCCACGCGGGTAGCCAGCCGGACCGTGGAGGGGGTGCCCGTGTCCATCGGGGCGGATCCCGAGTCCGGCCGGGTCTATGTGGCCCTGAGTGGGACGCGTCAGGTGGCGGTGCTGGTCGGGACGGAGCTGGTGTTCACGGTCTCGCTCCCCTTCGAGCCCCGTCGGGTCTGGGTGAGCCCCTGGAGCCGCCTGGCCTATGTGGCCGGGGATGTCCAGGTGGCGGCCCTGGAGGGCCCCAGGGTGCGGAGGATCCTCACCCCCGGGATCGCCCCGAGGGATATGGTCTTTGATCCAGGCGCCCGGCTTGCCATCCTCAGCCATGAGGGGGACAATCGCCTGATGTGGATCGAGGAGCGGATCCTGGATCGGCGGATCTGGCTTCCTCTGATCCTGAAAGGGCCTTAGCGAGGGGAAGATCGAGGTCCAGCGCATACGCGGAGTCCATCCGGGGAAGCGCGATGGAGTGGATCATCTGGGCGTGGATCGCGCTGGGGATCGGGATCCTGGGCGTCGGGGTGGGGCGACGGCTTCCGGGCCTGCGGGGGACCAGCCTGGCGATGGGCCTGGCTTTAACGGGGGCCCTGGGGCTCTGGCTGCTGGCGTGGCGCCAGCCTCCTCAGGAGGTGGCCCTTCGTCTGGAGCGGCCGTTCTCCATCTTCCAGACGGCCTGGGTCTTTCGCCTCACCCCTGCGGTCTGGGGGCAGGGCCTGGGGGTTCTGCTGGCCGGGTTCCTGGTCGCCTGGATGTGGGTGGCCCATCCCGGTCAGGGGCGGGGATGGCCTCGGGCGCTGGCCCTCGGGATGGTGATCGTGGCCACCGGGGCCGCTCTGGCCGCCGATCTCTTCACCCTTCTGATGACGTGGGCCATGCTGGATGCGATGTTCCTGGCCCTCCTCCTCATCCGACGGGGCCAGGCGGTGGCGGATCGGGCTGTCCTGGCCGGCCTGGTGAACGGGGCTGCCCTCTTGAGCCTCTGGGCGGCCGCCTGGCAGATCTGGCGCTCCGGCGATAGCCTCTTCTGGAGCCGCATGGAGGGGATCGCGCCTCTTCCGTTCCTGGTGCTCGCTGTCCTGATCCGCCTGGATATCTACCCCTTTCACGTGGGGCGGCCGCCGGAGCTGGCGGATGAGGTCGATCGCGCCGCGCTGCTCTACATCCTCCCGACATCCGCGGGCCTGATGCTATGGGCCCATCTCGTCCCGCTGATCCGCGGGTGGCCGGGGATGCCGTGGGTGGCCATGGCCCTGGGGTTGACTGCCCTGCTGGGCGGATTGTGGGCCTGGGCAGAGCCCGATCCCCGGGCGGGTCTGGTGGAGGCGGCATGGGGAAACGCTGCCTGGTGGGCGCTGGCCGGGCTGGCCCATCCGGATGTCGCTCCGCTTGCGGCCATCCTGTGGCCGATCTGCTTCGCCCTGATCTTCGCCGGCCGCCCCTTCGATCGAACCTCCCTGTGGGGCTTTCCGGCCCTGGCGGCGATCCTGACCCTCGCTGGCCTGCCGATCATGCCGGGCCCAGGGATCGCCGCGGCCCCCTTTCGGGCATGGCCTTTCTGGGCCTGGCCCTTCCTGGTGATTCCTCCGGCTTTGCTTCTGGGCGCCTTATGCCGGGGCTGGCTTCGGGAAGCGGAGGACCCTCTGCCCTCCGAACGGATCGGGCGGATCTCTTACGGCCTGGCGCTGACGCTGGGGGTGAGCGGGCTGATCGCGCTGGGCGGGCTTTTCGGGGCCTGGCAGGATGTGCCGCGGATTTTTCGGCTTCCCCTGCTCGCGAGCCTCGGGCTGGGGATCGTGGGGCTATGGCAGGCCGGGAAGGTGCATGCCGCGGCCCGGGGATGGGCCCGGGTGCGCCCGTTCCTGTCGCTGGACTGGATGTATGGAGGCCTCACGCGCCTTATCTCCCGCCCCGCCGGGATCCTGCGGCAGGTTCTGGAGTTCCTCAGCCACCCCGCGGTGATGTGGCTGTGGGTCCTGGTGGTCGCGGGGATCCTCCTCCTCCTCTGGCAGGGAGCTTCCCGTTAGCGTTTAACGGGACATCCTCTTCGGGGTTTGACAGGTTTTCACCTTGCCGCTATAATCTCTTGTTGCGTCTGCCGGGTAGGACTTCCACTGGACCCTCTTTCCCGATGCAGCGCTGCGGGTGGCGTTCCGCGGTGTTGCGGGCTCGACGGAGTGGACAGAACCGCTTTCCGTCTCGTTGGGGCTTCCGGAATCCTGAGCAGAGCTGTTTGTCCTCCCTGAGGCAGACGGATGAATCCCGGCTGACAGGAAGGAGATCCATGCGACGGGGTCGTGCGCCGAAACGCGAGATCGCTCCCGACATCCGGTATAATAGCGTCCTGGTCGCCAAGCTGATCAACAAAGTGATGATGAACGGCAAAAAGAGCCTGGCGATGCGGATCGTCTACGGCGCCTTCGATTTAATCGAGCGCCGCACGGGGCGGCCGGCTATGGAGATCTTTGAGAAGGCCATGGCGAACACCAAGCCGCTTCTGGAGGTTCGGCCGCGCCGGGTGGGCGGGGCTACCTATCAGATCCCTCTGGAGGTGCCGCCGGATCGCCAGGTGAGCTTGGCGTTGCGCTGGATCGTGAACGCCGCTCGGGAACGCCCCGGGAAGTCGATGATCGAGAAGCTGGCGGCGGAACTGATCGATGCGGCCAATGGGACCGGGGCGGCCGTTAAAAAGCGCGAGGACACGCATCGCATGGCGGAGGCCAACCGGGCCTTCGCGCATTATCGGTGGTGAGCAGCCGGTTCAGGGTTCGAGAAGGGCGCTCACCCCTTGAGGATTCTTGCCAGGAGTTGCACCGTTGACCTTCTCCCGGGGGAGGGGTTATCCCGCCCCTCGAATGGAAGCCTTCGGGTAGATCGCTGTTCGCGGCAGGCGCGACGGCAAGGGGCCGTAACCCTGTCGCTGAACAACCGGCTGGTTTCCCGCCGATTTTGGAAAATGGACCGGCCGTCGAAGGCAGCTGGTCCCGACCTGAAGAACACCGCCGCAGGCCCTTTCCTGCGGGCTTTCAGGGCCGCGGGAGCGCCTTCGGCGCCCCTTGAGGTCCCGAAGTAAGGGGAGAGAGGTTATTCCGTCTCGCGGATCCAGGTCCAGCTACGTGTGCCCCTCTCCCCATTGGGCCCAGGAGGCCATCAGGATACGGGAGAGAAACGGGGGGAAGGGTCATCCGGCCTCTCCGGAATCGCGTTCGCCCATGCAGGTCCTGAGGAGCAAGGAGAGATGCCACGGGAAGTTCCGATTGAGAAGATCCGAAATATCGGAATCATCGCGCACATCGATGCCGGTAAAACGACCACCACGGAGCGCATTCTGTTCTATACCGGCAAAACCTATAAGCTGGGCTCCGTAGACGAGGGGACCACCGTCACGGACTATATGGAGCTGGAGCGCGAGCGGGGGATCACCATTACCGCCGCGACCGTCGCCTGTTACTGGCGGGAACACCAGATCAATATCATCGACACCCCCGGGCACATCGATTTCACCGCCGAGGTCCAACGGAGCCTGCGTGTGCTGGACGGGGGTGTCGTTGTTTTTGACGCCGTTCATGGGGTGGAGCCTCAGTCCGAGACGGTGTGGCGCCAGGCGGACCGTTACGGGGTTCCCCGCATCTGTTTCGTGAACAAGATGGATCGGGTGGGGGCGGATTTCTGGAACACGATCCAGATGATCCGGGACCGGCTGGGGGCCAATCCGGTTCCGGTTCAGATCCCCATCGGGGCGGAGGCCGATTTCCGGGGGGTGGTGGATCTCCTGGAGATGCGGGCGATCTACTGGGTGGATGAGCTGGGGACCCAGATGGCCTATGAGCCGATCCCTCCGGAACTGGAGGAGGAGGCCCGGCAGGCCCGGGAGACCCTGGTGGAGCGGATCGCCGAGACCGACGATGAGCTGACGATGAAATACCTGGAGGGTGAGCCGATCACGACGGAGGAGCTCCGGGCGGCCCTCCGTTGGGCCACCATCGCCGGGAAGCTGGTCCCCGTGCTGTGCGGCTCCGCTCTCCGCAATAAAGGGATCCAGCCGCTGCTGGACGCGATCGTGGATTACCTGCCTTCCCCTGTGGACATCCCACCGGTGAAGGGGGTGAACCCGATCACCGGCCAGGAGGAAACCCGGCCGGCTTCGGACGACGCCCCGCTGGCCGCCCTGGTGTTCAAGGTGGTGACCGATCCTTACGTCGGCCGCCTGGTCTATTTCCGGGTCTATTCCGGGAAGATCACGGCAGGCCAGCAGATCACAAACTCCACCCGTGGGAACAAGCGGGAGCGCGTGGGCCGGGTCCTGCGGATGCACGCGGATCGCCGGGAGGAGATCAAGGAGGTCTACGCGGGGGATATCGCGGCCACGCTGGGCCTGAAGGATACCTTCACCGGCGACACGCTGTGTGATCCGGAAGCGCCCATCATCTTGGAAAGCATCACCTTCCCGGAGCCGGTGGTCTCGGTGGCCATTGAGCCCAAGACGATCGCCGATCAGGATCGCTTGAGCGAGGCCCTGCGCAAACTGGCGGAGGAGGATCCTACCTTCCGGGTCCGCACGGATCCGGAAACAGGCCAGACCATCATCTCCGGGATGGGGGAGCTGCACCTGGAGGTCCTGATCGAGCGGATGAAGCGGGAATTCCGGGTGCAGGCGAATGTGGGGCGCCCCCGGGTAGCTTACCGGGAGACGTTCACCCGGCCGGTGAAGGGGGTGGAGGGCCGTTTCGTGCGGCAGACCGGCGGCCGCGGTCAGTATGGACACGTGATCATCGATTTCGAGCCTCTGGAGCGGGGCAAGGGGTTTGAGTTCGTCGATGCCACCGTCGGCGGGGTCATCCCCAAGGAGTTCATCCCGGCCATCGAGAAGGGCCTGATCGAGGCGATGGAGGCCGGGGTGCTGGCCGGGTATCCGCTGACGGATATCCGGGCTACCCTGGTCGGCGGCTCCTACCACGAGGTGGACTCCTCGGAGATGGCCTTCAAGGTGGCGGCCTCCCTGGCGCTCCGGAACGCGGCGGAGAAGGCCGCTCCTGTGTTGCTCGAACCGATCATGCGGGTGGAGGTCATCGTCCCGGAGACCTACACCGGGGATGTGGTGGGGGATCTCTCCTCCCGTCGGGCCCAGATCCAGGGGATCGAGAACCGGGGGAAGGGAATCCAGGCCATCCGGGCGCTGGTGCCCCTGGCCGAGATGTTCGGCTACGCCACCACGCTGCGCTCCATCACGCAGGGCCGTGGCACCTTCTCGATGGAATTTGATCATTACGCGGAGGTGCCGCTGTATATTGCGGAGTCGATCATCCGGGCGGGCGAGAAGAAGCCTGTGGGCCGATAACGACGGGGTTGCAAGATCATCGATCATCCCGATCAGCGTTCAAAACAACCTGTGGAGGTGCAGCGATGTCGAAGGCGGTGTTTGTGCGGGCGAAGCCGCATGTGAATGTGGGGACGATTGGGCATATTGATCATGGGAAGACGACGCTGACGTCGGCG
>BEHY01000115.1 GCA_002898735.1 Candidatus Thermoflexus japonica
CGCATGAGGGGCGACCCGTCGGGTCGCCCCCACCACCGGGAGGCGTGCATGACCAAATATATTTTCTGCACGGGCGGCGTGGTGAGCAGCGTTGGGAAAGGGGTGGCCGCAGCGGCCCTCGGGCGGGTGTTGAAGACCCGGGGGCTCCGGGTGACCATGCAGAAGCTGGATCCTTACATCAATGTGGACCCGGGGACGATGAACCCCTTCCAGCATGGGGAGGTTTTCGTCACTGAGGACGGCGCGGAGACGGATCTGGACCTGGGGCATTACGAGCGTTTCATCGATGAGAACCTGACCCGGGCGAGCAACGTCACCACCGGGCAGATCTACGCCGAGGTGATCGCCAAGGAACGCCGGGGCGATTACCTGGGGGGGACGGTCCAGGTCATCCCTCACATCACCAACGAGATCAAGCGGCGCATCGGCCTGGTCGCCAAAGCCCACCACAACCCCGATGTGGTGATCGTGGAGGTGGGCGGCACGGTGGGCGACATCGAGGGGCTCCCCTTCCTGGAGGCCATCCGGCAGATGCGGCGCGACGTGGGGCGGGACAACGTCCTCTATATCCATGTGACCTGGCTCCCTTACATCGGCGCCACCGGGGAGCTCAAGACCAAGCCGACCCAGCACAGCGTCAACACCCTGCGCAGCGTGGGCATCCAGCCCGATGTCATCATCGCCCGGGCCGACCACCCGATCCCCGACAGCCTGCGGGAGAAGATCGCCCTGTTCTGCGATGTGGACCTGCGGGCGGTGATCCCGCTGCCCACCGCGAAGATCCTTTATGAGGTCCCCCTGATGCTGGAGGAGGCCGGGCTGGGAGCCTTCGTGGTGGAACGGCTGGGCCTCCCGGGCCGCGATCCGGACTGGACCGAGTGGTCCCGGATGGTGAGCGAGATGCGGCGTCCGAAGGAAAAACTGCCCATCGCCCTGGTGGGCAAATATGTGGACCTCCACGACGCTTACATCAGCGTCCGGGAGGCCCTGATCCACGCGGGCGTCGCCCATGGGGTGGACGTGCAGATCGAGTGGATCCCGGCGGAGGACCTGGAGCATGGTCGCTGCTGGGATCGCCTGCGGCGGGTCCATGGGATTGTGGTGCCCGGCGGCTTCGGCTATCGGGGGGTGGAGGGGAAGATCCTGGCTGCCCGCTACGCCCGGGAGCATAAGGTTCCCTACCTGGGCCTGTGCCTGGGGATGCAGGTGATGGTCATCGAGCTCGCCCGTCATGTCCTCGGCTCCGACGAGCCCAACAGCACCGAGTTCAATCCGCATACCCGCTATCCGGTGATCGATCTGCTGCCGGAGCAGCGGGACATTACAGATCTGGGCGGGACGATGCGGCTGGGCGCGTATCCATGCGTGCTGGTTCCGGGAACCCGGGCCGCCGAGGCGTATGGGGTGGATCTGGTTTACGAGCGGCATCGTCATCGTTTCGAATTCAACAACGCCTATCGGGATCTCCTCCAGCGGGCCGGGCTGGTGCTGAGCGGCCTTTCACCCGACGGCCGGCTGGTGGAGATCGTGGAGCTGGCGGATCATCCCTTCATGCTGGGGACGCAGTTTCATCCCGAGTTCAAGAGCCGGCCCAACCGCCCGCATCCGCTGTTCAAGGCCTTCATCGCCGCCGCGGCCGCCCGGCTGGATTGAAGCTCTTCCGTTGAAGGGCCGCGCGATGGCAGGAAGCCGGGAAGGGGATGGTCTCACCGATGGAGGGGGGCTGGATCCTCACATCGGGCGGACAGGCGCTTCCCACGCCTCCCGGGCGGCTCGCCGCACCGCCTCGGAGGGGTCATTCAAAGCGCTCCGCAGGGCTTCCCGCGCCCGCGGATCGTTGAAACTCCCCAACGCCTCCACCACGGCCAGGCGCACGGGGAGGGGGCTCTCCCACCGCAACAGCACCACCAGGGCCGGGATCGCCCGGGGATCCCCGATTTGCTTCAGGCTGCGCACGGCCGCCTCCTGAACCCCGAAGTCCCGAGCGTGGAGGGCGGCTTCGATCAGAGAGGGCACTGCCCGTGGATCCCCAAGCTGCCCCAGGATGGTCGCCGCGGTTGCCGCCCGGGTTCGCTCGGGATGCCAGAGGGCGCGAAGCAATTTCTCGAAGAAGTCCCGCTCTTCCGCCAGAGAAGCGCCGCAGGCGGGGCAAACGGCCTGCTCCCCCGCGGGCACTTCGGCCCAGCATTCCGGGCAGAATCGGGTGAGCCGCTCCATCCGATGCCTCCTGCTGGATGTTCAGACCCCTCCATCCTCATCCAGATCGGGCGCTGCCGCTCGATTTCCCTGAAGACGGCGCAGCGCCTCCCGGAGACGGGCGTTCTCCTGCTGCAGACGGCGGACCACTTCCTGGAGCCCCGCGCTCATCGTCTCGATGGCCCCATGGCTGAGCTCCCACCGCCGCAGCGCCTGCTCCGCCTGGAAGAGACGGAACTTCATCACCGCGTAACGCCCCTCCATTTCCACCAGGCGCCGGATCAGGCGCTCCACTTCCTCCGCGGAATGGGTTCCGGCGGCCACGCCGGAGAGGACGGCCTGGCCCTCTGCATAAGCCGCCCCCAGTCCCAAAAAGTAGAGCAGGCCCTCGGTTTCGCTCAGGCCCCGAGACTCCCAGGAGGCCTGCCAGCGGCGTGCCGTTTCTTCATCCACCTCGATCGTCCAGCGAACCATTGTCCTCCACCTCCCCGGCAAAGAAGGCCACGGCGCGAATCCAGGCTCTGCGTTCTTCATGGCTCATCGGCTCGTGACGGTGATTCCAGTCGTGCTTTCGGATGTATTCCTGCAGATTCCCCAGCAGACGCTGGAGGCGCTGGGCGGCATGGCTGGCCAGCCAGGCAACAGCCTGGGGTGCCCGGTCGCGCGCCCCGGAAAGCGCCATCCGCAGGTGGGGCAGGCATAACCCATCCGAAGTTTCATAGCGCTCGCGGACATCCGCCTCCGCCAGGCCTTCGATCAGCCATTCGGCATAGGCCCGGGCCGTCTCCTCTCCCAGCCGACACACCCGGCATCGCTGGCGCCCCTGGAGGCCCGGGATTCCCCGGAGGGCACGCCCCCGATCGAGGAAGCGGGGGAGAAACCGGCCCAGCCGCCGGTAAAGGGAAAGGGGATCCTCAGCCGGTGGCCGGGCGAGCGTCTCCAGGACCGGGAGGATCCGTTGCAGGAGATCCTCGTAGAGGATGGCGTTGCCCAGTCCATCTCCGTAACGCCGGGCCTCCAGGCGTTGCAATTGCCAGGCATGTCGGCTGCAGAATCCCAGCCCCGCTGCCCACTGCTCCCGAGTCGCCGGGTCGTTGACGTTCTCCCAGAGCAGGTTCTCCAGGTAACGAGCCTCGGCCTCGCGCTGCAGGCGGCACAGCGGACAGCCGGGTTGCCGCATGGCATGGTTCAGATTTGCCAGTCCCCAGCTCATGGGCATTCCTCAACAGCTTGCTTCCCCAGGGGGCCTCCGGGATCGCGGGGGCGCCGAAGGCATCCCGCGATCCCGGCCAGAACGCCTTCCTCCTCCCGGCCCGTGCCCTTTCGGGCTGCGGGCAGGGGGGGGAGGGCCTCCATCCTCTCGCATGGGAATCCGGCGGCGCGGCCCATGGGCCGGATAACAAAAAAGCCTCTATCCCATCCGTGGGATAGAGGCTATCAGCCACGCCCGGGGCATGGCGGTTCGCGGGGAAAGCCCCGCCCGGCGAGCCTCATCGCCGGATCGATTTTCGTCGTTTTGATTTTAAACCGACCTCCTCACCTGAACAACTCTCGAACATTCGGTGTGCTAAACTGGAATCCACCGTCTCCAGCGCCGCAGGGATCCTGCCAGCGGGAGGGAGTCATATGCCGGAGCGAATTAACCTCTGGAACATGCCCGCGTGGGCCCAGCCAGCGGTCTATATCTTCCACGCGCTCTGTCTCGCCATCTTCCTCCTTTCCTTCTACCGGCGCATCCGGATCTGGTGGGCGGTGGGCCGGCCGGAGCTGCGTTTCGACCACATCCCGGAGCGCCTGAAACGGGTGCTCACCTACGTCCTGGGGCAGCGGCGGGTGCTCCGGGATCCGATCGGAGGGCTCTCCCACGCCTCGCTGTTCTGGGGGTTCGTGATTTTCTTCATCGGAACGACCCTGGCCTTCATCGATGCGGACGTCTTCAGGTTTCTGCGGGGGGAGATCTATCTGGTCTACGAGTTCGCGCTGGACCTCTTCACCCTGCTCGCTCTGATTGGGCTGGGGGTGCTGGCGTGGCGCCGGTATGGAGCGCGCCCGCCCAAATTGAGCTACGGCCGTCGGTTCGACCTGGCACTGATCTGGCTGCTGGTTCTGATCGCCACCGGCTGGCTTCTGGAATCCTTCCGCATGGCCGTGCAGCGCCCGCCGTGGGGGCCCGCCTCCTTTATGGGGTGGAGCCTCGGTCAGGTCTGGATCGCCATCGGCCTCGGTGAAGACATCCTGCGCCCCCTCCATCAGGCGACCTGGACCTTCCACGCCGCCCTGGCCGGCCTCACCTATGTCTTCATCCCGGTGGGCTTCCTGGTTCATATCGTCTCCTCCACGCTCAATGTGTTCTTCTCCCGTCTGGATCGGCCCAACGGGGCCCTGGCCCCGATCCCGGACCTGGAAACGGCGGAGCGGCTGGGGATCGGGACGCTGCGGGATCTGACGTGGGTACAGCTGCTGAATGGGGAGGCGTGCACCGAGTGCGGGCGGTGCCAGGCGGCCTGTCCGGCTTACGCCGCAGGGACCCCCCTGAACCCCAAGCAGGTGGTGCTGGACGTGCGGAATACCCTCCATGCGGTGTTGCCGCCCACCCTGAATCCCTTCGCGCCCATCCAGATCCAGGAGGATCGCCTGGCCCTGGCCGGGGCGGTGACGCCGAAAGAGGCCGTCTGGGCCTGCACCACCTGCTATGCGTGTGTCTCTGAGTGCCCGGTGCTGATCGAGCACGTCGATCTCATCGTCGGCATGCGGCGATACCTGACCCTGATGGAAGGGGACATCCCCGCCTCCCTCTCCAACACTTTCCGCAACACCGAACGGACGGGCAACCCATGGGGGCAGCGGACATCGCGGCTGGAGTGGGCGAAAGGGCTGGAGGTGCCGGTGATGGCAGAGAAGGGGGAGGCGGAGGTCCTTTTCTGGGTGGGGTGCGCGGGCGCTTTCGATCCCAACGGCCAGCGCACCGCCCGGGCCATCGTCCGCCTGCTCCAGGCCGCCGGGGTGGACTTCGCTGTGCTGGGGGACGAGGAGACGTGTACCGCCGAGTGGGCCCGCCGCGCCGGCCACGAGGCCATGTATGTCGCCGCCACGGAGGCCATCCTGGAGACGTTGCGGTCCTATCGGTTCCGCACCTTGCTCACCATGTGCCCGCATTGTTACAACACCTTCCGCAATGAATACCCTCAGTTGGGGGGACGGTTCGAGGTGGTTCATCACACCGAGTTCCTGGCGCGTCTGGTGGAGGAGGGCCGGCTGAGGATGAAGCGGGAGGTGGCGCAGCGCTGGACCTTCCACGATTCCTGCTACCTGGGCCGTTACAACGGGATCTTCGACGCGCCCCGGCGTCTGCTGCAGGAGAGCGGGGTGGAGCTGGTGGAGATGGCCCGGAGCCGGGAGCGAGGGTTCTGTTGTGGCGCGGGCGGTGCCCAGGTCTGGATGGATACGCCGCAAGCCCGTCCGATCCACCTCCAGCGTCTGGAGGAAGCGATGGGGGTAGGCCCCCAGGGGATTGCCGTCGCCTGTCCCTTCTGTCATCTCATGCTGACCTCCGCCGCCCAGAGCAAAGGCGTGGCCGACCAGATCCCGGTTCGAGACGTCGCCGAGGTCATGGCGGAGGCGCTGGTCCATCCATCGGTCTAA
>BEHY01000116.1 GCA_002898735.1 Candidatus Thermoflexus japonica
CGAAACTGCGTATCATGCCGTCAGGCTTGAATTCACGGGCATGAGATTCTCTCTTCGCTGTGCGGATGAACTCTGGCGCGGGGATTCCCCCATGAAGCGCATCGGGAAGTGGATCCGGTGGGGCATTGTGCTGGGGCTTGGGCTCAGCGTCTGGGGAAGCTTCGCCCCGGCGCTCCATGCTCAATCCTCCGGGGCCGTCGCTGAGCGCTTTGATGTGGAGATCCAGGTGCGGCCGGATGGGACGATGGAGGTCGCGGAACATCAAACGATTCGCTTCAATGGAACGTTCCGCCGGGGGTTCCGGGAGATCCCCCTCCGGCGCACCGAGGGGATCACCATCCTGGATCTCCGGGATGATGAAGCGACCTATCGTCGCGAGCCTTCCGGCCAGCCGTTCACGTATGAGGTGGAGGAAAGCCGCGAGGGGATCACGGTCCGGTGGTTTTTCCCGCCCACCACCAACGCGGTCCGGACGTTCCACCTGCGCTATCAGGTCCGGGGCGCGATCCGGCGATATCCGGAAGGGGATCAGCTGTGGTGGAACCCGCTCCCCGCGGAGCATGCCTATGAGATCCGCCGCAGCACTGTCACGGTGGTCCTGCCCCCCGGCGCGCTGGCCCAGCGGATCGCCGCCTACGGCCCGGCCGATGGGGAGATCCTGGAAGGCGGGCGGACCGTTCGCTTCCAGGTCCGGCGCCCCCTTCAACCGGATGAGTCCTTCGAGATCCGCATCCAGTTTCCCCATGGCATCCTGCCGCCGGAGCCCCCCGCATGGCAGGTCCAGGAGGATCGCCTGCCCCTGTATAACCTGGGGCTGCTGGCCCTGGGGCTGTTGCTGCTGGTCGGCGGGCCGGCCCTGGCCCTTGCCCTCTGGGCGGCACGGGGACGGGATCCTGATGTCGGGGTCGTGCCGGATCAGCTCGCCGAGCCGCCTTCCACGGATCCTCCGGCGATGGTGGGCGTGCTGCTGGACGAGCGGGCGGACCTGCGGGATATCCTGGCGACGGTGGTGGATCTGGCCCGGCGGGGGGTGTTGACGATCGAGGAGATCCGCGAAGGCTTCCGCCGGGATTTCATCCTTCGGCGGACCGGACAGGAAAACGATCTGCGGCCCTTCGAAGCGGTTTTGCTGCGCGCCCTTTTCAACGGAAGCCCGGCTCGCCGTCTGGGGGAGCTCCGCTATCGCTTCTTCCGTCGTCTGCCGGAGATCGAGGCGGCGCTGTATCGGGCGGTCGCCCAGGCGGGCTGGTTTGCCGGCCGCCCCGATCGGGTGCGGGGGCGGTATCAGTTGCTGGCCTTTGCCTTCGGCGGCCTGGCGGTGCTGGCGGGCATCGCCGCGGGGAACTGGAGCGGTGAGGGGCTCTGGGGGATGTGGGCCGTGGCCGTGGGTCTGGGGGGAACCGCCCTCGCATGGTTTCTGATCGCCCCCCATATGCCCCGGAAAACCCGGAAAGGAGCAGAGCTGGCCGCCCGCTGGCGGGCTTTCGCCCGGGGGTTGCGTCGGCTTCAGCAGCTGGCCCCGGATGAGGCCCGGGCGCGGCTCGAAGCGTATCTTCCCTATGCGATCGCCTTCGGGATGGAGCGCCGGTTCCTGCGGCAGTGGCAGGAGCTGGCCCCCGATCTCCCACCGCCGCCGTGGTATCGGCCGTGGATCGATCCGCATCCGGCTTCCGCGCCGGGGAGGGTTCCGGGCCATGCCGCTCCCGTTCCCTCCCCTGGAGGGCTGGGGGTGCCTTCGCTGGATGATGCGGCGACGGCCCTGACCGGGGGCCTGAACGCCTTCGCGGAGAGCCTGACGGGCATGCTCAACACCGCCGCGGATACCTTTGTCAGCCGTCCGCCTTCCGATCGAGGGGGCGGCGGGCGCTGGAGCGGCGGCGGGGGCTTCGGCGGCGGGGGCGGCGGAGGGGGCCGGAGCGGATTCGGATGAGAAGTTGCGCGGCTGGCCTTCGCCTGGAGGCTCCTGGCCCCAGCGAAGCCGCCCATTTCCGTCCGCAGGAGGGAGGTGGCATGCATCCACGCACCATGCAGACCCTCGGGGTCCTCATGATCGGCACCGGCCTCTTCCTGGGGATGGCCTTCCTCGGCTTCCTGGCCATCCAGCGGGCCCGAGCGGAGCTGACCCCTGGAGGCTTCGCTCTGGGGGCCTTCCTCATCTTCCTGGTGCTCTCTCCCCTGCTGGTCGCCGGGCTCTATTTGTGGCGGCGGGGGGCGGTGGAGGCCCAGGAGGCGGAGGTCGCGGAGAAACAGCGTCAGCTTCTGGGGATGATCCAGGCGCGGGGGAAAGTCGCGCTGTCCGATATCGCCCTGGAGCTGCGGGCAACCCGGGATCAGGTGCGGGCGTGGATTTACGACCTGGTGCATCTGGGGCTTTTCTCCGGATACATCAACTGGTCGGAGGGCTTGTTGTATTCCGCGGAGGCAGCCGCCCTGCGGGACGCCGGCAGGTGCCCCCACTGCGGTGGGGCGCTGGAGCTGGCCGGGAAGGGGGTGATCCGCTGCCCCTATTGCGGCACGGAGATCTTCCTCGCCCAGTGAGGCCTGGCCAGGGGATGTTCGATTTTCAGGGGTTGAGGGTCGCCCGGGGATGGGGCCGTTGTGTTTTCCCATGGGAGGGAAGCCGGATGGGTTGCCCCGGGTAACCTGCTCAGACCCCGGGCGCGCTTCGGTTCGGTCGCCGGCGGAGCAGGACCATCCTCCAGGAGGGCCTATGGCCGTTCGTGCGCGCACCCTGAAAGAGGCGCTGAATCTCTTCGATCCCCGGGTCCCGTTATCCGGGCGGGCCCTGGCGGCCTATTACGTGGAGCGACCGGATGTCCCCACCCAGGAGTTGAAGGCCTATCTGGAGGCGATGGATGAGCCGGTGAAGGTGCTCTTCTCCGGCCATCGAGGGAGCGGCAAGAGCACCGAGCTCAACCGCCTGACGGGCCTTCTGAAGGGGCGCTTCTTCATCGTGCACTTTTCGGTCCTGGAGATCCTGAACCTCACGGACCTCACCTATGTGGATCTCATCCTGGCCATCGCCCTGCGCTTACTCCAGCAGGCCACCGATGAACGCATTCTGAAGGGCCGCAAGCGGAGCCTGGTGGGGGTGGGGATGCTGGAGGACCTTTACCGCTGGCTGACCCATGAGATCGTGGAGGAGGAGATGGTCAGCCCCTCACGGGAGGCCTCCGCCGAGGCCGCCCTCAACCTCCTGGCCCTGAAGCTGGAAGGGCGGGTCAAGACCGAGAGCAGCACCCGGCGGATGGTCCGGGAACGGGCGGAGTTGCGGCTCTTCGAGCTGGTATCCCGGACCAACCGGCTGATCGAGGAAATCCGTTCCAACGCCCGCCGGCCCGTCCTGGTGATTGTGGAAGATCTGGACAAGCTCTCCTTCGAGCGGGCCCTGGGGCTTTTCCTGAGCCATGCCGCCCTGCTGGCGGAGCTGCGCGCGCATATCCTGTTCACGTTCCCCATCGCCCTGCGCTACGCCCGCGAGTTCCTCCAGATCCGCAGCCACTTCAGCGAGCGGTTCATCGTCCCCAATGTGATGGTCTACGACCGCCAGGGGCAGCTGCGGCCGGAAGGGTATCGGGTGATGCGCGAGATGGTGGAGCGCAGGGTGGAGCCCTATCTCATGGATCCGGAGGCGATCGATCTGGCCGTTCGGATGAGCGGCGGGATCCCCCTGACGCTGATCCAGCTGATCCAGTCGGCGATCCTGCACGGGCTTGCTGCCGGCCAGGATCGGATCGGCCTCCCCGAGATGCGCAGCGCGGTGGTCCAGCTCCAGAACGACTACCGGGGAACCCTGCGGCCGGAGGACTATGGGGAACTGCTGCGCTACCACCGCACGCGGGCCTTCATCAACAATGAGCGCACGCGGGAGTTTCTGGCGAATCTGAGCCTTCTGGAATACAGCGATGGGGAGCCATGGTGCGATGTCCATCCCATCCTGCTCCCTCTGCTGGGGGAACCGCAGGGGGGATGAGGCTCGCCTTCCCGGGAGTTCTGTCGCTGGATCTTCCCCCAGGGGGCTCTGGAGCACCGGGCGGGGCATCCTTCGGCGCCCCGCCCGCCATATCCCGGATCCCCCTCCATCCGCTCATGGGTTCAGACGGTAGCCGTAGCGGCGCACCGTCTGGATCCAGCGCGGACGCTTGGGGTTGGCTTCCATCTTCTGGCGGAGGTTCCAGATATACCAGCGCAGGGCCTGGAGGGATCCTTCCTGGGTTCCTCCCCAGATGGCGGTCAGCAGCTCGTCGATCGAGACCACTCGCCCGGCCCGTTCGGCCAGATAGACCAGGAGGGTGTATTCGATGGGGGAGAGATCGAGAGGTTGTCCCTGGAACCGCACCTGACGCCGCTCCCGATCGATGACCAGGGCCCCATCCCCCACCTCGAGGATCGGGGACACCGCAGGAGGGGCCTGGCGCACCCGCCGCAGGATCGCTTCCACGCGCGCCAGCAGCTCCTCGACGGCGAACGGCTTCACGATATAATCGTCCCCTCCCAGAACCAGCCCCCGCACCCGGTCCGGGATTTCCTCCAGGGCGGTCAGGAACAGGATCGGCACCGTGGAGACCCGCCGGATGCGCCGGCAGACCTCCCAGCCCTCGATGTCCGGAAGCAACACATCCAGGATGACCACGTCCGGGTTGTGAAGGTCGAACAGGGAAAGCCCCTCGCCCCCTGTGCCCGCCGCGAGCACCTCGTAGCCGTTCTGGATCAGGGCTCGCGTCAGCAGATCCCGTAGCAGGGCATCATCATCAATCAGCAGGATCAACCCTTTCCCGTTCATCATCGGTTCCCTTGACCTCAACCATAGGGTTTGCGAAATCCGAACCTTCCAGGCCAGCGATGCCGCGGAAGGATGATCACGAAACGATAGGATCCGAATGCTTTTGGGATTTTAGCTCAGCTTTTTCCTCCGGGAATGGCCTCCCCTGTCCGGGAGCCCTGCGGGTGTTTCAACCCGGAAGGCCATTCGCCCCGGGGGAGCAAGGGCGGTCCGGTTCACCCCTCATACCAGTCCGGAGGCCAGGCCGGGCGAGGCTGGGGGCGGCGGGCGAAGAGGCGGACCAGCAGCCAGCCGGCCACGAACCCGCCGATGTGCGCCCACCAGCCGATGCCTCCCACCGATGGGCTTGCCGTGGTGATCGCCGCCATGCCGTTGATGAACTGGAGCAGGAACCACATGACCAGCAGCAAAGCGGCCGGGACTTCGAAGAAGCCCAGGCCGAAAAAGAAATAAGGGGCCAGCACCGTCACCCGCGCGCCCGGGAAGAGCACCAGGTAAGCGCCCAGCACCCCCGCGATGGCCCCGCTGGCCCCGATCAGGGGAACCCGTGAGTTGAAGAGGACGAAGGTCTGGATCAGGCCGGCGATGGCCCCGCACAGCAGATAGAAAACCAGATAGCGCAGATGGCCCATGCGGTCTTCCACGTTGTCCCCGAACACCCACAGGTAGAGCATATTGCCCAGGATATGGGCCCATCCGCCATGAAGGAACTGGCTGGTGATCAGGGTGATCAGCCAGAACGGATCCGCATGCCCCAGCAAGGCTCCCCAGATCCGAACGGGCACCGCCCCCCATGTGAACAGGAACCGATCCAGGGTCCGCGATGGCAGTGAGAGTTCGAACAGGAAGATCAGGACGTTCAGCAGGATCAGTGTCCAGTTGACGATGGGGATCGTCCGGCTTCGCGGGCTGTCGCTGATCGGGATCATTTAGAAATCCCTGGCGAAAAGGTCAAAACCCATTATACCTCTTCTGGAAGAAACCGTGG
>BEHY01000117.1 GCA_002898735.1 Candidatus Thermoflexus japonica
CAGCTGGCTACCTTCACGCTCGCCGGCCAGCCGATCCAGATGCAGATCCAGGCCAAGGTGATCTTCATCATCATCGCCTCCCTGGCCATGTTGACCGGATTGAATTTCGTGGTCAACGCCACCCGGCTGGGCCGGGCGATCCGGGCCGTCGCCCAGGATCGCCCGACGGCGGCCCTGATGGGCGTGGATGTCGATCGGATGATTATGTTAACCTTCCTTATCGGCGGGGCCCTGGGGGGAGCAACGGGGGTGCTGTTTGGGATCCGGGTCGGTCGGATCGATCCGTATGTAGGGTTCATCCCCGGGATCAAGGCTTTCACCGCGGCGGTGCTGGGCGGTATCGGCAACATCACGGGGGCCATGCTGGGCGGAATTGTCCTGGGGGTTCTGGAGGGTTTCGCTGGGGCCTATCTCTCCCAATTCACCGGTGGGGCCTTCGGGACCGAGTATAAAGACATCTTCGCGTTCCTGATCCTGATCCTCATTTTGATGTTCCGCCCGACCGGTCTGCTCGGCGAGCAGGTGGGCCAGAAGGCATGACCCGTATGGTCAGGGTTTGAACAGCTGGTTTCCCCATCGCATTTCCGGGACGAAGAGGTGCGGGATGCTCCGTGCCAAGACGATGGAGTGGGTCACCCAGATCCGGAACGGGCGCTCGATCTATCTGGTGGGCGTGCTGGGTTACATTGTGGCTGCCCTTCTCCTCATGAACTGGCTGAGCCAGCCGGGGCTGCGGGATGCGGTCTGGTATCCCCTGGTCTCCGCTCTGGCCTTTGCGGCGTTCCTGGGCTCCCTGCTGGTGATTTATTACGCTCCCCTGGCCGGGGCGGTGAAGGCCATCCTGGGTCTGGCCATCCTGCTGGTCCTCCTCCCCATCCTGGGGGTCCGGAACACCTTCCTTCTGGAAGTGGCCACCCAGGTGGGGATCTTCGCGGCGATGGCCCTGGGGCTGAACATTGTGGTGGGTTTTGCGGGCCTGCTGGATCTGGGGTATGTGGCGTTTTATGCGGTCGGGGCCTATCTGTGGGCGATCTTCGGTTCTCCCCAGGCCAACATCGCCTTCGGGACGAACCGCTTCCCGCTGGAGCCGGAGTGGTTCTTTCTTTTCCTCTTCCTGGCGGTGGGCGTGGCGGCCCTCACCGGGATCCTCCTGGGCTTGCCCGTGCTGCGGCTGCGGGGGGACTACCTGGCGATTGTGACCCTGGCCTTCGGTGAGGTGATCCGGGTAATTGTGAATAACCTGGACAAGCCGATCAACCTCACCAACGGCCCACAGGGGATCCGGCCGGTGCAACGTCCACCCCTCTTCTTTAAGCCGTGGCTGAGCGCGCTGGGGATCCGGCTGGATGATCCCACCCTGTATGCGCTGTATTTCTATTTCCTGGTCCTCCTGGTGATCGGCTTCGCGATCTGGCTGGCCCGGCGTCTGGAGAACTCATGGGTGGGGCGGGCCTGGACAGCCATCCGGGAGGATGAGCTGGCGGCCCAGGCGATGGGGATCCCCCTGGTGCGGATGAAGCTGGCAGCCTTCGCCACCGGCGCTTCTTTCGCAGGGGCGATGGGCATGATTTTCGCCGCGAAGCAGTATTTCATCAACCCCGAAAGCTTTACCTTTATGGAATCGATCGGGGTCCTGGTGATGGTGATCGTGGGAGGCATGGGGAGCATCCCCGGCGCCATCGTGGGGGCCACGGTGGTGACCATCCTGAACCTCCAGGTCCTGAAGGGCCTGTCGCTCATGCTGAACAAGTTGCGCCAGGCCGGGGTGGTCATCCCGATCATCAACTTCCCGCTCAGCCAGTGGCCGACCCAGCTGGAGCCCGCCAAGTATGAGCGGCTGGTCTTCGGGATCCTTCTGATCCTGATGATGATCCTGCGGCCGCAGGGTCTCATCCCGGAGCGGCGCCATCGCATGGAGCTGGCCGAGGCCCTCGGCCGGGAAGAACGGGCGGAGCCCGAGCAGTTGCCGGTGGAGGAAGAGCTGCCGCCAGTGATCCCCGCGCCGGAGGTCCGGCCCACCCGGGATTGAAATCCCCGCGAGACATCAGGAGGCAGCGGGAATGGCCTATCTGCTGGAATTGAAGAAAGTCACCAAGCGCTTCGGAGGGCTGGTCGCAGTGAACCGGGTGGATTTCACCCTGGAACCGGGCCGTATCGTGAGCATTATTGGGCCTAACGGGGCGGGGAAAACCACGCTCTTCAACCTCATCACCGGGATCTATAAGCCGGATGAGGGGGAGATCCTCTTCGAAGGGCGCTCGCTGGTCGGATTGCGGCCGGATCAGATCACTGCGCAAGGGATCTCCCGAACGTTTCAGAATATCCGTCTGTTCGGCAATATGACGGTGATGGAGAACATCCTGGTCGGCATGCATACCCGCTTTCGGGCGAGCCCGGTCGATATCCTGATTCAAACCCCTCGCTTCCGAAGGGAAGAGCAGCAGCTGCGGGAGGAGGCGCTGCAGCTGATCCGGTTTGTGGGGCTGCGCGCCTCGCCGGACGAGCTGGCCAAGAATCTGCCTTACGGTGAACAGCGCAAGGTGGAGCTGGCCCGAGCCCTCGCGGCCCGCCCGAAGCTGATCCTTCTGGATGAGCCCACAGCCGGGATGAACCCTCAGGAGACCGCGGAGACCACCCGGTTGATCCGGCGCCTGCGAGATGAGCTGGGTATCACGGTGATCCTGATCGAGCATCAGATGCGCGTGGTGATGGGAATCTCCGAGCGGGTTACGGTGCTGGATTACGGGGAGAAGATCGCCGAGGGAACGCCGGAGGAGGTCCGCCGCAACCCACGGGTGATCGAAGCTTACCTGGGGCGCGGGGTCGCGATCGGGGCCATCGCGTGAAGGGATCCTCATGAGGCCTCGCGCAGGGCGGATCTTTGGAGCGCTCTCCCGGCGAGCGTGGAGGACACAAACCTGATGGAAAGGGCAATCCGGGATGGCGGTTCTGGAACTGATGGATGTCCACACTTTTTATGGACATATCCATGCGCTGAAAGGGATCTCGTTTAAGGTCGAGCCCGGCGAGATCGTCACCCTGATCGGCGCCAACGGCGCAGGCAAGAGCACGACGCTGCGCACGATCTCCGGCCTGGTCCGGGCCCGGCAGGGCCGCGTTCTGCTGAATGGGGAAGATATCACCCATCTGCCTCCCCATGAGATCGTGGCCCGGGGCGTGGGCCATGTCCCGGAAGGGAGGCGGATTTTCCCTCAGCTGACGGTCTGGGAAAATCTGGAGATGGGGGCCTATACGGTGAAGGATCGGCGGGAGGTCGCGCGGCGGATGGAGTTCGTGTTCACGATCTTCCCCCGCCTGAAGGAGCGCCTTCATCAGAAGGGCGGGACCCTATCAGGGGGCGAGCAGCAGATGCTGGCGATCGCCCGCGCGTTGATGATGCAGCCGCGCATCCTCCTGATGGACGAACCTTCAATGGGTTTGGCCCCGGTCCTGGTGGAGAGCATCTTTGAGGTGATCCGGCAGCTGAACCAGCAGGGGACCACGATCCTGCTGGTGGAGCAGAACGCCCACATGGCGCTTCAGGTGGCCCATCGGGGTTATGTGCTGGAGACGGGCCGGATCGTCCTCGAGGGAACCGCTCAGGAGCTGGCGAACAACCCCCAGGTCCAGGCCGCTTACCTCGGGATGCATTAAAATTCGAGAAAAGGGCTCGCCCCATCCACCGTGAAGCTGGGCATCCGCTGTCACCTTCTGCGAGGAGGAGACCATGAGGCGCCTGCTGTGGGGGATTCTGGTCCTCGCCTTGCTGGCGGTTGCGTGTCAGCCGGCCGCCACGCCGACCCCGACACCAGCTCCGGCCGCGCAGCTCCCCAACCTGGGCGGACGAGAGTTGAAGATCGCCAGTGATACCACCTATCCGCCTTTTGAGTTCGTCGATCCGAAGACCAACGAGATCGTGGGTTTCGATGTCGATCTGGTGAATGAAATCTGCAAGCTGCTGAACTGCAAGCCCGTGATTGTCTCCACCGCCTGGGAGGGGATCTTCGCCGGCCTGGAGCAGAAACAATTCGACCTGGCCGCCTCCGGCATCACCATCACCGAGGAGCGCAAGCAGAAATTCGATTTCTCCGACTCCTACCTCCGCTATGGTCAGGTGGTCCTGGTGCGCGCCGATGAGGAGCGCATTAAGAGCAAGGACGACCTGAAGGACAAGATCGTGGGGGTTCAGATCGGAACCACCAATGAGGAGACCGCCAAGACGCTGGTGGCGGATGAGGCGAAACAGCTGAAGCGGTATGACACCTTTGACCTGGCGGTGCGCGCGTTGCTGGCGAAGGACGTCGATGCGGTGGTGATCGACAGCCCGGCCGCCGATGGGTTCATGGCCCAGAACCCGGGCAAGCTCAAGATCGCGGGGCAGCCCTTCACCAGCGAAGACCTGGGGCTTTGCTTCCCGAAGGGCAGTGATCTGGTGGGCCCCTTCAACGCCGCCCTGAAGGTCCTTAAGGAGAACGGCACGCTGGACCGGCTCTATCGGAAGTGGTTTGTCGAATTCAAGCCGGGTCAGTAAGCCGCTCAGGGAAAGGAACATTGCTGTCCGGAATGGGTCGCGGGAGATCTCGCGACCCATTCTGTTTATGGTTACCGCCAGGATCCTCGGGAGCCGACAAAGTCGCCAGAGGCGACCCCGGCCCAGGGCTTTTCCACCCTCTGTCGCATGAAGGGTTATACAGCCTGAGGATTTTTTGGGGGGTGGGAAGGGGTATCCACCCCTTCGGGGGTCCGGAGGACCTGTATCCTGCGATCAGAACCGGGCGAAGTGCCGCTGGGGGCTTTTGGGGCTATCCCATCTCCATGAATTTGGAGCTCAACAGCAGAGGTCCTGATATCTATGAAGGAGTCTGACAGATGGCGGTATCTGTGGAAACCCGGACCACGTCGCCTTCGGTCCCTCCCCCGCGACGGGCTGGATTGGACTGGCGGACCTGGCCATGGTGGGCGGTATGGCTGGGAGCATTTGGCCTCTGGACCGTGGTGGCGATTCTGTATTCCCCGGATTACCAGGCCACTGTCCGCTTTCTGCTCCGTGGAATCCCCATCACCCTTCAGCTAACGGTCATCGCTTATTCCATCGCCCTCGTTCTGGGTCTGATCGCTGGCCTGGGTCGTGTGTCTCGGAATGTGATCTTTTACAACCTGAGCACGCTCTATGTGGAATTCATCCGGGGGGTCCCCCTGCTGGTCGTGTTGTTTTATGTGGCCTTCGTGGCGGCCCCCCCGATGGGTGACGCGCTGATCGGGGCGGGCCAGGCGTGGGGAATCCCCCCGCTGGTTCAGCTGGGCCGCCTGATCCGGAGCGAGATGGGGCGGGCGGTGACCGGCCTGGCGATCGGCTATGGGGCCTATCTGGCTGAGGTGTATCGGGCGGGCATCGAGTCCATCCCCAAAGGACAGATGGAGGCGGCTCGCAGCCTGGGGATGACCTACTGGCAGGCGATGCGCTTTGTGATCCTCCCTCAGGCCATTCGCAATGTGTTGCCGCCTCTGGGGAACGACTTCATCGCGATGCTGAAAGATACGGCCCTGGCCTCGGTCATCGCGGTGCCGGAGTTGATGTATGTGGGGCGCCAGCGGGCGGCGGGCACGTTCCGCTATTTCGAGGTTTATAACACCGTCGCCCTCCTCTACCTGGC
>BEHY01000118.1 GCA_002898735.1 Candidatus Thermoflexus japonica
GAGGGGCAATCGCATACCTCGGCCACCGCTTCGATCTCCACCCGGGCGCCCATGGGGAGCGCGGCCACCCCCACGGCGGAGCGGGCCGGCGGCGCCTCGGGGAAGAATTCGGCATAGACGGCGTTCATGCGGGGCCATTCGGCGAGATCCACCAGAAAGACGGTGGTCTTGATCACATGACGCAGACAGGACCCCGCTGCCTCCAGGATCGCCCGCAGGTTCTCCAGGGCCTGCCGGGTCTGGCTCTCGATGTCCGGCCCCGCCAGCTGGCGGGTTTCGGGAACCAGCCCCAGCTGCCCGGCGGTGAAGATCAGCGACCCCACCCGGATCGCCTGGGAATACGGGCCCACCGCCGCCGGGGCGTTTTCCGCCACGATCACCTCTCGGGCCATGGGGATTTCCTCCTGAGAGCTAAGGCTTCTTCCCCCTATGCGGTGCGGGATCCATACAGCACGTGCTGCCGGACCGCGTGGCAGAGCAGACAGAGGGAATCCTCGCAGAGCAGGGCCATCGGGTCCCGGCGCAGGAGATCCAGCAGGATCTGGACCATTCGCTCCAGCGGCAACCCCTGGACGGCCCAATCCCTTAGGTGAACCCGACGGGTGGCCGGCTCCAGCACCGGGGCGGCCGCCCCAAATCCCCGCCGGCAACCCGGAAAGCCCGGCAGTTCCACCACCTGCCGATCCATCAACGCCCAGCGCACAAAGCTCTTCCGCCCGGCCAGGGCTTCCACATAATGAATGGCCACGTTCATGGTGTGATCCGCCCCCACCAGGAGCACGTCCCCGTCCTCCGCATGCAACCAGCGGATAGGCCCCCATGGGTCCAGGATCGATTGCGCGGCGACCGCTGCTTCCGCCTGAGGGCCTACCGCGAGGAACGAGAGGACCGGATGCTCGCTGCGTCGCGATTCGGGGAGTTGCCGGACCCTCTCCGGGAACGGCCCCCACTCCGGGTCCGCCGGCAGATCGCTCCGAAAGAACGTGGCCCGGGCGTTGGCCGCCTGCATCGCCAGATAGACCACGCCGTTATCCGGCGGCCCCACCCGCGGGTAGACCATAGTCTGTGAGGTGAACGCGGGGGTGATCCAGGTGTTCCCGCGCATCACCGCCTGGACCGCGCCGAGGACGGTGGCGATGCCCCCCCGCACCCGATGCTCCACCTCCGGGGCCACCAGGATCATGGCGGGACCGCTCGAATTCCAGCGGACCGCCTCCAGGGCCAGCGTCAGGGTTCGGAAACCGATCGGCGTGCTCACCCGACTCAGCGTCCTTTCCATTCGGGTTTGCGTTTCTCGACGAACGCTCGCATGCCTTCCTTCTGATCCTCGGTGGCGAACAGGAAATAGAACAATCGCCGCTCGTATTCCAGGCCATCCCGCAGGCTGGTCTCGAAGGCTTTGTTCACCGCCTCTTTCGCCAGCCGGACGGCAATGGGCGGGCGGGCGGCGATCTCCTTCGCCAGGCGGAGCGCTTCCTCCAGGTAGGCCTCCACCGGGACCACGCGGGAGACCAGCCCGGCCGCCTCCGCCTCCCGGGCGCTCATGTAGCGCCCGGTGAGGATCATCTCCATGGCCTTCGATTTGCCGATGGCCCGGGTCAGGCGCTGGGTCCCCCCGGCGCCCGGCATCACCCCGATGTTGATCTCCGGCTGGCCGAAGACGGCCGTCTCGGAGGCGATGATGATGTCACAGGCCATCGCCAGCTCGCACCCCCCGCCCAGACACCAGCCGGACACCGCGGCGATGATCGGCTTGCGGATCCGCTGGATCCGATCCCAGCGGGCGATGTTATCCCGGAGGAGCATCTCCACCGCGCTGGCCTCCGCCATCTCCTTGATATCCGCCCCCGCCGCGAAGGCCCGTTCGTTGCCGGTGATCACGATGCATCGGATCTGATCGTCCCGGTCGAAGGCCTCCAGGGCGGTGGCCAGCTCCTCCATCAGGACGCTGTTGAGGGCGTTCAGCTGCTGGGGCCGGTTCAGGCGGATCAGCCCCACGTTCTCGATGGTCTCCACCAGGATCGATGTGTAGCTCGTCATCGGATCCCCTCCCCCTGGCATGGATCTGGATGATGGAGCCCCACGCTTTCGAAAGGGGGCTCAGGAAGGCGCTGAAGGCGTCCCCCGGTTTTCCCAACGAATCGACGGCTCACGCGCGGAAATTCAGCAGGAAGATCGCCTCCACGGTCGCGTAGAGGTTCAACGTCATATGCATCACGATGGAGGGCCACAGCGAACGGGTGCGGGCCCGCAGGCCGGTCAGCGCCAGCCCCACCAGGAACGCCTGGGCGATCCAGAACCACTGATCCGCCGTGCCGCCATAAGTGAAAAGATGAAAGAGCGCGAAAATCAGGGAGACCAGATAAATGGAAAACATGGGGCCCACCCGCGCCGCGAGGGCGGGATACAGCAGGCCCCGGAAGAGCAGCTCCTCCGTGGGCGGCCCGACCACCACCGTGAGGAACCCCATCGCCGCCCACCCCAGCGGATCCCGCCCCCGGAACAGGGGCGCCAGGGTCTCCGGGATGACCGGGCGCCCCAGGGCCATCGTCACGGCATCCAGCGCGACCCCCAGGCCCAGGGCCAGGAACGGCGTCGCCCACAGAGGGATCCGAACCGGGGGGACGAGGCGGAGGGCCGGGCCCAGAGGTCCGCGCACCCACAGGCGCAGGCCGGCCATGACGGTGAGCAGGATGAAGAGATAGATCAGGCCGTTGGCCAGCCCCATGAAGCGCCCACTGGCGGCCGCATGCCGGAACGCGTCCTCGAAGGGCTGTCCGGGGTTGAAGAGAACCCAGTAGATCAGAAAGACGAGGACGCCCAGCATGAACTGGACCATCAGGAAATACGCCAGGGCGGTCAGAGCCAGGCCGATGCCCCAGGGCGGGGCTGGCTCCAGCTCCTCAGAGGAGGAACGTGGGGGCCGTGTCGCTGCCATCGCCGGAACGCTCCTGGGAAAAGAATGCGCCGATCGCCTCCGATCCCCCCTCCTCCCCGCTGAACGACGAGAAGGGAGCCAGGGGGATCCATGCGCCCGCCAGCCCGAAGGACGGGCTGTGATCCATTACCGAAACAGAAAGACCCATTCCATCGCGGACCACCCGCCGCGAGGGGGGTTCAGGGCCTGCTCATAGATCCGGGCGAACTCCGCCTCGAAGCGCGCCGCCATCGCCGGATCCGCCACAATCAGGAAGTTCTCGTCGTTATCCTGCTCGGCATTGCGAGAGAAATTGTAGGATCCGAAGATCACCACCCGCCGGTCAATGACGAAGACCTTGTGGTGCATATTGTAAGGGTTGCCGTCTTTCAGCACGTCGATCCCCGCCCGCCGCAGACGATCGAACTGGCTGACCGGCGCCTCCGCGCCGCTGCGCTCCACCACGCCGTGGATCTCGACCCCCGCCCGGGCCCGCTCCAGCAGCGCGTCGCCGATGCGGGGGTGGGTGAAGGAGAAGGCCATAAACACAATCCGCTCCCGGGCGTTCCGAAGCGCCGCCCGGATGGCTTCCACCGTGGGATCCTCAGGCGCGAAGTAATTTTCCACCGGGATCCCCTGGATGGTCAATCGGGGAACCGTGTCGCCGGAGGCGCGGGCCGGGCCGAAGGCCCGGCGCTCGAACATGGCCGCGAACTTGACGGCATAGTTGCGGGCCAGCTCCGGCGATCGGAGGAGCGCCGCGTTGTTGTTGTTCTGATAGGCATCGTTGTCTGTGAAGTTCATCGAGCCCGTCCACACCCGCTCGCCGTCGATGATCATGAACTTGTTGTGCATATAGCCGTTCCGCTCGTCCGTGACCACCGGGATGCCTCCCGCCCGCAGGCGGGCGATAGCCTTCGTGTCCGCGTTGTCGGTCTCGGTGACCACCCGAACTCGAACCCCACGGTCGCGGGCTCGCAGCAGTGCATCCGCCACCGGCATCAGGTCGATGTCATAAACCGCCACATCCAGGGTCTGGCGCGCGCCCTCAATGGCCCCGATCAACGAATCGACGACCCCTCCTCGATGGAACTCCGGATCATCCGGGAAGCGCGGGGTGGTGAAGAACACGTCATACCAGCCCCCGGACGCCCCCGGGGAAGGTGGAGAGGGAGGAGCGCCCGCCCGGCCCAGGCAATAAGAGGTGACCAGCACGATCAGGGCGAGCGCCATCAGGCCGATCAGCCCGACAGGGGAAGGCATCCCCCGGGGCACGGGCAGCACCGCTTTTCGTGTCCGTCGCGGGCGAGAGACGGGCATGGGGTTCTCATCCTCCCGGATTCGAGATAGAGAGCTCCAGCGAGCTCGTTATGGCTGCCAGGAGGCCAGCGCCTCCAGCATCCACCCCAGGCGCTCCTCCACCGTCCAGCCTTCCCATCCGGACGGCACGGGAAGCCCCCATTCCGAAAGAAGCGCCCGGGCCTCCTCTTCCGAAGCCTGAGCCGCGCGCCTGATCCGGCGCATGGCCTGACGCAGGGTCTCCCCGGTCTCCTCGGGGCGCGGGCCGAGCCGGGAAAGCGCCCACCGGAGCAGACGCTCCGCCTGATCGTCCGTCAGGCCGCTGCGCCAGCTTTCGTCCTCCAGCACCCGCTCCAGCCACCGATCCCACGCAGATTCCATCGCGCAATGGGCCCCCAACCTGGAAGGATAGGTCAGATACAGGCCGCCCGCATCCCTTTCAGGCCCTGTGCAGCGGGGCTCAAACTCCGGGAGGCGGGATGGCCTCTTCTCAAAAATCCTCCATCGGGTGGACCTGGCTTCTCTCTGATAATCCCTGAGGGCATGAGCCGGGCGGAAGATCTCCCGGCCTGCGGCGGTTCCACCCTCAAGGTGTAGGGAGCCGGCTCCGTGGTGAACCGGGCAAGGGCCGAGAGGGCCAGGACCACGCGACGATCCGGGCCCGCCTCCAGGATCCATTCCCCGGTCGAGCTCCCCTCCACGGGCAGCCGTTCGATCCGGACCGTGCCGTCCTGACGGATCCGCAGGACCTGAAGGTCATATCGGACCGGGACCTGGGGGGTGACGCGGGCCCAGCCTTCCGCGGTCCAGCCCGCATCCTCCTCCGCGCCGTCCCGAAAGCCGATCTCCGGGATCTCGATCGCGTCCAGGGCGACCCCGGGGCGGTTCACGGCATCATCGGTCACCACCTCGAAACGGAGGAGAAGGGTTCGCCCCGCATAAGGAGTGAGGTCCACGGTTTCCGTGATCCAGCGAGGACCCCCGGTGCCGCCGCTGACCCCCGTGTATCCCCAGCCCAGATTGTTGTGATTGGGATCCGCATCAGTCCCGGACGGGGTTCGGAGGAGCGTCCACCGCCGCCCGCCATCGGTGGAGACGCTGACATACGCGTAATCCCAGTCCTCCTCCAGGTCATACCAGATCCGGTAGCGCAGGGTGGCGCGATCGATCCCCCGCAGGTCGATTTCCCGGGTCAGGCGGGGGTTGCTCTCATCCCCCCGCACCGCATACCAGAAGCGCCGCCCCTCGAAAGGCGTTGCGGCGACCAGGGGAAGGGTGGGGGCTCCCCGGAAAACCAGCCGCACAGCCCGGCCGGCGGGGAGCTC
>BEHY01000119.1 GCA_002898735.1 Candidatus Thermoflexus japonica
CAATCCTTCTACCCACGCTTCGCTGAGAGGGTGCAGCAACGCGTAGGGATTCCGGTCGGCAAAGACATACAATTGGACGGGGGATCTGCTTTTGACCATCACGCCTGAGCAGGGCGATGGCCTCTACGACGGGGCGCTTGCGCCCGATGGGTGGCTGCTACCATATGGCGAGCAGGGGACAGGCCTGGCGGGGTGTTGGGACGGGGACTGCGGGTGGTCTCTGGGGGTGAATATCGAAACCCTGAAGCCGGTCCGCCGATCCATACAACCCCCTCCCGCGTGGCGATCAAGCAAATCCCCTTCGGGGGAAAGGGTTGCATGTCCTTTTGCAGGTCCCCGCATGCGCCTTCCCGCGTGTTCAGGGCGCCTCCCGGGGTGGATGCGCGATCGCTTCCCGCGCACAGCGGGGCGGACCACCCTTCGATCCGCCCCGCTGTGTCCTTGCCTCCTGCCCCCGGTTTTCCGATCAGGCCAGCCGTCGGCGCAATGCGTAGCCGGCCCCCATCAGCAGGGCGCCGAGCAACAGGACGGCCCACACCGGAACCCCGGCGGATTCCCCACCGGTCCGCGGCAGCGCGGCCACGATCTCGCCGCAGGCTACGTATACGGCGATCTCCTGAGCGGACTTGTGGACATTGATCGCAAAGGGCCTGGCCAGAAGGTCTGTTAATTTCACATTGACGGTGGTGACGGACTTGCCGTCCCGGACAGGGCTCAGAGGAAAGGCGGGTTTGGGATTGAGGTTCGCGCAGGTGCCCTCATGGATGTGGGCTGGCTGATCCACCCCGGCGGGGCCCGGTGTGATGTTCACCGTCACCTCGGTCTGATCCCCCACCGCCTTGAGGACCGCTGTTCCGGATTGCCCGGAGCCGCTCTGCTCCCGCAGCCTGATCGTAACGGTCGCCTGAGCCGGGGCAGCGGCAATCAACAGAATCGCGAGTAGAACTCCGAGGCCGAACGGGATCCGCTTCATGGCAGCCTCCTCCTGAGAGTTGGGATAGAAGATCCGTCATCGCCGCCCTCCGCTTTCCAGGGCCAGCGCGCTCAGATAAGCGATCAGATCCGCCACCTGCGCGTCCGTCAGGTCCCCCCCGATCGCCGGCATCTGCCCACCCCCTTCCCGGATCTGCCGGGCGATGAAAGCGGGCGTGTGCCGTCGCACCTCGTCCGCCAGGACGGGGGCCGGCGGCTCAAAGCCCAGTCCAACCCCCGGCTTCCGCCCGCCGTCCAGATGGCACGATTCACAGCGTTCCCGGAAAAGCGCCCGCCCGCGCGCAACCGCCGCCGGATCCGGTGGAGAGGGGGTCCGATGAAAGGTCGGCGGCCCTTCCAGGGTTCGGAGGTAGGCCAGCAGACGGTCCACCTCTTCCTCCGGGAGGCGGTCCTGGAAGCCCGGCATATCCCCCCGCCCCCTCTGGATCTGCTGTCGGATGAAATCGGCGGAATGTCGTTCCGCAACGCCCCGCAGCGAGGGGCCGGCTCCTGGCACGGTTCCCCCCTGGGGATGGCATCCTTCGCAGAAAGCGGCGAAGGACGCCGGGATGTTTCCCGGGGAGGGCGTGGGAGAGGGAAGGGCCGGCGGGGAAGCGGTCGGAAGGGGGAGGGAGGCGGGCGAGCCCCCACGGTCCTGTCCTGGGGTCGGAAGCGGGGGGGAGCTCATGCATCCCGCCCATCCGATTGCGCTCAGCAGGATCCAGCGACGCCATCCACGGCCTCCCATCTGGAGCCCCTTGACGGCGAGTTCTCCGCGCTTTCCACCACCGCGCCTGATCGGCTTCTCCCCCTTCCCCACGGCTCGAAGGGCCACCGGGAGGGGATCTCCTGCTTTCCCCATCGGAGCCCAGCGGCGCGAGTTCATACTTTGATACGCAACGCGCCTTCCTGCGGTTCAGCCGGGTTTCCCGCTATCATGGAAGGGACCTCGAAGAGAGGAGCCCGCCTATGAAGCGAATCGGCGCCTTCACGTTCGTCCTCCACGCCCATATCCCCTACTGCCGTCGGGCCGGGCGCTGGCCCCATGGGGAAGAGTGGTTGCACGAGGCCATCGCCGAGACCTACCTTCCGCTCCTGGATGCCCTCTATGATCTCCACGAGCAGGGGATCCCCGCCCGCCTGACCCTCAGCCTCACCCCCGTGCTGGCGGATCAGCTGGCGGACCCCCTGATCCAGGAGCATTTCATCGAATACGTCATCGATCGACGGGGCCGGGCGGAGCAGGATGTGGCCCGCTTTGAACGGGAAGGAAACGCCCATCTTCGGGAGCTGGCCCGCTTTTACGTGGAGTTCTATGACCGGCGGCTCCGGCATTTCACCGGGCGCTATGGACGGGATCTGATCCGGGCCTTCCGGCAGCTGCAGGAAGCGGGCGTTCTGGAGCTGGTGACCAGCGCGGCGACCCATGGCTACCTCCCCCTCTTCTCCCGGGACTCCTCCATCCGGGGGCAGCTGCGGGTGGGGGTCCAGACCTATCGGCGGTTCTTCGGAAGGGACCCCTTCTCCATCTGGCTTCCCGAGTGCGCTTACCGGCCTGCCTATCGCCTGCCCGATGGGACCATCCGGCCGGGCCTGGAGTTCTTCCTCGCCCGGGAGGGGTTCCGCCTGTTCTTCGCGGAAACCCACGCGGTGGAAGGGGGACGACCGGTGGGCAAGGCGGCGGGGGATGCCATCGGACCCTACGGCCAGATCGTGCGACATTATGTGATCCCCTTCGAAACCGTGGCGCAGGCGCGAGGGACCACCTATCGTCCGTATTACGTGGCCCGCACGGATGCGCCCGGCGCGGAGCATTCCGGTGTGGCCGTGGTGGCCCGCAATAACCGGACCGGGATGCAGGTGTGGTCCGCTGACTGGGGATATCCCGGCGATTTCGATTATCGGGAGTTCCACAAGAAGGACGGGCGATCCGGCCTGCAATACTGGCGGGTGACCGGGAAAGTCGATCTGGGGGAGAAGGATTACTATCATCCGGAGTGGGCGGCCCGCAAGGTGGAAGAGCATGCCCGGCACTTCGTCGATCTGGTGCACGATCTCCTGAGGGAGTTCCATCGGGCGAACGGGCAGGTCGGCCTGATCGCCTCGAATTACGATGCGGAGCTGTTTGGCCACTGGTGGTTCGAAGGAGTGGACTGGATCCGGGAGGTCCTGCGGCGTCTGGCGGAAAGCGAGGAGGTCTGGCTGACCACGGCCCGGGAGTATGTGGAGGCGTATCCTCCCAGCGAGGTGCTGATCCTCCCGGAATCCAGCTGGGGGCTGGGAGGCGGACACTGGACCTGGGATAACCCGGAGACCCACTGGATGTGGGAGCCGATCCACGAGGCGGAGGCCCGGATGGAACGGCTGGCCGCCCGGCATCTGGAGGCGGACGCGGCAACCCGAAAGGTCCTGAACCAGGCGGCCCGGGAGCTGCTCTTGCTGCAGGCCAGCGACTGGCCCTTCCTGGTGACCACCGGTCAGGCCCGGGCCTACGCCATCGAGCGTTTTATGACCCATCTGGAACGCTTCGATGCCCTCTGCCGCTCCGTCGAGGCCGGGCACCCGGATGAGAATCTGGCGGAGGAATACGAGGAGCTGGATCGCGTGTTCCCCGATTTAGATTATCGCTGGTGGGATCCGGAGGGGCGGGGATGAGGATGAATCCAGCGGGCATCGGGGAACCGGCCCGCGGTGCCGCCGCCCCTCGCCCGGGGAGCCCGGCAGGCGGCGAAGTTCTTCATCCGATGCCCCAGGCTCTTTTTACGCTCCCGGCGGCTCGGAGAACCATAGAGGGGAAGGGGGATTCGCCTTCTGGGGAGCGACGGGGGCCCTATTGCATGGGTTTCCCCCCTTCCGACCACCGCCGGATAACCTCCTGGAGGAGGGCCCGAAGGTTGGGATCCGGCACCTCTTCGGGCCGGCCATAGCGCTGCCCGCCCACGGTGATGCCCAGGGTGCCATCGGGGAGGGTCTCGAAGCGAACCGCCCGGTAGGGGAGCTCCGGGTGGCGCTGGAGGAGTTCCTGGAGGATCGCATCCAGTTGCTCGGCCAGGGCCGGGACGGAGGAAGAGATCCCGGGAGCCGGAAGGGGAAGCGCCGCGGAGCTCTCCGTCATCCCTCGAATCGCCCGAAGGGCCTCCAGAACCAGCATAGCCGCCTGGTGATCGTGGATTTCCCGGAGATGTCGGTAGCGTTGCTTCCCGACTTCGATCCACCAGGTGCCATCCGGGGCTCTCACCAGGGCGATGCCCGTCTCCGTTCTGGGGGGCGGCGGCGCGCTCCCGCTCTGCGGGCCTCTTCCTCCCCGGAGGGCGAGCCCGAGGGCGAGGCCGAACAGGAGGCCGACGATCAGCGCCCCGCCCGCAAAGAGATAGATCAATTCCAGGGGAACCATATGCGCCTGTGCTCCATGCGGATTAGACGGTTAACCCTCTCCTGTTGTGGGACCTTCGCCTTTCCAGTTCGAGCCCGGCGGCGTTTTCGGCAGCCCTCCTCCAGTTTACCCGAAGCGGACCGTTTCCGGAAGGGTCAAGGCCCCGGCGGCCCCGGGTCCAGCAAGGTGATCGGATGGCGAGGCCGCTCACCCGGTGACCGGAAACCCCCTCTGCGGACCGCGGAAGCTGTGCTTCAGCGATGCACCCAGACCCAGGTGCCCGGGTTATCGGGGGTGGACCGCACGAAGGGCCCATCCCCATCCGGTTCCGCCCACTCAAACAACCAGCGGGCGTCGATGGGGGCCAGGTTCACGCAACCCCGGCTTTGCGGAGTGCCGAAGCGATCGTGCCAGTAAGCCCCGTGGAGCGCGTAACCCTGGTAGAAGAACATCGTCCACGGCACATCTTCCAGATAGTAATAGCCGAAGATGTCCCCATCCATCAGCGTGGTTCGGGCCTTGATCTGGATCCGGAAGAGGCCGGTGACCGTAGGGGTGCGGGCCCGGCCCGATGAGATCAGGGTGGCATAGACCAGCCGGTCCCCCTCATAGGCCGCCAGGGTTTGCTCGTAGAGATTCACCTCGATCCACTTCGCCCCGGGCGGGATCCCCGCGGGCGGCCGGGTGGGGAACACCAGCCCCACGGTCTGTTCCCGGACCCACTGCTGAGGGCCCACCCGATACCACCGCTGATCGCCAATGTGGCGGATCTCCTCCACGGTGATCGGGGTGTAACGCGGCAGGGTGGGGGCCTTCGGATCCGGAGCCCGGCCGGGCTCCTCGGAAGGCCGGGTGGCCTGGACGATCCAGCCGAAGGGGCGGGTGGGCGGGGTGTTGAAGGCCATCCCGTGGAAGCTGGAGGGGGCACCGAAGGCCAGATACGAGGCCTCGATGTATTCATCCCGATTGATCTGATAGAAGACTTTTCCTCCCGCCTCCACCCGGCCGTGCACGCTCACCCACACATAGCCTTGGGGGAAGATCCGCCGGGGGGAGCCGCCGCTCAGCGCGTCTTCCGGCGAGCGATACGTCGGAGCCGGAGCCCGCACGAAGGCATAGGTGTAAGGGACCAGCGGTTGGGCCGGGGTTCCGATC
>BEHY01000120.1 GCA_002898735.1 Candidatus Thermoflexus japonica
GGCCTGGGCCAGGAACTCCTCATACGAGATCCGTGGAGGGAAGGGGGATTCCAGCAACCATTCCAGCAGGCGACGGCGGAGTTCCTCCGTTAACACCCCCGGCTCCCGAAGCAACGCCAGCACCTGTTCCGCCCGAGGCTCCATTTCCATCCGACCTCCCGGTGATCTCTCCCTTAAATATAGCGCAGCTTCTTCTTTCCCCCAAGGGGTTTGGGGCCACAGGGGGCGGGAAAAGACGGGAGAAGAAACCCTTCAGCCGCTTCGGCAGAGGCCAGGCGGCGTAAACCATGCGGTGGAAAGGCCCTGGAGCCTCCCAGGAGGAATTCATGCGTTGGGGAGCCCGAGGACCGCGGGTGGACCCCCAAAGGCAAGGCGGCGCACCCTTCGGGGTGCGCCGCCTCATTGCAGGGGGTAGAGGGGTGGATTATGGCCCCGTGCCCTTCATCACCAGCGGCAGGTAGATCGTCGTGGCTGTGGGGACGAAGTGGATGGTGACCGGGACCTGGAACGCGGTGGGAGCGGGGGCCGGGCCGATGAAGAGCAGGCCGTAATAAGTGGCCGGTGGGGTGACGGTCTTCGAGAACGACACCTGGAAGGTCACCGGGCTCCCCGTTGCCACCGGCCCGGATGGCACTCCACTGACGTGCAGATCTGTGCCCTGGATCGCGTTAATGGTGATATCGAAGGGCTGGCTTCCCCCGGGCACGTTCCAGCCGTGGACCGTGATCCAGTAGGTGCCGTCTGGCGGCAGGGTCAGGCGGACCTTCTCAAACGCTGTGGGCGTGGTGGAAGAAGCCACCAGAGCATCCTGGGTGCCGCACTCGAAGGTGCCGTCCCCATCGTCCTTGTAGATATACAGATCGATGTCGAGCCCGGCCACCCCGCTGGCCGTGGTCACCTCCAGCAGCCCGCCGGTGCTGATGGTCTGCGAGATGACCCAGCTGGCGGTGCATGGGTTGTTTGGATCATCCTGAACGGCGGTCTGGTTGAGGAGCACCCTCGGCTGGCTCAGGCCGAAGGCCCGCACTCCGATGCCCTCGGGGATGGTGCGGGTGGTGGAGAAGACCTGGGTCCAGCTCCCGAAGGTGACCGGCGTGGTGATCACCACCGGGAACGGAAGCGCCTGGACCGCATACGCGGCCCCGACAATCGGCTCGCCGAGCTGGGTGCCGGCGTAGAGGACATTGTGCAGCGCCAGGAAGCCCAGGCCATCCCGCAGCTCCCCGGCCACGATCTCCCGCGGGCCGCCGGTGGCGGTGTTGAAGGTGAAGATTCCTCCACCGATATTGGTGTCATTGCTCCCGCCCACCATCTCCACGCTCTGCGGGCCAAAGAAGGTGGGATCCAGGGTGGAGTAGAAGTCCGTGGCGCGGCCGAAGATCCAGGTGTCCACGTCCGTAGGCACCGTCACCCAGCGGGTATCTACAACCATCGCCTTGCCGGGGCCGGCGGTGCCATCGGGGATATCAAAGTAGTAGAGTTTCCAGTCGCCGGATTCGTAACGCCAGCTCCAGTCAAAGCCGCCGAAGAGATGGCCGTTGTCGTAAGGCTGGTTGCCGATGGGCTCGGTCAGAGAAGCCGCCCCGAAATCGAAGGTGGGTCCGCTGGCGGCCACGTGTACCACCACCGGGATGACATGCCTGTGCGGGCCGTGGCTTACCTCAATGGCTCCCTCATAGACACCCGGCCGCGCGCTGGAAGGCACGGAGAGAGTGGCCTGGAAGGTGGCATCTCCGCCCGCCGGCAGGCTCACGCTGGAGGCTGAAAGGCTCAGCCAGCCCCAGTCCGCCTTCTTGTAGAAGGTGATGCGGACCTGCATGGTGACCGGGTCGCTGCCGGAGCGGCGCTGGACACCGAAGAAGACGCCGTCGTGGCGGCGAGAGAGGCTATCCCGGCCCAGGCTGGCCTCCAGGTAGGTGCCGCTGGGGTAGCCGTAGGTGAAGCGGTTGTATTCGTAGCAAGGGATTGCATTAAAAGGAGGCGGGCATGGAACTGTATCGATCTCCCCCGCATCCACCCGGCCGTTGCCGTTGGTGTCCGTCCACAGGTTCCCGTCCCCGTTCAGGTCCGTCCAGTCATAGAAGAGAACGCGCCACCGGTCATCGTAGGAGTAGTTTCCATCCGTATCAAACACGCTGTAGGGGAAGATCACCTGCGCCCGCACCAGGTCGGGGTCGTAGGCGTTGATCAGCGGTGTGATGTCCGTCACCCAGGTGGGACGGGTGAAGGGCGGCGGGCTGAAGGATGGGAAGGAGAGAGTGAAGGTGACCTCAGCGACCTTCTGCAGGGTGACGTCCCGCAGGCTTACCGAGAAGGGCACGCCAGTGGGGTTGTGGATGGTGAAGGTCTTCACAGCGGATTGGCCGGGCAGCATAATCGCCGGGAAGGAGGGATATTCCACGCCCCGATAGCTGCCCGGGTTCCACTGGGCCGGCTCCACCCAGTAGCCGTAATTCATCCCCGCGGCGATGTCCGTGCCCCGGTTGGCATCCACGTTGCCCGAGCCCTGGGTGAGGACGTCGTAGCCCAGGTCGTGGGCGGCGTTGAGGAAGATGGCCTTCGCCTCCTGCCAGGTGGGCCAGCGGCCATGTTTGGCGCGGAAGGCATGGTAGACCAGGGCCAGGTTGCCTGCCGCGATCGGGGTGGCCATGGAGGTCCCACCGAAGATATCGTAGGCCGCCTGGCCAGTCCAGATTCCAAAAGTAGAGGTGATTATATACGCATAGATGTTCAGCGGATTGGCCCCGGTACCCCAGGCGCCCACCGCCACCACATCCGGCGCGACATCGCCCAGGGTGCCTGGCCCGCGGTTGGACCAGGGCTGCACGTCGCCGTAGGTGAACTGGTCCGGAGTCACAAACTCGAAGTAGACCAGCGAGCCGTAGGAGGTGCTGGCGCCTACATCAATGATGGTGCCGCCATCGGGTTCGGTGACGGTGCCGTAGCCGTGGCCGCCGTTGCCTGTGGCCACCAGGAAGGCGGTGTTGGGCGCAAAGTAGTTGTTCAGCCAGTGGGCGAAGCGGGAGGTGGCGTCCCAGCCATCGTTGATGGTGGCGCTGGCGCCCCAGGAGTTGTTCACGATCTGGGCCTCATCGCCGGAGTTGGGGACGCCGTCGAAGCCCAGGGCGGCCAGGGCCCAGGAATCGAAGGGGAGGCTGAAGCCGTTCTGGAACGCCGCGACTTTCGCCCCCGGAGCCATCCCAGCCAGCACCGGCCCGCCGGCGCCGCCCACGTTCGCCCCACCGGCGAAGAGCGGGTTGATGGGGCCGATCCACTCGGGGTCGGTGATTACGCCCTGGGCGGCGATGTCGCCGGCCACGTTGGTGCCGTGGCTCTCCTCATCCCCGACGAAGGAGATCAGGCGCCCGGCCGGAGGCACCGCCACACCGGGATACAGGGTGGAGACGCCCGGCGGCGGGTTGACCCCATCGGCGATCCAGGTCAGCATCCCGGCGGAAAGGTCCCAGACGCCGTCCGTTCCGGGGTCCCCGGCAGCGTCGAACAGATCGGCACCCGCCAGCTCGCTGCCCTTGCGCATGGGCTTCTCATTCGTGAGGTCCTGGTCGAAGTCCACATCCACGTAGACCGTGTCGTAAACGCCCGGGCTCGTTTCATCCGCGACAATGACAACGGCAGGGGCGATGACCGTGGCCGCGTAGCCCAGGCCCAGGGCGTTACCCGCGATCAGGTGGTTGATGTCGGGGTGCACCGTGTAGTAATACTGACCGCTGCGGGAGCGATTCGGCCAGATGAAGGAGAGGGTCGAGGTCGGCACGTTGGTGAAATCCAGGGTGAGGGCCGCCGTGCAGGTGATGCTGTTGCAGGTGGCGCCGGTCACCGGCAGGGTGTGGGCGAACCAGGTCAGGGTCACCAGATCCCAGTAGTTGTCCGGGCCAATCGTAAAGGTGGGGTCCAGCGCATAGAAGGCCCCGGAGAGCGTGTTATACGCGAAGGGCCAGCCGGCGTAGGGGCCGGAGGGGATGCGGGCCTGGGTGCCCTGGAGGTCCGGATGGCCGAAGTCCACGCCGGTATCCACCACGGCCACCACCACCCCGGCGCCGGTGTAGCCTTTGGCCCATGCGGCGGAAGCGCCATGGATATCCTTCACCTTCACCGTGGCCGGCTGGATCCCGGATTCGGGCGCGGCGGATGGGAGGGCTCCCTCTGGCCGGATGCGATCGGGCTTTGCGGGTTGCGGCCGCTGGGGCTGCTGTTGCCGGAGCTCCTGGAGCTTCTGGAACAGCCGGTTCTTGCCGCCCTGCTGCAAGAGCGCCCGGATCTCCTTGGCGGTCAGGCGCTCCCGCTGGGGTTTCGCCCCGTCATCCCATGGGGCTTCCACCGGCGAATAGGACTCGGTGGAGATCACCGAGATCACGCCGGGGATCCCCGCCAGCTTCTTGAGCTGGGCGTCGAGCACTTCCCCGATGGCCCAGCGGATGCCGTTCAACGGCTTGCTGTAGACCACCCGCCGCATCAGGCCGTTGAGGTCCGTGTCCTTGGTCATCAGGACGCTGACCAGCACCGGGCGGCGGGTGGGGCGCAGGGCCAGCGGGCGGAGATCCGGGGCCAGTTTCCGGAGGGCGGGGTCGGAAGCCGTTTCCACACCGGGAGGGGGAGCGGGAGGCTGAGGAGAGCGGGCGGTTATCGGCACCGTTGAGGTTTGCAGGGCAGGCGAGGATCCGCTTTCAGGACGGGCCTGGACGCCCGATGGGAAGCCGGCGGATCCTGCGAGGAGGGTGAGCACAGAGAGAAAATAGATCCAGCGCTTCAGGAATCTGAGGGTCATATTTGCCCCTCCTGGAGCTGGGGGATGGATATGACCTGCGGATCCCTATGCATTGCAGTTTCAATTATAGTCTAATTTTTCGATGCCGGGCAAGCCGCAGGATCCGTGCGGCCCAGTAGATCCCATCGGGAGTCGATGGTGGGGTCATCCGATACCTCACGCGGGATCTGCCCTGCCCGGGCCCATGCGACCGCTGCCTGGTTCTCGAACTCAAAGGGGGTTCCGGATCCCCATGTCCGCCCTTCTTTCCAGAACGCCGGAGGCGAATCCCGGGCGAGCGCAAAGGGCGTTTCCGGCCATCCATGGCCGCAAGGGTTACGTATCAAAAATATGGATTTCGCGACATGGAGGATCCGGGGGGACGGAATCTGAAGGGAGGTGGGTCATGAGGCACCGGTGGAGGGAGTGGATTCGATGGCTGGCGATGGAAGAAGTGGGGGTGGCGTGGCCCGTGGAGATCATCCCCTACCGGGCGGGGATCCTGGGCGGGCTGGCCGGTGGGGGCGTGATGGTGGGAGTCGCCCTGGCTTAT
>BEHY01000121.1 GCA_002898735.1 Candidatus Thermoflexus japonica
CCAATCGGCGGCTCGCATGGGATCTCCTGCTCCTTCAGCCTGGGAGTCCGGTTCGGAAGGGGGAAGATGGGACATCCCGGGGCTCCTCCCGGGGGATCCGGGGCCGCACCGGACGTCTTCGGCCCCTTCCTCAGGGGCCCGGGGCACCGCCCGAACGAAGGGAACCCCAGAGCACCCTGGGCCCGGTGGGCTGAGGGCTCCCCCCTTCCGGCTCCAGGGTCACCCCGATGTGGACGTAGATCGGAAGGTCCAGAGGAACGGTCACCGTGTAAACGCCGTAGAGGCGGGGATGAGTGCGGAACGTGCCGCCGCTGACCCGTCGCCCTGCGGCATCCACAAACCACACCTGATACACCTGGCCTTCCGGGGGAACGACCAGCCCCTTGGTGACCATCAGGCCCTGGCCGTCCTCCAGGATGAGATACCCTTCTGCTTCAGTGGCTGCCTCCGCGCCCTGCAACGGGATCACGCGCGGGGTGACCGAAGGTCGGGTGGCGAAGATCAACGGGGCGGCCAGGATCAACAACAGGGTGGCTGCTACCAGCGCGGCGCCCATGCCCAGCCACCGCCAGCTTTCCCGTTGGGGCCGTCGCACCCGGGCCATCAGGCGGGCCTTCAGGCGAGGAGGCGGGGGCCGTAACGGGACCGTATAGGCCAGAGCGGCGGCCGCCTCCCGATATCGGGCCACCGCCTCGCGGCAGACCGGGCACCCCGCCACATGGGCCGCGACCGCCGCCGCCTCCTCCGGCGGCAGCGCCCCCAGCGCGTAGGCTGCGAGCTCTTCCTCAAAAACTTCGTGCCGGGCGTTCATCATCCGTAAATCCCCTGTGAAATCATACGCAGGCCGCCTCGCCGGGGATCATCCCGAGGTTCCCCTTCCCGGAGCCCGGCCCGACGGCGTAACCTTCATCCGGGGAGCAGGCCGCGTTGCGCCAGCCAGTCGTGGAGCTTCCGGAGCGCCAGATGCAGGCGGCTTTTCACCGTGCCCAGCGGCTCCCCCAGATACTCCGCGATCTCCCGGTGCGACCACCCCCGAAAATAGGCCAGCTCCAGGACCTGGCGCTGGGCTTCGGGGAGGGCGGCCATCGCCTCCCGGACAGCCCGGGCCAGCTCCTCCGCCTCCGCCAGGGCTTCCACCGTCGGATCCGCGGCCGCGGCCTCCATGGATTCGGGCTCGATCTCATGGGCCTGAGACGGCCTGGCGCGACGCCGGCGCAGCTGATCGATGGCCCGATGGCGGACCATCGCGTAGAGCCATGTGGTGAAACGGCCCCGCTCCGGCATGAAAGTCCCCGCGTGCTGCCAGACGCTCCAGAACACATCCAGGACCACCTCCTCCGCCGTCTCCGGGTCGCCCAGGATGCGAAGGGCAAGGGAGAACGCGCGGGCCCCATGCCGGTCGTAGAGGGCCGCCAGCGCCTGCTCATCGCCCCCGGCGATCCGCGCCAAAAGGGCTGCATCATCCAGATCCGTGTAACCCGGTTCCCTCACGGCCGGATCACCCAGAGTTCGGTCTGGGGATGGCTGATCCACTCCGCGCCTCGCGGCGTGACCAGCACATCCTCCTCCAACCCGATGTAGCCATACCCGGGCACCTTCACGCCCAGCTCCAGCGTGAAGACGTTCCCGGCTTCCACCACCCCATACGGCGTCTGCCCGTAGCGCTCCCAGCGGGGCCCCAGCACCGTCGAGCCATCATGGACGGTCCGGCCGATGTGGTGGCCCAGGGCGTGCAGATACTCCGGATAACCCCGCTGGGTGAGGGCGCGGCGCGCCGCGGCGTCCACCTCCCACCCCTGGACGCCCGGGCGTAGGGCCTGGAACCCTGCCAGGATCGCCGCCCGGACGGCCTGGAAGGCCCGCTGGACCTCCGTGGGGGGCTCCGCTTCCCCTTCCCGCAACACATACCAGACCCGCTGCATATCCGAGCAGAAGCCATCCTGCCGGACTCCCATATCCACGTGGACCAGCGTCCCCGGGGCCACCGAACGTTCCCCGGGCATGGCATGCCCGACCGGCGCATCGGGCCCGATGGCCACAATGGGGCAGTAATCCGGATCCCATGCGGGCTCCACGCCCTTCGCCCGCATCCGCTCGTGGACGAAGGACTGGATCTCCCGCTCGGAGCGTCCAGGGCGCAGGAAGGATCCGATCTCCGCGAACAGACCTTCGGTCGTCTCCACCGCCCGGCGGATGGCCTCCACCTCCAGCGGGGTCTTGCGGCCCCGGAGCGCCCCGATGAGATCCTCGGCGGAGATGAGACGGCCCACGAACGGGGTGCCGCTCAGTATCCGGTGGAGGAGGCACCACAGGCCGTGGGTCAATCCATCGGCGGCGGGATCGTTTTCCGAATAGTTGATGGCGATCTCCCGGGGGTTCAGGCGCTGAAGCGTCTCCACCAGGGGCTCCCGGATGCTCTCATCATACCCGATCACCGGGTCCCAGACCCCCAATGCCACCACGTTCTCCCGATCGAACCGCCCCACGATCGCGATGCGGTCCCCTTTCGCCGTGAGGAGGAAGGCGGAGACCCAGGTCACGTTCAGGTCGAGGATCAGATCCAGCACTGGATCCCGCGTTTGCTCGGTCTCCCGGACGAAGGTGAGCCAGGCATCGATTCCCTTCTCGTTCAGGAGGCCGATCGCCTGCCGGACCTTTTCGCGGATGAGCGCGGGGTTGGGCATAGGGACTTCCTCCGCTTCCGGGTTCTCAGGCCGGTCTTCCGGCTGGAACAAGCGACAGGGGAACGGGATGCTGCGCCCTCAACCCATCAGACGCCGGACGAGGGCCTCCAGCTCTTCCTCGGAGTAGTAATAGATGACGATACGTCCCCCCCGACGGCCAGCGGAGAGGCGAACCTTCGTCCCGAGGGCCTGGCGCAGGCGGCCCTCGATCTCCACCAGGCCGGGAGGGCGCGTGAGGGCCTTTCGCCCCTGGGCGCGCTGGCCCTGCAGGCGGCGGGCCAGCTCCTCCGTTGCGCGGACGCTCAACCCTTCCTCCAGAATCCGGCGGAGGACCAGCTCCTGCTGGGCGGGATGGCGGAGCATCAACAGCGCCCGCGCGTGGCCTTCGGTGATGCGCCCTTCCATCAGATGGGCCTGGATCGCGGGGGGAAGTTGAAGCAGGCGCAGGGCATTGGTGATCGTCGCCCGGCTCCGCCCCACCCGCCGGGCCACCTCCTCATGGGTCAGGCCGAAGGTCTCGATCAGGTAGCGATAGGCCTGGGCCTCCTCGATCGGGTTCAGATCCGCCCGCTGAAGGTTCTCCACCAGAGCCAGCTCCAGCATCTGCTGGGGGGCCGCCTCCCGCACCACCACGGGGACCGTGGTCAGGCCGGCCCGCCGGGCTGCCCGCCACCGGCGCTCCCCCGCGATCAGCGTATATCGCGGGGGCTCCAGCTGGGTCTGGGTCACAATGAGCGGCTGCAGCAGGCCGTGCTCCCGGATGGATTGGGCCAGCTCCTCCAGCTCCGCTTCATCGATCTGCCGGCGGGGTTGATGGGGGTTGGGCTCGATCGCATCGATGGGGACCTCCAGGAGGCCCGCGGTCTCGCCCGCCGGGAGCAGGGCCTCCAGCCCCTTCCCGAGCCCGAACTTACGTGCCATGGGCACCTCCTTCCCGGGTGGGAACCGGAAGCCCATCGCCCTGCATCAGCTCATGGGCGAGGGCCGTATAGGCGATGGCTCCCGGCGAATGAGGAGCGTAGACGATAATCGGCAGGCCATAGCTCGGGGCCTCCGCCAGGCGAACGCTCCGGGGGATCACCGTCTGGAACACCCGGCCGGGGAAATGATGGCGAACTTCCTCGACAACCTGCTGGGCGAGGCGGGAGCGGGCATCGAACATGGTCAGCAGGAAGCCCCGCACATGCAGCCGCGGGTTGAACCTCTGGCGCACCCGGGTCATCGTTTGAAGGAGTCGGGAGAGGCCCTCCAGAGCCAGATATTCGCACTGAACCGGCACGATGAGCGCGTCCGCAGCGACCATGGCGTTCAGGGTCAGCAAACCCAGGCTGGGGGGGCAGTCGATCAGGATGTAATCGTAAGCGCCTCGGACGCCCTCCAGGGCCTCGCGGAGACGGAACTCCCGCCGGGGGGCCTGCACCAGCTCCACCTCGGCCCCCGCCAGATCCGCGCTCGCGGGAGCCAGCTGGAGGTTCGCCCAGCGGGTGGGGTAAATCCGTTCCACCATCGGCAGGCCATCGACCAGCGCCTCGTAGACCGAACCCTTCAGGCTCTTCCGATCGATCCCCAGACTGGCCGTCGCGTTGGCCTGGGGGTCCAGATCGACGAGCAGCACCGAACGCCCGGCCGCCGCCAAGCAGGCGGCCAGGTTCACCGCCGATGTGGTTTTCCCCACGCCCCCCTTCTGGTTTGCGAAGGCATAAACCGGCATCTTTCTCTCCGCTTATTCCGCGGGAAGCGCTCCCCATTCCAGACGGATCGCCTGGATCTCCTCGGGGCGAGGGGTTCCGTCCAGGCCAGGGCGGGTTACGGAAATCGCCGCCACCCGCGCCGCATAATGGGCGGCGACCATGGGATCCCGGGTCTCCCACAACCGGATGAAAAAGGCGGCCGCGAACACATCCCCCGCTCCCGTCGGATCGACCTCTTCCGCCGGATAGGCCGGAATGGAGTAAGGGATCCCGTCCCGGAACAGCGTGGCCCCGCGCGCCGCCTGGGTGACCACCAGGATGGGCGTCTGCCGGGCCCAGCGGCGGGCGAGCGCCCAATCCCCCTGGATGTCTTCCTCGCTGAAGACCACCGCGTCCGCATAGGGGAGGAACTGCTCGGCCTCCGCCCAGGGCCGGGGATATACATGGCCCTCGGGATCCCAGGCCCGCATCCAGCCCTGGGGGGTGATCCCCCGGAGAGCGCCCTCAAACAGAAAGAGCAGGGAAGGATCCACCTCCCCGGCTACCGGAGCCAGATGAACCACGCGGGGCTGACGCCATTCGAGGGGCACTGCCGCCGGGAGCAGCCGTTCCGCTACCCCATGAAGGCGTTGCCGCCGGCCCTGGGGGGTATACAGATTTTCGAACTCCGTGGTCCGCTCCGCAGGCAGGTTCATCACCATCGCCCCATCCAGGGCCAGCCGGGGATCCCAATCCGGCCCGGTGCTGGTCAGGACCCCCACCCGCCATCCGTGGGCCAGCGCCGTCCGGCC
>BEHY01000122.1 GCA_002898735.1 Candidatus Thermoflexus japonica
GTTTCAATCCCACGCTGGTTCGATTGAGGCCCTGCGATTTCAGGGTTGGGAAGGAGAAGGGAAGGAAAGGCAAATCCCTTGAAGGGATTGCGCTTTCAGTCTACCATAATTCCAGGAAATCTGTCAAGGGATCCCGACCGTAAAAAGGGCAAGGGGACGAAGGGGGGTCCGCGGCGCTCTTTTCGGACGGGAGGGAAAGAGGCTTTCTGAATGGATGGGAACAGGGAATTCGGAATGCATCCTGGGAGGGATGGGGGGACATACGATATTTCCGAACGGGGCCTTTTTAAATCCTTCCGCGGACCCCCGGTCGCCGGAAATCCGCAGGGGATCCACGGAGGTTTTTTGAGTGCGGATCACGCAACAGGTTCGGCCGCAAGGGGTTCCGGAGACGCCCGAGGATGCCGGCTGCTCGCTGTCCTGCCGATGCCGGCTTCCAGGACGCGAGGGGAGATCCAGGCTCCCCCCGGACCCCTGGCGGGACGTCCGGCCAGGGGCCGGCCATCGGTTCCCTTCTACCCCTTCCGCATGGGAGGTCCCCCATGATCCTGCCGGCAACCGCCGATGTGGTGATCGTCGGGGGCGGGGTGATGGGCCTGAGCACCGCCTATCATCTCCTGAAGAAATCCCCCGGCCTGCGCGTGGTCGTCCTCGAGAAAGGACCCTTCTTCGGCTGCGGCTCCACGAGTAAGGCCGCCGGCGGCTTCCGCCATCAGTTCGCGACGGAAGTGAATATCCGCCTCTCGCTCCTCAGCATCGCGATGATGGAGCGTTTCGCCGAAGACCCCGGCGCCCCCCTCGCCATGCACTTCTGCGGTTACCTCTTCCTCCTCACCCGCGAGGAGGATGTGGCCGAGTTCCGCGCCCAGGTGGCGCTTCAACACCGTCTGGGCGTGCCCACGGAATGGCTCGACAGGGAGGAGATCCGCCGCCGCCTGCCTATGATGCGCCTGGAGGACGTCATCGCCGGGACGTTCTGCCCGCGCGATGGCCTGCTCAGCCCGATGGACCTGGTGAACGGCTACGCCTCCGGCGCCCGCCGCCTCGGGGGACGCCTCTTCACCGATACGCCGGTGACCGGGATCCGGACCCGCGGGGGGCGGATCGAGGCGGTGCTCACGCCCGCCGGGGAGATCGCCACCCCCATCGTGGTCAATGCCGCCGGCGCCTGGGCCGCCCGGATCGGCCAGATGGTCGGCGTGGACCTCCCCATTCGCCCCTACCGGCGCCAGTATCTGGTGACCACACCGATCCCCGAGATCCCGCCCGATTTCCCGATGGTGATCGATTTCGCCCGGAGCCTCTATTTCCATCGGGAAGGGGAGGGGATCCTCACCGGCATGTCAAACCGGGCGGAGCCCCCCGGATTCAACGAACAGCTGGACCCGGAATGGGAGCTCGTTCATATGGAAGCGGCGATCGCACGGATGCCGCTGCTGGAGCGCGCCGGCGTGCGCGCCCGCGTGGTCGGCCTCTATGAGGTGACCCCGGACGCGCACCCGATCCTCGGGCGCGTTCCGGCGGTGGAAGGCTTTTACGTGGTGGCGGGCTTCAGCGGCCACGGGGTGATGCACGGCCCGATCGCCGGCCTGCTCATGGCCGAGGAGATCCTGGATGGGGAGGCCCATACGCTGGATATCGCCCCCCTCCGGTGGGAGCGCTTCGCCCTCGCGGGTCGTTCCGCGGAATATAATGTGATTTGATCGCCCGGCGTGGGGGGAGCGTCGAATGCATTCGACCTCCACAGGCCTTCGGCCATCGGCCGGCCTGCGCCGGCCAAAACGCCTTTCGCGTTGGCGGAGGCTGACGCGGGGCGCGAAGCGCCTTTGAAGGCCGATTTCAATCGGCGCGAGGGGCCGGTGCGCGGCGTGGGGGGAGCGTCGAATGAATTCGACCTCCATAGGCCTTCGGCCATCGGCCGGCCTGCGCCGGCCAAAAAAGCCTTTTCGCGTGGGCGCAGGCCGGCACTTGGCGCGAAGCGCCTGGTGGGGCCGATTTCCAATCGGCGCGAGGGGCCATCGGCGTGAAGGTCGGTCACGTCGTCGGTTGTCCCAGGCGGGCTCGTTCTTCTTCCGCCCGCGCCTCGTCGATTTTCTCAAACAGCGGGTGGATCTCCCCCAGGCGCTGGCCTGGCGGCAGCCGGCTGGGCTCCCAGCGGACCCGGGGATCGGCTTCGTAGGTGAGGGCGAGGTGCTCCCGCGTCCGCTCCGCCACAGGCCGGATGATCAGGCGCCCCACCAAGTCCCCTTCATACCCCAGCATCTCGTGGACCCGCTGGCTGGAGAAGGGGAGGAAGGGGGCGAACATCACCTTGAGGCTGTCGATCGCCCGCAGCGCCACGTAGATGGTCGTCCCCGCCCGGGTGCGATCCTCCCGGATCTCCTTCCAGGGCTCGCGTTCGTTGAGGTAGCGGTTCACCTCCGCGGCCAGCCCCATCACGGTCTCCAGGGCCTGCCGGAAGCGGCAGCCCTCGATCAGCCGCCCCACCGTTTCAAAGGACACATCGATCCGGGCCAGGATCTCGGCGTCCCGCGGCTCCATCAGGCCGGGCATGGGGACTTCGCCGTCGAAATGGCGGGCGGTGAAGGTCAGCACCCGGTGGACCAGGTTCCCCCAGATGGAGAGGAGCTCTTCGTTGTTATGGCGGATGAAATCGATCCAGCGGAACTCCGCGTCCTGGGTCTCCGGCATGATCGCCGTCAGGTAGTAGCGGATGGCGTCCACCGCATAGCGCTCCGCTGCGTCCAGGGCCCAGACCGCCCAGTTGCGGCTGGTGGAGAATTTGTCCCCCTCCAGGTTCAGGAACTCGTTGGCCGGCACATCATAGGGCAGGGTCAGGCGTTTGGAGGGATCCTCCTCATACAGCCGCTCGGTGCCCATGAGCTGGGCCGGCCAGATGATGGTGTGGAAGGGGATGTTGTCCTTCCCGATGAAGTAGACGATTTTGGCCTCCGGATCATACCACCAGTCCTTCCAGGCCTCCGGGTCCCCGGAGAGGGACGCCCACTCGATGGTCGCCGAGAGGTAGCCGATGACCGCCTCGAACCAGACGTAGAGCACTTTGCCCTCAAATCCCTCCAGGGGAACCGGGATGCCCCAGTCCAGGTCCCGGGTGATGGGTCGCGGCTGGAGCCCCTGCCGGATGTAGTTCAGGGTGAAAGTGAGCACGTTGGGCCGCCAGTATCCCCTGTCGCGCAGATACGTGAGGAGGGGCTCGGTGAAGGCGGGCAGGTTGAAGAAATAATGCTCGGTCTCCCGCAGCACCGGCACGCTCCCATCGATCCGGCTGCGGGGGTGGATCAGCTGGGTGGCCTCCAGCAGCGTCCCGCATCGTTCGCACTGATCCCCCCGGGCCCGCTCATAGCCACAGATCGGGCATGTCCCCTCGATGTAGCGGTCGGGAAGGAAACGCCGCGAGACCTCCGAGTAGAACTGGCGCTGGGTTTGCTTGAAGAGATATCCCCTCTCCAGGAGCCGCAGGAACATGTCCTGGGCGACCCGATGGTGGTTTTCGGTGTCGGTGTGGGTGAAGAGATCGAAGGAGATGCCGTATTTCTGCCAGGTCTCCAGGAAGATCCGATGATAGCGCTCGAACAGCGCCCGCGGCGACACGCCCTCCCGATCTGCCTGGACGGTGATGGGGGTTCCATGGGAATCCGACCCGGAGACCATCAGGACCCGGTTGCCCTTCAGGCGGTGATAGCGGGCGAAGATGTCGGCCGGGAGATAGGCCCCGGCGATGTGGCCCAGATGCAATGGGCCGTTGGCGTAAGGCCACGCCACGCAGACCAGTACCTTTTCCGCCATCCGACACCTCCTGAGGGAATTCGAAAGCACCCCGTCCGCTGAGGCAGGCCGCCCTCCATGAGCGCGTTTCCCTACGGGATAAATAAAAACCGCCGGCCGAGGCCGGCGGTCAGCGGGCGAAAACAGACCCGGCAGTCGGGGGGGCCTCAGGCCCCCGACCGCGAAACGGATCTCCTCATCATCGGCGGGAAAACGGCCCGGGCAGGCTTCATGGATCCACCCTCCGTCCGGCCAGGGATGGGGCAGCGAATCCCGGGAGGCCATCCGGCCTCCCCGGATGAATGTTCAACTACACATTGTAGTGGGATCTCGAGCCGGATGCAACCCGCATCGCGAACGCTGCCTCATTGGCGGAGGATCCCCCGTCCCCATCGGCGTTCGCGGAGGCGGGCGGCGTTCTCCTTACGGATCCGGGCGGCTGGCCTCCTGGGGTTCCGGACGGGCGGCGGAGGGGCGGGGGCGGGCCGGGACGCCGTAGACCATGGTCTCCGGGGGCACATCGCGGGTCACCACGGATCCGGCGCCGGTTTTGGCCTTCCGCCCCACCCGCACCGGCGCCACCAGCATGGTGTCGCTGCCGATAAACGCCTCGTCTTCGATGATCGTGGGATGCTTGCGCACCCCATCGTAGTTGCAGGTGACGGTCCCCGCGCCGATGTTCACATCCGCGCCGACCGTGGCATCCCCCAGATAGCCGAAGTGATGCATGCGCGTCCGCGGGCCGACGACGCTGTTCTTGATCTCCGCGAAATTCCCCACATGCACATCCTCCGCCAGCCGGGTCCCCGGCCGCAGATGAGCGAAGGGCCCCACATGGACGCGATCGGCCAGCACGGCGCCCTCGACGACCGAGGCTTCCACCACGCAATCGTCTCCGAGCACAGCGTCCCGCAGGATCGTATGGGGGCCGATGCGACACCGGCGGCCGATCCGGGTTTCCCCCTCCAGATAAGTATCGGGGTAGATCACCGTGTCCGGCCCGATGCGCACCCCGGCTTCGATGTAAACCCGGTCGGGATCCAGGAGGGTGACCCCCTCCCGCATCCATTGGGTGTTGATCCGCCGCCGCAGGATGCGTTCGGCCTCCGCCAGCTGCACCCGGGTGTTAATCCCCAGGGCTTCTTCAGGATCCTCGAGGGCGACGGTCTCCACCCGCATCCCTTCCGCGGCCGCGAGGGCCACCAGGTCGGTGAGATAGATCTCCCCCTTCGCCGGGCTGGGCTGCAGGCGGGAGAGGGCGGGCCAGAGCCACGGCTCGCGCACGACGTAAACGCCGACGTTGACCTCCGGAAGACGCCGTTCCTCCGGGCTGGCCTCCGCCTCCTCCACGATCCGGA
>BEHY01000123.1 GCA_002898735.1 Candidatus Thermoflexus japonica
GACCCACTCCCCAAAGGCCCCGATCGCTGCGATCAGCGCCAGGCCCGCCAGGATCCGATACGCCGCAGCCGTCTCACGGGCCGCCCAGGGCAGCAACAGGGCGGGGACCCCAACCAGGAGGACGAGAAACCCCCAGCCATCCAGGCCCTGGGCTCCGGGGGACGCACCCCACGGCAACATCACCCCCAGCAGCATCAACGCGGGACCCAGCATCTGCACCGCGATCGGCAGGTCTTTTTCATCTTTTGAGGTCACGACGGCTCCTCCAGGGGATGGCCCTTCCCCCACAGGCTCTCCCATCCATGATACCGCCAACTTCCGCTGCTTTAAAGAACCCAACGGCGAGGGGATCCCGGATGGAAGCCGCCTCCCGCGCTCCCATCATCTGGAAGCGACTCTTTCCTCCGAGCCGGACGAAATGCTAACCGCTGGCCGATTGCTTCTCCACGATCAGCGTTTTGAGATAGAGGGTCTCCGGGATCTGGAGGATCCAGGGGTGATCGGGAGGTTGATACGTCACATCGCGGACCATCAGGCGGCAGCCCACATCGGCGGCGGCCAGGCGAACGGCCTCGATGAGATCCTCCAGACGGATCCAGTAAGCGCATGATGAGAAGAAGAGCCCTCCGCCGTCCTTCAACAGGCTCAGGGCCAGGCGGGCCATCTCCACAAACCGCCGCCGCACCCCTCGCTCCCACTCGACCCGACGTTTCACCATCGCCGGAGGGTCCAGCACCACCCAGTCGAAGCGCCGTCCTTCCGCAAGCAGCGCCTCCATCATCTCCAGCGCGTCCCCCAGGCGGACGGCGATGCGATCCGCCAGGCCGTTGCGGAGGGCGTTCCGCTCAACCTGCCCCAGCGCCCAGGGGTCCTTATCGATCACCACGGCCGTAGCGCCCGCGGCCGCCGCGTGAAGCGCAAAGGGGCCGATATAGCCGTAAACATCCAGCACCTGATCCCCCGGCCGGACCCATCCCCGCAATCGCCGCCGGTTGTCCCGCTGGTCCAGGTAAAACCCGGTCTTCTGCCCCCGCACCACGCTGGTTTCGAAAACCAGCCCATCCTCCACGACCTCTATCGGATCCGGCACCTCCCCCCACAGGAGTCCCACGCGGGGCTCAAGCCCCTCATCTTCCCGGGCCTCCACATCGCTGCGCTCGTAGATCCCGCTGGGGGCAAACCATGCCCGCAGGGCCTCCACCACGCTTTCCCGCCAGCGCTCCATCCCCATATTCCGGATCTGCACCACCAGCACCTCGCCGTAGCGGTCCACAATGAGGCCGGGAAGGCCATCGGCCTCCCCATGGACCAGACGCATCGCATTGGTTCCACGGATCTCCCGCCGGCGGGCCGCCGCCTCCATCAGGCGCCGGCGGAACCATCCGGCGTCGATACGCTCCTCGCTCCGCGTGAGCATCCGCAGCGGAATCGAGGCTCGGGGGTTGTAAAACGCCTGACCGATCAGGGCCCCGGAGGAATCCCGGACCAGAACGATCGCCCCCGGCTCCGGGTCGCCCTGCGTATCCGCGATGTCGTCGTGAAAGGCCCATGGATAGAAGTTCCGAAGCTTGCGCTCGGCGTGAGGTTTCAGGATCACGCTCGGCCGCATTCCGATAGCCCCAGGAGGGATATGGTTCGGATCCTGACAGAGCTTATGCGGTGAAGCCTGAGTCGGGAAGATGGAATGGCCTTCGGGCCATGGGGAGGGAGAGAAAAATGCTGGAGGAGGCAGGCCCGCCACCCCAGAACCTCAGGCGGGCCGCGGGCATTCCCAGAGCTCTAAGCGATCTCCCGCCGGCCCACCGAGACGATAAAGGTCTCCAGCGCCACCCCGTCGGGGATCTGGCCCGTCTTGATCGCCACATCCAGTTCCGCCAGGCTTCGATAGAACGCCTCCAGCTGCGGCATGGAGAACGCCACCACCGCCTCGGCGATTTTGCGCGCCGCATAAGGATGAAGCCCCAGCAGATTCCCCGCCTCCGCGGGCGAGAGGCCTTTCTCCAGCTGCTCCTTCATCAGGAGCATCAGACGGAACTGACGAACGATCATGCCGAACAGCCCTAAGGGGTGTTCCCCTTCCGCGAGCAGCCGGTGCAGGGCTGCCAGGGCCCGGCGCACATCCCGACGACCCAGCGCCTCCGTCAGCTCGAACAGGCTGATCGGCGCCGCATAGGGCACCAGCCGCTCGACATCCTGGGGCATCACCGGCCGGCCGGCCGCCCAGGTGACCAGCTTCTGGATCTCCTGATCCAGGAGGCGGAGATCGGTGAGGAGCGCCGCCAGGGCAGAGGCGGCCTGCGGCGTAAAGGTTCCGCCATAGCGCCGGGCCCGGGCCATCACCCACTCCGGCAACGCCCGGGGAGAGGGGAGCGGAAAATGTCGCGCCTCTCCCCGATCGGGGTGGGCCGCGATCCAGCGTAACAGGGGATGATCTTCCGGGAGCGTCCTGGGCTCGATCAGGACGAGCAGCGTGGTGGGGGGGACATCCGACAGCGCCTCCAGGAAGGCGGGCTCCTCGCGAGCCCGACGGCGCTCTCGCGTGAACAGGCCCTCGACGATGACCAGACGGCAGGCTGCCAGGAAAGGCATAACGGCGCATGCGGCCTGCAATTCGGCAGGGGTCACCCGCCGCCCATCCAGGGTTACGACGTTCATCGATTGGGCGGCGGCATCCCCCACCGACCTCCGGAGTTCCACCAGCGCCTCTTCGATCTCCAGCTCGTTCTCCCCGTGCAGGACGATGACCATGAAAACGCCTCCCCAGACAGCCGCCTGGAAACGGATCCTTCAGCGAAGCCGATGGCCGACTCGGGGGGAGCAGGCCCGGCGCCGCCTCATCCCCCGCGCGTCTCCACAAAATATCCGCGGACCCATCCGCCCGGAAGCGCCCGCACCCCCACGATCTCGAGATCCCCCGGATCCGCCCGGGTCGTGATGTGGGTCTGCAACCATGGACCCAGGGGCTGGGCTGCGATGAGAGCCAGCACGGTCGCCAGGATCACCAGCGGCAACACATCCCGACGCCGACGGTGAGGAACCAGTCCCAGGGTCAGAAAAGCGGCCAGGCCTGCGCTGGTGCCGGAAGCCACGTAGTTCGTGCCACATCCCGGATGGATGGCCCAGTGATGCTCCCCCCGCCGCAACCGCTCCAGGGCCTCCCGGGCTGCCGCCGCCACGGCCTCCAGCGGCACGTTTCCGTAAATATAAAACCCGAAAGGCGTGGAGCGACCCGCCATCGGCCGGCCGGGGAACTGCTGGCTCAGCAGATGGATCGTCGCATGCTCCAGCGCGTGGTTGCGCCGGATCCGTCGCACAGGCGCCCAATCCAGAAGAGACATGGACTCCTCCCCAGGTAAATCAGGATAGAGCTCGCGCAGTCCGGGCTCGGGAGGCCGAACGACTTCGCTCTCCTCTCCCCCAGCCCCTGGATGACCGGGAGGGGAAACGCATGTGCCCCTTATGGCTTCACGGGCCGCGCCACCACAATCAGGCGATGCGTGTTCGTGTGAGCGGGCCAGCATGTGACCAGGGTCAACCGTTCATCCGGTGTGGGCAGAACCCATCGCAGATTGCGCTGTCGGACCTCCAGCGGCTGGCCCTTCTCCGGCAGGATGTGAACCGCTTCCACCTGATAGACATAGGTTCGCTGCCGGGTTTCCAGGCGGACGAGATCCCCCGGGTGCAGGCGATACAGGTTCGCAAACACCTTCCCGTAGATGTTGTGATGGCCGATCAGGACCACATTGCCCGGCTGGCCGGGATAGGCGGAAGTGATCAACCAGCCGGCGGCGAAAGCATCCGGCGGCTCCCAGGTGATCCATTCCTGCTCCCCCTCACGCATCGTCGTCAACCCCACGGGGATGACCGGGGCGTCCAGCTGGATCGCCGGCACCTGCAGGCGGAGGGGAGGTTCCGCGTCGGGCGTGGCCGCCGGTGAGGGCACGGGGAGCGTAGCGGATATGGGCCGGGATGTTTCCACAGGGGCATGGGGCGAAGGAAGCGGTTCCGGCGCACGGGAAGACCTGGGCTCTGGCGGATGTCCGATGGGGATCCGATGCGCCACCAGCGCCTGCCCGGCCATCCCCATGCCCCCCACCCAGGCCACCAGACCGGCCCCCATCAGGATCCGGCTGAATCCGTTAAGAAGCCTGCAGCAGCCTTTGGCCATGGTGCCTGTTCCAGGTAGCGTTCGACCATCGCCAGCAACGTTTCATTGTAAAAGGCAGTGATCGCCCGGTGGACCTCATGCCAGTGCTCCGGGGAGCCGCCCATCTCCACCATCCGGAATACATTTTCCAGCAGATAGCCTCCAAAATGCAGAAAGGCCCGCAACAAATCCCCCAGGCCCAATCCCGCAGCGATGGCCTGCTCCGCGTATCGCGCTCCGATGCGCTGAGGGCGCTGGGGGTCGCGATCATGGATATAGGCCTGAAGCTCCTCCAGCAACTGGTAACACGTCGCCTGGAAAGCCTGGGCGATCCCCCCCCGCATCCGCTCAAACCAGGGGGCCTGCGGCCCGGTCCCTCGGGCGAGCTCCAGACGGAGCTGGCCCAGGGTATACGCGATCAGCATCTGCACCCCGGGCTCCGCCCCGTGAGCCTGCAGCCACGCCTCCAGATCCCGACGGGCGAACCGTCGATGCCCTCCGGCCGTCCGGCGGGAGGGGATCCGCCCTGCGTCCGCCCAGGCCCGAAGGGTCGCCGGATGCACCCCCAGCATCTCGGCCGCCGCTTTGAGGGAGAGCCACTCTCCCGAATCGCCCTTCCTCTCCCGTTTGGCCATCCGCCGCGTTCCTCCGTCAACTTCCAGAAGCCGGTAAATATCCTCACGGGATCCGGGGAGCCGGGCGGCGCGCCTCCGCCGCCCGACATCGCCCCAGAGGCCCCCACCGGGAAACCCTACGAACGAGGGGTGACCACTGCCTGCCGGAGGTAGGCCTCGATGAATTCGTCCAGCTCTCCATCCAGCACCCGTTCGACCTGGCTGGTTTCATGATCCGTGCGATGATCCTTCACCAGCTGATAGGGATGCAGGACGTATGAGCGGATCTGATTCCCCC
>BEHY01000124.1 GCA_002898735.1 Candidatus Thermoflexus japonica
TGCTCACGGCGGCCGCCTGGCTTCTCCATCAGGGGATCCGCCAGGGGGAGGAGCGGCGGATCGCCTGGGCCTGGGAGCCGGCGGATCGCTGGATGCTGGCCTTCTTCGGGGCGGCGACCCTCAGCGCGGCGCTCGCGTCGTTCCAGCGGGTGGCGTGGCGGGAGTGGCGCATGGTGATCCTGGAGCCCCTCCTGTTCTACGCCCTGGCCCGGGCGATGCGGCTGGCGCGCGCCGGGTGGGAGGGGGTCCTGCAGGCCTTCCTGCTGGGCGGGATCGGGGCGGCAGGCGTGGGGCTGATGCAGGGGATCACCGGGGTTGGGCTGATCACCGGGGAGGCCGGCGCGCGCTGCATGCGGGGGCCCTTCGGCTCCCCCAATAACCTGGCGCTCTACCTGGGGCGGGTCTTCCCGTTCCTGCTGGCCCTGACGCTGGCCGGAAGTTCCAGGCGGGAACGGTTCCTCGCCGGGCTGGGCCTCCTGATCGTGGGGATCGCGGGCATCGGGACGTGTTCCGAAGGGGCCGCCTTCCTGGGGATCCCGGCGGCGCTGATCACGATGGGCGGGCTGTGGCTGCGCGACCGCTGGGGAAGGCTGCCGCGAAGGGCACGGTGGGGGCTCGGGATCCTCGCCCTCAGCGCGGCGGTGGGGCTGGGAGGGCTCCTCGGGCCACGCCTGGGGGAGGTGCTGGCCCGGCGCGCATCCACCCCGGGCAGCACGGTCTTCTTCCGCCTCCGCCTGTGGGCCAGCACCATCGATCTGCTGCGGGAACATCCCCTCTTCGGGGTTGGGCCGGATAATTTCCTTTACTGGTATCGCAGCCGCTACATCCGGCCCGACGCGTGGCAGGAGCCGAATCTTTCCCACCCGCACAACATCTTCCTGGACTTCTGGGCCCGCACCGGCCTGCTGGGGCTGATCGCCGGGCTGGCCTGGCAGGTCCTGTTCTGGCGGCGGATCGCACGGCCGGGGGCCTCCAGGGATCCCTGGCGCTGGGGAGCGGCCGGGGCGATGGCGGACGCGCTGGCCCACGGGATGGTGGACAATGGGTTCTTCCTGGTGGATCTGGCGATAGCGTTTATGATCCTTTTCCTCACCGGGATGCGTGAGAACGGATCTCCAGACCGGTGGGCCGCGCGAGGTGGATCACGCGCTCTGGATCAGATGTAGAACCCGGTGATGGAAACGGAGCGGATGGGGAGGGTAACCCATCCGTAAGAGATCCCGCGGAGGGGCCTTTCTCGATACGGCGTGGCCTGGCCGTCCACTTCCACCCGCGCCAGGCGCAGGTTCTGGAATTCGAGAGGCAACCCAATCTCCCCCTCGAGGGGCAGGGAAGCCCTCATGGCCACCCGGAAGCGCAGCTGTCGGGCGATCGGATCCCATCGCAGGTCTTGGAAGATAGCTTCCGCCCGGGCTTCCACAAATTGCAGCCAGCGGTGGGCGGACCAGATGGGAAGCCCATAATCGACAGCAGCGTCCAGCACGCCCTCCAGCCACGCGGCCTGGATGGAAGCGGCCTCCCCACCGATGGCGAACGGATCGATGTGAGCCTGGAGACCGATCGCCCCCCACGCCCCGCTCGCCACCCGTCCCAGCAACGCCCGCGAGATCTCCACGGCCTTCGCGGGAGGGAACCGCGGTGCCCCTTCCCATGTCCATCCGATCAGCTGCTCATCCACCAGCTGCGTGGGTTGCTGGTAAATTGACAGCAACCTTCCCTCCTCGTCGACGAACCGCATCGGAAGGCCACTGCCAGTGAAATAGCCGAAGGCCCATTCCCCATCCGGCTTCCGAAACATCGGGCCGACGAGGTAATAATCCAGATTCATTCGGATCCCATGCTTCGCCTGCCATCGCGCGGTCTCCACCCAGCCGCTCCACAACACCCGATGGGTGCGCACGGTAGGGGGGACGGGCCCATAACCCATCCCGGTGAAGACCTCCCAGGCACGTCGCCATCCGGCCTCCAGGCCTTCTTCGACATAAGGATGGATCCCGAACTCGTGCCCTCGCTCCCGCCAGGTCCGAACGTGTTCGGGTTGCACCACGTGAGCGGCGGATCGTTCCAGCGTGTTCAGCAAGCGATGCCACGCCCGTTGCAGGGGAGTTCGAGGGAGGGGAGCGTAGTAGACGCTGAACCAGCCACCCCGCTGCTCCGTCCGACGCAGTGCTTCCTCAATCGCATCCGGCGGTGTGTTGTGGGCATCCCCAGTTGCGATCAACATCCCGGGCGCGCCTGCCGGGAAATACCACAGGCGGGGCATCGGGAGGCGATCAGCGAGCATCCAGGCGATCAATTGGCCCAACAGGCGCATCAGCTCATCGGCCTGAGGGATCCCCAGGCGATCCAGATCGAGCCACCCCTTGAACAGCTCGTGGGCCCGGAGCCCGCGCAGGCCATCCTGTTCTTGGTTCGCATGCGCCGGGTTGCCCTGCCGGGTGAGCGCCACGCTCCACGCCATATCGAAAGCCCAGAGGGCGGCCTTCCCCGATCCTGTGCGATAAACGGTCACCGCCGGGAAAGGCAGATCCCCCGCCCGGGTCGCCAGCCTTGCGATCTCTTCCGCCCCGGCCAGGCGATAATGATCCGCCGAACCGTGGAATTGCAACGCCTCGGGTGGAAATCCACGTCCGACCGGATGTTCAGGGCGGATCCGGAGATAGCTGTCCATCGTCTGCCCGGGAAGCAGCTCCACCCCGAAGAGATCGGCTAAATGCAGTGGTGGGCGCAGCGCGATCAGCGAGCCCCCGCGGACCACATATCGTCGCAGCGCTTCCCCCGTCGCCGTATCCAGGGGCCCCGCGCTTAGGACCACTAAAGGGAAACGTTCCAGGAGCTCCTCGCCCACAGCCGATAACGGGGTCATCCGGAAAGCGTTCAACCCCTCCGCCCGCAGGATCTCCGCCAGATAGGATCCGGTGGGCGGTGTGCCTTTCTCATTTTCCACCAGAAGGATGGGGCCCTCACCCCCAGAAGGCTCCAGATCTGGCGGATACTCGGGCAGGGGCTCTCCCTCAACCGCCCGCCACAACGTATAGCCGCCGGTGAGGCCCGCAGATGCTACCACCAGCCCGGCCGCCCCTGTTGCTTTCAGGAATCGCCGTCGGGTCCAGCGACCCATTCGAGACACCACCCGGAGAGGATCTTGGGTTGGGGCAAGCGGCTTCACCGCTTGCCCCAACCCTCCTTCATTTCGGCTCATCGGAAAATCAATGGCAGGAACACCCGGAACCGCACCGCAGTTTGGATCTCCGGGCGATTATCCGCTGGGTTGGGATCGACAGCGTCGGTGGAGACTTCCCCCTGAACAGAAATCGGAGTGCCAGGCCACTGGGCAACTCGAACGCGCCAGCGGACCGTCGCGATGGCCCCCACGGCGAGCTCGCCCAGCTCACAGCGCGGCGTGCCTATGGAGCAGGACCCTGAGGAAGCCAGAACGTCCTCCACGTTCAGGCCGGGGGGAAGATTGAGTGTAACGATCACCCCGGAGGCCTTGGAGGGTCCCGCGTTGGTCACGGTGAGCGTGTAGGTGATCACGTCCCCTACGAAGACCTCCGCCGGCTCGCCGGTCAGTGCGGCCTGAAGATCCGCCTCCAGGACCACCTCTGTGGAAGCGATCGCAGTGTTATTGTCCGGCGCGGGATCCGTAGTGAGTGAAATGCCTTCCGCCCGAGCGATCAGCACGTAGCCCTGATTGAGATCAGCCCGGACGGTTACTGTGACCACCATGGTGAACATATCCCCGGCTGTCAGGCGGTCTCGATCGCACCGGATGGTAGAGGACGTAGCCGTGCAGATATCGGGAACGAAAGATAACAGACTCACCTCTGTAGGAAGCGTCAGTGTGAGTTGGACGTTTCGCGCGTCCGATGGTCCCTGGTTGATGGCAGTCAGCCGATAGACCAAGGCACGGCCCGCGATCACCGGATCCGGATCGTCGCTCAGGCTCAAAGATAGATCCGCCTGGGTCTGAACCTGGGTGGTGGCCGAGGCGGCGTTGTTGGCGACGTTCGGGTCCGTGGTGGAGGAGGCCGCCTGGGCCTGGGTGGTCAGGGTGCCCTCGGGAGCGCTGGCGTTCACCCGGGCGGTGACGGTGATGCGAGCAGCTGCCCCCGCAGGCAGCAAGCCCAGATTGCAGGCAGCACCCGAACACGCCCCCTGGGAGGGGGAAAGGCCCAGAAGGGTGAGGCCGCTGGGGAAGGTGAAGTTCACCCCCACGGTCTGGGCGTCCGAAGGGCCATTGTTGGTGAGGATGGCGGTGTAGGTGATCGGATTGCCGGCAATCACCGGATCCGGATCATCGCTCAGGCTCAAAGATAGATCCGCCTGGGTCTGAACCCGAGTGGTGGCCGTGGCAGTGTTGTTGGTGGAGTTCGGGTCGGTGGTGATCGATGAGACAGTGGCGAGGGTCGTGAGGTAGCTTCCGTTGGTGACATTGCTATTCACCCGAACGGTCGTGGTGATGCGCGCAATGGAACCTGGAGGCAGCGTTCCCAGACTGCACGACCGATCTTCGCACGTCCCCTGGGAGGCGCTGAGGCGAAGAGGGGTGAGACCATCAGCCAGGGTCAGATCGATACGCACATCACGAGCGTCGGAGGGGCCGGAGCTGGTCACTGTCAGGGTGTAGGTCAGCGGGTCCCCCGCGAAGACGGGATCCGGGGTGTCGTTCATCGTCAGGGCCAAGTCAGCCTGGGTCCGGACCTGGGTGGTGGCCGAGGCGGTGTTGTTGGCGACGTTCGGGTCCGTGGTGGAGGAGGCCGCCTGGGCCTGGACGGTCAGAGAGCCTTCAGGAGCGCTGGCGTTCACCCGGGCGGTGACGGTGATGCGAGCAGCTGTCCCCGCGGGCAGCAAGCCCAGATTGCAGGCAGCACCCGAACACGCCCCCTGGGAGGGGGAAAGGCCCAGAAGGGTGAGGCCGCTGGGGAAGGTGAAGTTCACCCCCACGGTCTGGGCGTCCGAAGGGCCATTGTTGGTGAGGATGGCGGTGTAGGTGATCGGATTGCCGGCAATCACCGGATCCGGA
>BEHY01000125.1 GCA_002898735.1 Candidatus Thermoflexus japonica
TGGTGATCAGGCGCGTGCCGCGCCGGCGCTCAATCTGGCGGATCAGCCGCGCGCGAGCTTCCTCCAGAAGCCGGCGTTGAAGGGCGGGGAACATGGTGCTGAAAATCAGGAAAATCCAGAACAGATCGAAGATGCTCATCGGCGCTCCTCCTGAGAAGGTTCGGAGACTGGGCGCAATCGAGCGGGGGAACGGGAGAAGATCCCGGGCTCATGGCGAAACCCCGGGCCCTCCCCCCACCCCGGGAGGGCCGAAGCGGAGGCGATCATAGGCGGCGATGGTGTCCACCACATGCCGGCGCTGTCGGGCGGCTTCCTCCTCCTGAAGGCGACGGCGATAGGCCTCCATCCGCCGGGTGATCTCCTGCTGCACCTGCCGGGGGTTCCCCACATACTGCAGACGAAAATCCCCGCCCGGGACGCGAACGAGCACATGGCCGTAGTTGAGCAGGCGGGCCAGGATCGATGGGATCGTATACTCCACGCTCTGAATGCGGGCCAGGTTGGCAGTCTGGGTTTCTTCCCGCATCAGCATGGGCAGACGCTGGGAAAGGATCAGCTGACTGGGGGTCAGGATGTATTCATCGTTCCGCCAGTTCTCATAACGCCACCACCACCAGATCCCCAGCAGCATCCCGCTCAGAATCAGCCCCCCCCAGCGGATCCCCGGCTCGATCCGATCGATCGGCCAGACGTGATGGGCATGCAGAACCCACCCCAGGATCCACAGCCCCAGTGCCACGGGCGGCCCCAGCCCGATGGAACGGAACAGGGCCACCCAGTGCTTCCGGTAGATGACGCGATCGCCCACGGTCTCCCGAAGGGGCGGGAAAAGGTAGCGAGCCACGGCTCGCACAATCAGCCAGATCCGCCCGACCAGACTCAGGGGAGGCGGAGGGGACGACCCGGGTGCCACCTCCGCGGGCGCGGGGGTCAGACCCAGGCGATGGCGCAACTCCTGTTGCAGGCGATAGCGCTGGCGCGCCTGCTGCAGCGCCCGCAGACGGTCGATCTGTTCATAGATCAGACGGCGGATCTCATCGGGCTGCGGCAGGTTCGAGAAAGCGATCCGCCCGCTGAACGCCTCCACCTCGATATCCCCGAAATCCAGCAGATAGGGGCTGGCCAGCGGGGTGCGCCGCAGGATCTGGACCTCCTGGATCTGGTCCAGCGGCATATCCTGTCGGGTCTCCGGCCCGGGGAACACATACAGCCAGCGCTCCCGCTCGATGTGGACGATCCGCCGCGTGGTGAGGATGTATTGATCGTCCCACCAGTTCCACACCTGAGCGCCCAGGAGAACCAGGGGGATCGCATTGAGGAAGAGCGCCGGCCACCAGCCCAGCTCCGCCACCAGAAAGGTGGTCAGCACGATGAACACCAGGAGGAGCACCAGGGGCGGCAGGAGGACCGGGATCAGGCTGAACCAGTGCCGGTGAATCGCCGCGAGCACCTGCTCCTCCGGCTCCAGCCATGGGAAACGGGGGGCCCGCAGGCGCGCTTCCACGTCGGGCGGCAACTCCAGGCGATGGATCAGATCGGGACGCTCGGCCAGCAGGGCGTCGAACTCGGATTTCTCCAGCAACCAGCCCTCCACCCGCGTGATCGCCATGGCCGTCACATCCCGCGGGTCGTTCAGGAACAGGGCGTGAGCGCCGATCCCCTCCCCGGGCTGAAGGTGACGGACCAGGCGCTCGACGCCGTCGGCGTCAATGCGCAGCAGGGCCAGGCGGCCGGAGCGGAGGATGAAATAGGCCGGGAACATCTCGCCTTCGATGAACAGCTCTTCGCCCGGGGCGAGGGTTTTGATCCTCACCCGTGCGGCCACCTGGGCCAGCTCTTCGGGATCCAGCCGGCGGAACAGCGGCTGGGCGGCCAGAACGGCCAGAAGCTCCTCATCGGCCATAGGATCCCTCCGCATCGATCGGAGCCGCGGCCGGCGCGACCCCCATCGACATCCGCAACCTCAGACGGCCCTGCGCCCAATCCTCCATGATCAGGCGGGCCGTGCGCCGCCCCAATTCCACCGCGTAGTTCGTCCCCCGGTCCCATGGATACACCTGGCTCATGCTGGCGAAATAAAGACCGGCCAGCGGCGTGCGCAGATCCGGGATCATCCGGGAGTAGTTCACGGGAACCACCGGCTGGGCATAGGGCTCCCGGAAGACCCAGTAACGACGGACCCACTCCGGCCGGAAGGATGGGTTGAAGCGCGGGAGCGCCGGCAGGAATATCCGCAGCAGCTCCTCCGGGGACATGGAAAAATACGGATGATCCGGCGGGAGGTAATCCCCGCAATAGACCAGATGCTCCCCGCCATAATGCTCCGCCGGGATATAGTTCGTATGCTCCACCAGGGCCAGGAAGGGGAAGCCGGCTCGCTTCGGCAGATTGATCCAGTAAACCCCGCGCGTGAGCGGGCGATCCAGCGCCAGGATCAGGACCACCGCCCCCAGGGACCGCAGGGCCAGCAGCTGGCCCACATAAGAAGCCGGCAGCGCCGGAACCAGCCGGACCAGCAGCCGCGGGGAGGTGGTGACCATCACCGCATCATAAAGAGCGGAGCCGTCCGCCGCCTCGACGTTCCACCCCTCCCCCACCGGCTCCAGCCGGAACACCGGGGTCGACAGACGGACCTCGCCTCCCTGGCGGCGGATCTGTTCCACCAGCAGATCGAAAAACGCCTGGAAGCCGCCCTCGAAGGTCCCCAACCGCGGACTGCGCTTGTGGATGCGCGCCCAGAACCAGGCCATGTTGATCTCGGGGTAAGCTTCCCCGAACTTCCCCTCCAGAAGCGGCTGCCAGATCCGCTCGTAGGCCCGCCGCCCCATATACCGGGGAAGCCACTCGTGCGCGGTCACCCGCTCCAGCGGCTCCCAGCGGGGAGTCATGCGGAGATAGGCGATCACCAGGCCCATCCGGAGTTTCTCCACGAGAGAAAGGCCGGGGAAACGAAGGACCGCCAGGGGGCTGTCAAAGGGATAGGGGCGCTCCTGATACCAGACGGCGGTGATCGGGCGGGGGAACCGCACGCGATGGCTCAGGCCCAGCTCCCGGATCAGGCGAAGGATCTCCGTATCGGAGGCGAACCAGTGATGGTAGAATCGCTCCAGAGACCAGGACCAGCCTTCCGCTTTGAAGCCGGAGGCCAGCCCGCCGGCCTGGGGGGCCGCCTCATAGACGACCACCCGGGCTCCTGCGCGCGTCAGATCGTAAGCCGCCGCCAGGCCGGCCGCGCCGGCCCCCACGATGGCCACCTGTAGCGCCATGGCACCGTTCCCCGGAGAGAATTCCAGTCTGGAGAAACATCCCGACCGCAGGGGCGGCCTCCGGGTCGCCCTTCGCGATTTCTTCAATTTTAATTCCACCCGCATTCTCCCGACATGGCGTCGCCAGCGCCTGACTGGACCATCCACACGGCGAGGCGTATGGATCAGCGGGCTGATCGCGCTCTCCATGCTGCTTGCTCTGGACCCCTCGGGGGTTCCAGCGGCGCGCTGGATCCGCGAGGGGGATGCGTTCTGGGCGGATGGACAGGGCCTCTCGGCGCAGCGGGCCTATCAGGCCGCCCTGGCCCTGCGCCCGATGGACCCGGCGGTCTGGCATCGCGTGGCCCGCGTGCACGCCGCCCTGGGAGAGCTGGAGAAGGCAGAAGCCGCCTGGCGGCGCGCCTTAGAACGGGGGGATCCGTGGGCGCCCCGGGGCCTGGCGGAGATCGCCACGCTGCGCGGGGAATGGGAATCGGCGCGCGCGCGCTGGCGGGATTGGGCCCTCCGCACGCCCGCCGACCGGGAAGCCTTCGGGCGCTGGGCGGAAGCCGCCCTCGCCCTCGGCGATGAGGAGGATGCCCGGAGGGCCTGGGAGACCGGGGCGCGCCATCATCCCGATGACCGGGGGATCCGTTTCCGATGGGGCCTCCTGGAGGGGGCTCGCGATCCGGAAACGGCTCGAGCCCTCCTGGCTTCCCTTCCCTCCCCGTGGAAAGGCTGGGCCGATCTCCTGCCTGCGCCATGCGCCCTGCGCCGTGCCTGCGAAGAGCGTGCGCAGGAGCAAACGCTGCGCCGGTGGGGATTTGCGCTGCTGGGAGCGCGATACTGGGGGGAAGCCCGGCTGGCCCTGGCCCGCTGGGTCCGGATGCATCCGGAAGACCCTGTGGCGATGGCCGCCCTCGGTTACACATTGGGGCGCCTGGGAGGGGATGGGACCGCCTGGCTGCGGCGGGCGAGCGCGGGCTCTGCGATCCCCCCGGAGGTTCATTATTTCTGGGGTCTTTATCTCCTGGAGCATGGACGATACCCGGAGGCCCAGGGGCGATTCGCCGCCGCCTATCAGCTCGATCCGAATCCCCTGTATGCCCTGGAGCGAGGGCGCGCGGCCATGCTGGCTGGGGATCTCCTGACGGCCGAGCGCTGGCTCCGCCTGGCCCTGGAGGCCGATCCGGAGAATGTGGAGAGCTGGATCATGCTGGCCACGCTGTATCTGGGCCATCAGGTGTGGATCGGGAAAGGCCTCGAGGCCGCCCAGGAGATCCTCCGGCGGGCTCCTCAGCGGGTGGAAGGCTACGAGTGGATGGGATGGGCCCATTATCTTCGAGGAGAGTGGGAAGAGGCGGAGCGGCTCCTCCGCCAGGCCGTCCAGATGGACCCCAACCGGCCATCGGCCCGTTACCGTCTGGGCATGGTGATGGCGGCGAGGGGCCAGCGCGAGGAAGCCCGTCGCCTGCTGGAGCAGACCGTCCTCCTGGATCCCCTCGGGGATTTCGGGCGTCAGGCGCTCCGGAGGCTTCGCGATCTTCCGGGGGAATAGACCGCCTGCCCCCGAACGCAGAATCTGGTATAATTCCTCATGCCCGGAGGGGTGGCCGAGTGGACGAAGGCGCGCGCCTGGAGAGCGCGTAGGGGTGTTTCTGCCCCTCGTGGGTTCGAATCCCACCCCCTCCGCCAGAAGCCCGGGCCCCTGAAGAGCGATCCAGGGGCCC
>BEHY01000126.1 GCA_002898735.1 Candidatus Thermoflexus japonica
CGGGCTGGATTCGGATCGGGTGGGGGCTTCCCCGGCCGAATCCGGCATGGCCTGGGGCTCACGGCGCGCTGATGATCTCGGGTTTCCTGGGGACCCTGATCACCCTGGAGCGGGCGGTTGTCGGCCCCCGCTGGTCCTGGGCCGCGCCGATCCTTGCGGCCCTGGGAAGTCTCACATTGCTCCTGATGCCGCCGACGGATTGGAGCGCGGGACTGTTCCTGGGCAGCGCAGCGGTGCTGACGGCTTTCTTCATCCGCGCCGCCCGACAGCATCCGGATCCATCCATTGGGGTCCTGGGGCTGGGCGCCGCCGCGTGGGGGCTCGGCCAGCTGATCTGGCTGGGAAGCGGTTCGCTGCCGAAAGCGGTGCCGTGGTGGACGGCGTTTCTGGTGCTGACCATTGTGGGGGAACGGCTGGAACTCGCGCGGGTGATCCCCCGGGGGCGGGGGATCGCGGGACCCTTCTGGGGGGGCGTAGCGCTGGTCCTCCTGGGGCTGGCTCTGGGGTTGATCCTCCCGGTATGGGGTCGGCGGATCGTGGGATCCGGCTGGCTGACCCTGGCGGCCTGGCTCGCCCGGTATGACGTCGCCCCCCGCACCGTGCGTCAGCACGGGCTGGTGCGTTACATCGCGATCTGCATGCTCGCGGGTTACGTCTGGCTGGGCATCGGCGGGGTGCTGGACTGGCTCCCCGGCGAGGCCCTCGCCGGGCCGCTCTACGATGCCCGGTTGCACGTGGTGCTGATCGGGTTCGTATTCTCGATGATTTTCGGCCATGCCCTGATCATTTTCCCCGCTGTTCTCCGGATCCGTCTTCCTTTCTATCGTGCGCTTTATTTCCCCCTTGCGCTCCTTCATCTTTCCCTGGCGATCCGTCTGATCGGAGATCTGGGGGGGATCTTCGAGGTTCGACGGTGGGGCGGTTTGTTGAACGGGGTGGCGATCCTGCTGTTCCTGCTCCTGATGGCCCGCGCGATCCGCGAGGGACGAAGGACCCCGGCTCAGGGGATGGGGGGAGAGCGTTAGGGGTTGGGGGAGCAGGGGACGCCCGAGGTGGTTCACCTGCCCCTCAGAGACCTCTGAGGAATGGCACTTCATCGCTGTGACATGATCGGGCGAGCGATGTGAAGGGTGTCATCCTCGCCTTTTGTGCCCCCTCAATGAGCATGCGGGCGGAAAGCGGGAAGATGGGGCTGGAATCCCTTCCCGGAGGTCGACCATGATTCCGGCCCGATGGCTTACGATCAGCCTGCTCCTGCTGGTTCTGACCGCGTGCGCGGCCCCGCCCGCCATGCCGATCGCGCCTTCTTCGCCGATGCCGACGCCCACGGAGATCCACATGCATCCCACCCCAACCCCCGGGGGGCCGAAAGCCCTGGTCGTCCGGGACCCGGCGGATGTGCCTCCTCCGATCCGGCGGACCGAGCCGACCACGGTGGAGGTGACCCTGACGGTGCGGGAAGGGGTGGCGGAGCTCGCCGATGGGGTGACCTTCCCCTTCTGGACCTTCGATGGAACCGTGCCCGGGCCGCTGATCCGGGTGATGGAAGGGGACACCGTGGTCCTCCACCTGGTGAACCCGCCGGAGAACCATGTCTCTCACAACATCGACCTGCATGCCGTGACCGGGCCGGGCGGCGGGGCGACCGTCACCACGGTGGCGCCCGGGGAGACGAAAACGCTGACGTTCAAAGCCCTGAAGGCCGGTGCATATATCTATCACTGCGCCTATCCTCCTGCCCCCCTGCACATCGGGATGGGCATGTATGGGATCATCGTGGTGGAGCCGAAGGGCGGCCTGCCGCCGGTGGATCGGGAGTTCTACGTCGTGCAGGGCGAGTGGTATACCTCCCTCCCCTTCGGCCAGCCGGGCCTGGCGTCCTTCGATTCGGCGAAGGCGCAGGCGGAGCGCCCGGAGTATTTCACCTTCAACGGCCACGTGAAGGCCCTCACAGATCTCCATCCATTGAAGGCGCGCACGGGGGAGCGGATCCGGATCTTCTTCGGGGTGGGCGGACCGAACGTCGGCTCGAATTTCCACATCATCGGGGAGATTTTCGACCGGGTGTATACGGGGTCGCCGGACACCTTCGTCGCCAACGAGGAGACCGTTTATGTGCCACCCGGATCGGCGGCCATCTTTGAGTTCGTGACGGAAGTCCCCGGTCGTTATGTGCTGGTCGATCACGCGCTGTGGCGGATGATGCGGGGGCTGGCGGGTTACCTGGAGGTAGAGGGCCCAGGACGCCCCGATCTGTTCCAGGGCGTGCCATCGACGGGATCCGGCCATTGATCCAGCGGGGAGGCATTTCGGGAGCCAGGGGCATAGAAGACGCGCCCCTGGCTTTTTCCATTAAACTGGAGGGGCGGGGAAACTGCCCTTGAAGAAAGCCGGCCCCCCGGCGCTTCGGAGGGCGAATGGCCGGATGGACCATGCGAGGGAGGGGCATCGCGATGGGCGGGAGGAGGTCGGGGATCGGGGAATCCCAGATCGTAGAGACGCTCCGCGCGCATCCGCTTTTCCGGGAGGTTCCGCTGGAGGATCTGATGGGGTTGATCCGCGCCGGGACATGGCGGACATGGCCTGCGGGGCACTTTCTCTTCCTGGAGGGCGATCCGGCGGAGGGCCTCTACGTGCTGCTGGAGGGATATGTCAAGGTCGTCCAGACCGATGCGGCGGGGCAGGAAGTGGTCGTCCAGATGGCGGGCCCGGGGGAGCCCCTGGGCCTGATCGCGCTCTTTGCGGATCAGCCCTATCCCGCCTCCGCCCGGACCATGGCCCCATGCCGGACCCTGTGGATCCCCGGAGCGGTCTTTCGGGAATTTCTCCTCCAGCATCCGGCGGTGGCCCTGCGGGTTCTACATCTTCTGGCCGAACGACTCCACGAAGTGCATCGCCGGCTGCTGGAGGTGAGCGTCCTCCGGGTGGAGCGTCGGCTCGCGCGGGTGCTGGTGCGCCTGGCGGGCCGGCTGGGGCGGCGAACGGCGGAGGGGATCGAGCTGGCCTTGCCTTTGAGCCGGGAGGAGCTGGCGGAGCTCTGTGGAACCCGTCTGCATACCGTGAGCCGGCTGTTGAACCGCTGGCAGCGGGCGGGCTGGGTGCGCCTGGGGCGCCGGCGGATCGTCCTGCGTCAGCCTCACGCCCTGGTTGCCCTGGCCGAGGAGCTGGAGGGCCCGCGAGGTCTGGGAAGTTGAGCTTGCGCAACGTTCCGGACTCCGCGAGTCGTTATGCTCGGAGGGTGAGGTAAAACGTTCATCCCCGGCCCTGTCACCATCGTCCCGGGGATCCGATCTCCGGAGGTCCGCATGATCGACCCGGAATGGTCCATTGAGGAGCTGATGGAGCGCTATCCGGCATCCCGTGAGATCCTGGTGCGTTACGGAATGTGGTGTCCGGTGTGCACGCTGTCCGGTCTGGAGACGCTGGCCGATGCAGCCCGCGTGTATGGAGTGGAGATCGAGCGGTTGATTCGAGAGATCGAAAGCAAAGCCCGGGCGTCATCGTAGCCGGGCCCCGCGTTTTCGAGGCGACGTATTCCGTTCCTCGGAGGGGCTCTGGAAGTCGAGCGAGGCGTCTTCGATGCCCCCCCGACTTCCAGAGATCGGAGCGATGGGCCGGGCGGGATTCGAACCCGCACGGGTCTTCCCCACGTGGTCCTAAGCCACGCGCGTCTGCCTGTTCCGCCACCGGCCCCGCCCTTTTATTATACCTTGCTGCCCCCCACCTCCGGCCTCAAAAGGGCATGCGAGGCGCCGGGCGGAGACAGCGCGATATGGTCCAGGAGGCCGGCTTCCTCTCCCCTTTCCTTCTTCCCGTGCCACCGGGCGGCGTGGGCCGTCGAGCGGGTTGTCGAAGGCGCCCCGCCTGGCCTCCCCCAACCTCCCTTTGTGTATCCCGAGGGGGTGAGGATAGAATCATCTCGGGTTTCAGAGCCCCGCGACCCGCTCGGAGGGGAGATCGGATGCCCGTGGTCCTCCTGCTGGACATCGATGATGTCCTGGTTCTACCGGTGGGGTATAAGCGAGGGATCCCGGCCACGCTGGGGACCTTCACCCGACGCCTGGGATGGGAGATCCCTTTGCCAACCGAAGCGGACATCGAATGGTTTGAGGCCTCCGGGGTGACCAGCGAATGGGATTCCACGGCCATCTGTCTGGCCGGGCTATTGCTGGAGGCCGCACGCCTCGACGACCGCTGGATCGTCCCGGATTTTGAAGAGGCCATGGCCCGCCTGGCCGCCCGGGCGCTGGATGGCGCGCAGATCCACCCCCATTATGTCGCCTGGGTGAAGGCGGCGGGCGAAGCGGCTCAACCCGGCGAACGCCCTTCCTGGGCGGCCCTCCGCCTCTGGCGGCAGGAGCTCCTGCCGCAGCTTCCCCGCTCGGATGCGCTGGAGGCTTTGCTGAATATTCTCCTGGCTGATACCCACAGCCTGTCCTGCCCAACCACCGCGGTCTTTCAGGCCTGGATGGTCGGAAGCCGGGCCTACCGCGAGGCCTATGGCCGGCCGGCGCCCATCGAGGTCCCTCGCGGATTGCTGGAGGAGGATCAGCCTTTGCTGGCTTACGAGGGATCCCGGGCGTTAACCCATGTCTGGTATGAGGGCCGTCTGGCCCCGGCGTTCTACACCTCGCGGCCTTCCCGCCCGCCGTTGAAAGAGCCCCCGCCGCCTCTTCCGGTTTATTCCCCCGAGGCGGAAATGGCCGCCCGGCAGATCCGGCTGGAGGACTGGCCGCCGGTGGGCCTCGGTCGCCTGTTCTGGCTGGCCGGGATCGTTGGGTTGAATGAGAACCCGACCAAGCCCCATCGGATCCACGGGATGGCCGCCTTCGCCGCGGCGATCGCCTCGGTCGATGGGATCCCGGAAACGCAGGCCCTCCAGGCCGCCTACGAGACCCTCCAGGCCGGAACCCTGACCGGCCCGCTGGCGGAATGGGCGGAATTCTCCTGGCACGTCGTGCTGGT
>BEHY01000127.1 GCA_002898735.1 Candidatus Thermoflexus japonica
CCTGAGCGTTCTCCGGGAGCCCGGGTGGCCGCCCGCGCCCGGACAGTGGCCCGCGCGCCGGCTGGCGGACGTGGGGACCGGCGCCGGGTTCCCCGGCCTGGTTCTCAAGCTCGCCTGGCCCGCCCTGGAGGTCTCTCTGATCGAGTCCGTGGGGAAAAAGGCCCGCTTTCTGGAAGCGGTGGTTCGGGCCCTCGGGCTGGAAGGGGTGAGGATCCTGGCCCGGCGGGCCGAGGAGGTCGGACAGGACCCCATGCATCGAGAGCGCTATGACTATGCCATCGCCCGGGCCGTGGCCGATCTCCCGGTGCTTCTCGAATATCTGCTTCCGCTTGTCCGGATCGGGGGAATGGCGGTGGCGATGAAGGGAGCGGAGATCGAAGAGGAGATCGGGATCGCCCGGGGGGCCCTGGAGCGGCTGGGCGGACGGCTTCGAGAACGGCGGGATCTGGCGTGGCCGCCGCATCTTTCCCCGCGCACCCTTCTGGTCTTCGAGAAAATCGCGCCGACGCCCGCTGCCTATCCTCGCCGGCCGGGGATGCCCGAGAAACGGCCCCTGCGATGATCCGGCAAACAGCCGGCAGCTCCAGGCTGAACATGCGGAAGCGGAGGCGATTTCCCGATGAATGCTCTCTATTCATGGATCGCTGAAGCCCTCTTCCCCATCCGGTGGATCGGGGAGCTTACCTTCCGGGAGGCGTTGCGACGACGGCTGGTGATGGCCGCCTTTGGGCTGGGATTCGCTTTCCTGGCCCTCTTCGGCCTCGCGCTGTTTCTGATCCACCGGGAGCTCGCCCGCTTCGGCCCTCCGGATTCCCGGATGCGGGAGGAGATCCTCGGCTTCTTTATGCTGGCGGCCCTGTATGTGGCGAACTTCCTGATCGTGATGGCCGCGGTGGTCGGGACCGCCGATACCATCGCGGGGGAGATCGCCTCGGGGGTCATCCAGGCGGTGGCGGCCCGACCGGTCGCCCGCTGGCAGATCCTGCTCGGGAAAGGGCTGGGGCACGCGCTGTGGCTGCTGATGTATGTCCTCTGGCTGGGCGGGGGCGTGATCGGGGGCACGGCCCTGATCACCGGCTGGGTTCCCCGGGGCTGGGCCCGGGGGTTGGCCCTTCTGGGGCTGGAGGCCCTGATCCCGCTCGCCCTCTCCCTGTGGGCCGGAACCCGATTCTCGACCCTGGCGACCGGGGCGCTGGGGCTGGGCCTGTATGGGGTGGCCTTCATCGGGGGATGGGCGGAACAGGTGGGAGGCCTCGTCGGGCAGGCCACGGTCGTGGATCTGGGGATCCTCGCCTCGCTGCTGATGCCCGCCGAGGCCATCTGGCGGCGGGCGGCGTATGAGCTTCAAAGCCCCATGGCCCGGCTCATGGGCCCCAACCCCTTCACCGCCACCACCATCCCCAGCGACCGCATGGTGCTTTACGCGCTCTTTTACATCGCTCTCCTCATCGCCCTGGCGGCCCATCGGTTCGAACGGCGGGACCTGTGAGCGTTCCCGGCAGCGGCATGCCATGGGGGAAGCGCAGGAGCTTGCGCCGATCGCGGGCTTCCCTCCCTGTGAACCTCCCGGGTCCGGCGCGTCTCTCCATATACCCGCACCGCCTGCCCTCCGATGATCCTCGGGGGAGGCACGCCTCGTCAAGCGCCCTGGCCCGCTGAACCAGGAGGCTGGACATACGTGTTGACCTTTCGCGCCAGCGCGATGTCCACTTCCAGGCCTTCCAGCGGGTTGGAGGGCGGCCAGGCGCCCACGGCGCGCGCCATCTCCAGCAACGTCTGGAAAACGCGGAAATTCTCCTCCGGATCTGCGGGATGCCCTCGCTGCCATCGGGCTTCCCAGCGCCGCCATGCCTCCCTGTCCCGGATCATCGCATTCCCTCCATCGGACGCGATCTCATCGGTATGATTCCATCAGGACCAGTGGGGCCCGATGTGGATCTCGACCTCCAGGGGCACAGCCAGGGGGTAGGCGTGGCGCATGTGATCTTCCACCAGGGCCCGCACGGCCTCCACCTCGGCTTCCGGCACCTCGAAGACCAGCTCGTCGTGGACCTGCATGATCATCCGGGCCCGCAGCCCCTGGGCCCGAAGGGCCCGGTCGATCCGGATCATGGCCAGCTTGAGGATGTCCGCTGCGCTGCCCTGGATGGGCGCGTTGATGGCCTCCCGCTCCGCCTTCCGGCGCACCGCCTCCGGGAGCCGGCGGGGGGCCTGTCCCGGGCCGGCCGGCATCAGCTCCGGGAAGTAGCGACGACGCCCCAGCAGGGTTTCCACATATCCCCGGCGGGCGACCTGCGCTTTGATGGCCTCGATATACGCCTTCACCCGCGGGAAGGCGGCGAAGTATTGCTGGATGAACCGCTCCGCCTCCCGTCGGGAGATCCCCAGCTGCTGGGCCAGGCCATGGGCGCTCATCCCGTAGATCAACCCGTAGTTGATCCGCTTGGCGAAGTTCCGCTGCTCGTCGGTGACCTGCTCCAGGGGGATCCCGAAGGCCTTGGCCGCCGTGGCCCGATGGATGTCCTCCCCCGCCTGGAAGGCCGCAATGAGCCCGGGATCCTTCGTGATGTGCGCCAGGATGCGCAGCTCGATCTGCGAATAATCGGCCGACAGGAGGACCGATCCGGGCGGGGCGATGAAGGCCCGACGGATCTGCCTGCCCAGCTCCGTGCGGATGGGGATGTTCTGGATGTTGGGATCGCTGGCCGAGATCCGCCCCGTCACCGTCCCGGTCTGATGATAGAGGGGGTGGATCCGGCCGGTGGCCGGATGGATCATCCGGGGCAGCGCGTCCACATAGGTGCTTTTCAGCTTGGCCAGCTGCCGGTATTCCAGGATGAGGTCGATCACCGGATGGGCCCCCCGCAGGCTCTCCAGCACCTCGCTCGAGGTCGAATACATCCCCGTCCCGGTCCGCGGGACGTTGGCGGTCGGCAGCTGGAGCTTTCCGAACAGAGCGTCCGAGAGCTGGCGGGGGGAATCCAGGTTGAACGCGTAGCCCACCCACCGGTAGATCTCCTGGGCCAGGGCCTGGATCCGTCGCTCGAACTCCTTCGACATCTGCTGCAGGAGCGGAACGTCGATCATGATGCCCGCCAGCTCCATCCGGACCAGGACGGGGATCAGGGGGATCTCGATCTCCGTGAAGAGGTTCCACAAGCCCTGACGGCGAAGCTCCTCCTCCTGAACGCGGGCGATGCGCAGGGTGAGGTCCGCGTCGGCGGCGGCGTAAGGGGCGGCGGCGGAAACCGGGACGTCCGCGAAGGATCGCTGGCCCTTCCCCTTCCCGATCAGCTGCTCGATGGTGGTCATCTCCACGCCGAGCCGGAGCCAGGCCAGATGCTTGAGGCTGAGGCCGTAGGCGGCCGGGTTCAGCACCCACTCGGCGACCATCGTGTCGAAGGCCAGGCCCTCGACCTCCACCCCGTGGCGGGCCAGGACCAGCATGTCGAACTTGGCGTGATGGGCCACCTTGGGCCGCCGGGGGTCGCTCAGCATCGGCCGCAGGGCCTCCAGGGCCCGCGTCAGGGGCAGCTGGGGCGTCCCATCCCGATGGCCCACCGGGATGTAATAGCCGCGGCCCTCCTCCACCGCGAAGGAAAGCCCGACCAGGCCCGCCGACATCGGCGATAACGCGTCGGTCTCCACATCGAAGGCGAAACGGGGGGCCCGCTCCAGCGCCTCGAGGAGAGCCGCCAGCCCCGCCTCGTCCGTGACCACCGTCGCCGCCGTCGGGCGGGGAAGATGCTCCGTCCGCAGCGGAGGCACGGCGAGGGGCTGGATCACCGCCGGCCCTGCCGGCTCCGGGAAGAGGGTGGGCTGGCCCGCCGGCCGCGGCGCCGCCTCCTCCGCAGGCGGCGCGGATTCCGGAGGGGCCGCACCGTTGGGAAGCCGGTTCATCAGGCTCCGGAACTCCAGCTCCTGGAAGAGGGCCAGCACCGCCTCGCGGTTGTAGCGCCCGACCCGACATGCCTCCCAATCCACCGTGATGGGGACATCCACGCGGATCTGGGCCAGCTGCTTGCTCAGGAAGGCCTGTTCCCGCCCCGCCTCCAGCAGGCGGCGGATCCGTTCCGGCTGGATCTCTTCCAGATGGGCGTAGATGTTCTCCAGGGATCCGTAACGCTTCAGCAGCTCCGTGGCCGTCCGTTCCCCGATCCCCCGCACCCCCGGGATATTGTCGCTGGGATCCCCGGTGAGGGCCTTGAGGTCCACCAGCTGGTGGGGCTCCAGGCCGTAGCGCTCGCGGATCGCTTCCACATCGTAGATCACGATGTCATCGAAGTGGCGGCGGGAGGTGAGCACCCGGATGCCCGGCCGGATCAGCTGGAACGTGTCCGTGTCGCCGGTGACGATCAGGACCTCCATGCCGCGCTGGAGGGCCTGGTGGGCCACGGTGCCGATCACGTCATCCGCCTCGTAGCCTTCCGCAGTCAGCTTGGGGATCGCGAAGGCGTCGATGATCTGATGAATTCGGGCCATCTGGGTGTCGAAGTCCGAGGGGCGCTCCGCCCGCGTCGCCTTGTATTCCCGGAAGGCCTCATGGCGGAACGTCCGCCCGATATCGAAAGCCACCGCCATGTAATCCGGGCGGTGCTCCCGCCAGACCTTCAGGAGCATCGATGTGAAGCCATAGACCGCGTGGGTGGGTTCCCCCCGGCGGGTCTGGAACCCCTGACGGAGCAACGCGTAATAGGCCCGGTAGGCCAGGGAATGTCCATCGACCAGCACCACCAGCGGAGCCATCGCCACTCCTTTGTGGAAAACCGACGGGCCCGAAGGCCTATCGAACCGCCCGTCCCCCCTTCGATCCCGCCGAGCGAAGCTTCGAAAGGGGAGGGCCATGCCCGGAGTCCGCCGCACCATACCGGTTCGGCCCGGATTTCCTCCAACCCCTCCCCACCGGTTATTATAGTTTTGCGGAGGGTGTCGAATGAATTCGACCTCATAGGCCTTCGGCCA
>BEHY01000128.1 GCA_002898735.1 Candidatus Thermoflexus japonica
GATCAGCTCCTGGATCACCACCGGGCCGGTGGCAAACTTTGTCCCCACGCCATCCGCTCGGGGCGGATGCCCAGGGGTATCGGGGATCCGGATGCCGGTGGCGGATGCCCCGCAGCCCCCAGCGGCCACCTCCACCGGGAACGGGGGATGGGGATAGGGATCAAGAGCGGGAGCGCGGGGGATATAGAACCCTCCAGGCCGCCCGACGTTGCCCAGCAATACATTCAGAATGAACAGCGCTCGCATCCGCTGGGTGTCGTTCCCATACCAGACCACATGGCGCCCTGGGGGGACGACCGCCCGCGGCCGGTGGGCAGCCATCTCCCGGGCCACCTCCCGGATCACCTCCGCAGGGATTTCCGTGATCGAGGCGGCCCACTCAGGCGTGAAAGGCTGAATATGTTCGACCAGGCGTTCAAAGCCGACGGTGTATTTCTCGATGTATTCCCAATCGTAAAGGCCCTCCGTGATCAAAACATGCATCCACGCCAGCAGGAGCGCCGTGTCGGTTCCGGGCTTGATGGGAAGCCAGCGGTGGGCCTTCATCGCCGCTGTCGAGTAGCGGGGATCCACCACCACCAGCTTCGCCCCACGGGCCAGCGCGCGGGCGAAATCCTGCATCACCGTGTTATGGGCGTTTTCCCCGATGTGGTTCCCGATGAGGACGATATACCGGGTGTTCTCCCAGTCCACCGGCTCATGGCCTCCGATCCCGCGCCCGAAGGTGATCTGAGCGGCGATCTCCCGCGGAGTCAGACAGAGGCCAGTCGCCGGCTTCCCTACATTCGGGCTGCCAAAGGCAAGCGGCAGATAATCCCCAAACCAGAAATCGCCAGTCGTATGAGCGAACCATGCCACCGATTCCGGGCCATATTGATCCCGCAAGCGGGCCAGCGCTTCCGCCGCCCGGTCCAGGGCCTCCTCCCAGCTCGCCTCCCGGAACGACCACGTCCCACGCTCGCCGGTGCGAATCAACGGCTTGCGCAGGCGATCCGGATCATAAAGGTGGGCAACTGCCGCCTGACCTCGACCGCAGAGGCGGCCGCGGCTTTTCGGATCTTTGGGGTTCCCCTCCACCTTCACCACGCGGCCGTTCACGGTGTAGACCCGCATGCCGCAGCGCCACATGCACATATCGCAGTAGTTGTAAGTAACCCGCACTTCCTCCGGGCGGTACCACGGCCAGCGGATCGAACGGGACCGCAGGAAAGCGAGCACGGGCTCCCCCAGATGCGAGAGCCCCATCCAGACTCCAGCCAGGGCTCCCCCGCGTCGAAGGAACTCCCGACGGGTTAGCTTCATTCAGACCTCCTGCACCGAAGGGAGGTTTTGAGATATCCCCGCTGAACGCTCTTCCTGCCCCCTCTGGAAGCTGAGGGGATGCGTTCAACGCTTTGCTCACCCTTCAGACCCAGAGGGATCGTTCGCCTGACCCCTGACGGTTTCCCGGGGTTGGGAAACGAGCTGCGGATCCCCGGGCAGGATTCCTTCCCGCTCCATCGCGCGACGAACCAGACAGAGAACGGTCGCCAGCCATTCCTCATCCAGACGATCCCGGGGGGTGCTTACGCAGGCACCCGCCTCCCACAGCGCCACCCGATATGCTTTCGGAGCTCCGGGCGGCAACAACACGACGACACGCGCTGAGGGGTTCCATTCAAACAGGCGGGGGATCAATGAGATAATGCTCTCCCTCCCCCAATCCCAGTCCAGAAGGAGCAGAGTGGCCGGATGGCCGGTCAGTTTCTTCTCCAGTTGATGGGAATCCACCGCCTCATCGATTTCAACCGGCCACGGGAGGAGCTGGGCGGCAAGATCAGCGATCCGCCTTATGGTCTGAAGGAAAACCGGGGAGGCGATCGCCAGAAGCATCCGCAAGGTCATCAGGCGCCTCCACCCCCGCAGGATGTGCTGCTCTCGGCCAATTTCAGTATCGGGAGCCCGGTGTGTTCCCGCATCAGGGATCCCCCTGACATCGGGGATGGAAAAATCCCCATATTTTCTGGGGGAAATCCCCGAATTCTCAGACCGGCTTTTCAGGTCGGTGGGAGGGGCGACCGCCTGAATGGTGCCTTTTCTCATTGACGGGTCCATCGAAGGATCCCCTCGCACCAACCGGGTGATCGCCCTCCCGATTCGCGCTAAAATCTCCCATGCACCGATCGTCCCATCTCCTCAGATGATGCAGGTTGGGGAGGAATGGCCTGGTCGACATCCCATGCCCTCCCGGCGACTTCGGGGATCCACCGGAGATCCCGGGAATCCGGAGCCCTGGCTGTGGATGTTCCACCATGTCGGCAGGGAACGCTGCCGATCACTCACTGCTCCGGCGGCATCCTCGGCGGAGCGGTGGTCCGCTCGCTGAAGTCATGCTCCTTGAATACAGTGGTCCCCGGCGTCCAGGCGGACTGCGTGGGTCAGGAGGGGAAACCCGGGCAAGAGGAGGTGGGCCGTCTGATGATCCACGCGGTCTACCTCGGGCGGGATCCTGGCGATCCCTCCGCCCTGGAGCACCCTCAGGCTGTGGAGGGGATCCGCCACACCCGGTGATGGGAGGAGCGTCCAGCGTGCGTGCCCGAACGGTGTGGGAGAGCTTCGGGTTTGCCTTCGCCGGGCTGCGATACGCCTGGCGAACGCAGCGGAACCTGCGGATCCACACGGTCATCGCGGTGATGGTGGTGACCCTGGCCGGGCTGCTTCATTTCGACGCCCTCCGCTGGGCTATCCTGGTTCTGACCATCGCCATGGTCTGGGCAGCGGAGCTGCTCAACACCGCGCTGGAGGCCGTCGTGGACCTGGCCAGCCCTTATCCTCATCCGCTGGCCCGGATCGCCAAGGACGTATCCGCGGGGATGGTTCTGCTGTGCGCGATCGCCGCCGTCCTGGTGGGCCTGGCCCTCTTCGGGCCGGTGTTATGGGCGCTCCTGAACCCGTGAGGGAGGGATGGCCCCCAGGTGCTGGAGGGGAAAATCGCCCGGGGATCAGGCGCCCATCCCAACAATCTCTACCCGCAGAAATCTCCCAGCTGGAAAAATACGCGAGATCCATGTCCCGGCGAACCGTGATCCCTTATCCTGCGGAGAAAGCGCAAAGAGAACCGCCGGTCCGGCGCGGCCGGCTCGCCTTCCCGGCCTCCCCTCCGGTTGAGCGCCCCTTCTGGATCCGCAGACCGTGGAGCGGGAGCGTCCTCTTTCTCCTGATCTTCGCCCTTTATATGCCCGTGCTTTCCGTCGGCTTTTTCTCCGACGATCTTCTGTTCTCCGTCCTCGCGCAACGAGATCCCCGCACCCTTTTTCAGGGCGCTCAGGGCTTTCTGCACTACCGGCCCCTTGCGATGTCCCTGTTCTGGTTGATCCAGCGGGGGTTCGGTTACGACCGTGCTGCTTTCCATTTTCTCGCCCTGAGTGTCCACATCCTGAACACCGCTTTGCTCCGTGCCGTTCTCCGGCGGCTGGGAACCCCACCCGCCCTCGCCTGGAGCGCCACCGCGCTGTTCGGCCTTTTCCCCTTCGCGCACGAGCCCATCGCCTTCGTGATGGGATCCGTCCACAGCCTTGCGCTGCTCTGGATGCTGATCGCCACCCTAACGGTCCTCCGGCCCGGCTCCCGGAAGGCCCTCGGGAGAATCCTCGTGGCCCTTGGGGCCTATCTGGCCGCCATTCTCTCCCACGAGACCGGCATCGTCTGGCCAGCGTGGCTGCTGGGAATCGCCGCCGCACGCCCGGGCCGGTTTCCCATCCTGCATCGCGCGATCCCGATGGGCTTTGCCCTGGGGGCCAGTTACATGCTGTTCTGGCGCACCCTCCCTCGGGGCGATCCAGGCGTCCTGGCTCTCCCCATCTTCACCCTGGAGAGCAGCCTCTACGCCATGCAGGGATGGCTGCATCCTCTGGGGCCGATCTTCGGGGCCCTGTGGAAGACCCTGTTCGCACCCCGACCGATCCTCCTGCGAGCGCTACGACCCGAGGACTGGGCCTTCCTGGGGCTGGGGCTCGGAATCACCGTGGGGATGACCTTATGGGCTCGGCCCCGATGGACCGCCCTGCTGGGATTCTGGGGGTTTGGGGTCAGCGTCGCCCCGGCGCTGATCTTCTGGGGCCCCGCTTCCGGCATGATGAACTATCCGCGGATGCTGCTCATCCCCGGCCTCTGGAGCGCGCTGGCCTGGGCGGGCGTCCTGGAGGGCATCCGGCAACGGGGAACCTGGGGCCGCGTCGCGGCCGGGGCGCTCCTGGGAGGCGCGCTGACGATTGCACTCCTGTTCCTGGCCAGCTCGCTGGGCTACTACCAGGACGCGACCACCATCCTCTGGGGAATGGCACAGGCCGCCCGGGCGGCGGAAGCGCATCCTCTGATTTTTGTGAATCTCCCCTATAACGTGGGCTATCGCTGGTTTCGATCCCGCTACTATCCGTATCCCTATGGGGGAGCAGGGGCCGTGCTGATCACCGATGATCGGCAGCTCGCCTGGTATATCCGGATCAACGGCGGGCCGGATCTGACGGATCGCCCCGCGGGGTGGGTGCGGAGCGCGCGGCTGGAGGCCCTGTATCCGAACTGGTTCACCCCGGCTCCCCCTATGAGCTTCAACGAGCTCCGGGATGCGCTGGAGGACCACGCCGTTTATGTGTTCCGGGAGGATCTGACCTGGATCCCGCTGCATTCCATCTGGCATGGGGAAGGCGCTTCAGCGACAGCAGCTCGTCCGGAGGAGTGGAACAGACCGGATCCAGCCCCACGCCTGGATGGGCGGATCGTGCTCCGGGGCTGGCGGGTGGAGCGGTCGACCGGGGCGCTGGTCCTGCTCTGGGAAGCCGAGGCAGCGCCCCGCCGCCGATGGCAGGTGTTCGTTCA
>BEHY01000129.1 GCA_002898735.1 Candidatus Thermoflexus japonica
GGCGGCTTCCCGGGAGTTCCGGGAGGCCATGAAGGCGATGCTCCCGGAGGGATTCTGGCGGCATATGCGCGCCGCGCGCCGGGAAACCCTGCTGGCGTTGCGCACGGTCCTGGATGCGTGGCTGGAGGAGGAAGAGAAGACTCAGACGGGCCCCCGACCCTCCTGATTTCGGGAGCCCCCGGATGACGGGGCTCCTGGATTTCACGGGCCGCCGGATCCGCCTGAGCGCGGAGCGCTGGACGCATACAGGAACGCCTGGAGATGCGAGGAATGGGAGCTCCGCGTTTTTCACCTGCGCCGCCGCAGCGGGCGAAGCCCCCACAGCAGCCACAACCCGCCGATCCCGAACAGCGCCCCGGCCAGCGCCGGCTGCTGATTCAGGAGCGCGAACAACGCCAGCAACACCCAGACGAACCCGGTGATCTGCCAGACCAGCCGCTGGAACCCCTCCGCAATCAACGTCAGCGTCTCCCGGGCCTCCGGGAACGTCACCTGCCAGCGGATCTCCCCGGCCAGGGAACGCTCGAGGAAGCGCCCCAGATCCATGGGGATCCGCAGAAACGGACGCAGGATCTCCAGGACCAGCTCGGAGAGAGAGGGCGCCTCCTCCTCCAGCAGGCGCCGGGCGAAGGGTTCCGCCTCCGCGAAGATGTCGAACCCCGGATCCAGGCGGGTGACCAGCCCCGCGAGGATCCCCAGGGTTCGCCCCAGGAGGAGGAATTCCTGGGGGATCTGAAAAGGGAAGCGCTGGAGGAGCTCCCGGAACTCCAGGAATAACGCTTCCGCTTCCGCCAGCGACCATTCCTGCAGCTGCGCCATGGAAAGGCCCCACATGCGGTCGAGCAGGCGTTCCACCGCCTGAGCGATCGCCTCCAGATCCGCCTCCGGCAACAGGAACCCCAGGGCATGCATCGCCCGGACGATCCGCCGCGCATCGCGGGTTCCCAGACCGATGGCGGCCTCCCGCAGCCAGCGGCGGGCCTCCGGCGTGATCCGCCCGACCATACCGAAGTCCACGAAGGTCAGCCGGAAGGGACGGCCGCCATCGGTCGGCCCCTCGCCGTCCAGGGGCTCCACGAAGAGATTGCCCGGGTGGGGATCCGCATGGAAGAAGCCATCGTAGAAGACCTGCCGCAGATACGTCTGGTAGAGCCGCCGGGCGACGGCTGCGCGGGAGATGCCCGCGGCCTCTATAGCGGCAAGGTCCGTGATCTTGATCGCCGTCACATCCTCCAGGACCAGCACCCGCCGCCGGGTATGCGACCAGAACGGTCGCGGGATGCGGACGCCCGGATCGTCCGCGAAGTTCCGGGCGAATTGCTCCGCGTGCCGGGCTTCCGCCACGTAATCCAGCTCCATCGACAGCGTGCGGGCGAACTCCTGCAACAGGCGGTCCAGGTGGACCCGCCGGCGCAGGGGCGGATAAAGGGAGAGGATCCGCGCGACGGCGGTCAGGGCGGCCAGGTCGGCAGCGAGCAGCCGCTCGATGCCCGGCCGCTGCACCTTCACCATCACCGGCGTCCCGTCCGGAAGCCACGCCCGATGGACCTGCCCCAGGGAAGCCCCGGCGGCGGCCACCGGCTCAAAGGCCCGGAAGGCGGCCTCCAGGGGTTGCCCCAGCTCCCTCTCGATCAGGGGACGGATCCGCTCGAAGGGCTCCGCGGGCACCTCATCCTGGAGCCGGGCCAGCTCCTCCGTGACGAAATCCGGCAGCAGATCCACCCGCGCGCTCAGGAACTGGCCCAGCTTGATCAGCGCCCCGCCCAGCCGCACCGCCAGATCCCGAAAGGCCGACGCCCAGCCTCGATAGCGCTGGGGCGCGGTCTGTCGAACCCAGGCCGGGCGCAACCGTCGCAGGAGAAGCTCCCACACCACGACGTGCACCAGCAATCGGAGGGCGAAACCCAGCACCTGAAAGAACCGCACGGACGCCATAGGGGATCCCTCGCCTTCGGCTTCCTACGCCCCTGAATTCTGGCCCAGCGGAGGAACTCCAGGCAACCCCCCGATCGGATCTTGGAGCGGGAAACATCGGACGGATGGATGGAAAATAGAGGAGGGTGGGCGGCCAGGCGGCCTGCTCCATCCCCCTCAAACTCGTGCGGAAGCCCTGTATGGAGATGCCCATCCCATCCGCCCGTCTTTATCTGAAGCCGGAGCACGACCGGCCGGTCCGCCGCCATCACCCGTGGATCTTCTCGGGCGCCCTGGGCCGCCTGGAGGGGCCGGTGGAGGATGGCGGCCTGGTGGAGGTCTTCGCTTTCGAGGGCGAGTGGCTCGCCCGGGGCTACCTCAACCGCCGCTCCCAGATCCTGGTCCGCCTGCTCACCTGGGATCCCCATGAGACGATCGACGCATCCTTCTGGCGGCAGCGCCTGGAGCGGGCGGCCCGGGCCCGCCAGGCCCTGCGCCTGGAGGAGCACACCACCGCCTACCGGCTGGTTTTCGCTGAGAGCGACGGGCTGCCCGGGTTGATCGTCGACCGTTACAACGATTTCCTGATCCTCCAGTCCCTCACGCTGGGGATCGAACGCTGGAAGCCCCTCCTCGCCCGCCTGCTCCAGGAGCTGTTCCAGCCCCGGGGGATCTACGAGCGAAGCGACGTGGAGGTGCGGGAGAAGGAGGGGCTGCCGCCCCGATGCGGGCTCCTGGCGGGCGAGGCCCCGCCGGAGCGGCTGATCATCTCCGAGCATGGGCTTCGCTTCTATGTGGACCTGCTGCGAGGGCACAAGACCGGCTTCTATCTGGATCAGCGGGAGAACCGCCACCGGGCGGCCGCCTATCTCCACGGCGCGGAGGAGGTTCTCAACGCCTTCTCCTACACCGGCGCCTTCGCGGTCTACGCCCTGGCCGCCGGGGCCCGCCGGGTGGTGAATGTGGATACTTCAGGGGAGGCGCTGCAACTGGCCCTCGAGAACGTCCGGCTGAACGGCTTCGATCCCGGACGGGTGGAAAACGTGGAGGGGGACGCCTTTCAGGTGCTGCGGCGCTTCGTCGCTTCCGGGCGGCGGTTCGATGCGGTGATCCTGGACCCGCCGAAGTTCGCCTATGCCCAGGCCCATCTGAACCGTGCGGCCCGCGGCTACAAGGACATCAATCTCCAGGCCATGCGCCTGATCCGGCCCGGCGGTTTGCTGATCACCTTTTCGTGCTCCGGCCTGGTCTCCCCGGAGCTCTTCCAGAAGATCGTCTTCGCCGCCGCGGAGGACGCAGGACGGGAGGTCCAGATCCTGGAGAAGCTCTCCCAGGGCCCGGATCATCCCATCCGCCTCTCGTTCCCCGAATCCGAATATCTCAAGGGCCTGATCTGTCGGGTCTGGTGAAGCGCCCGCAGCGCCTTTCGCGGCTTTCCGCGATAAAATGGGAACAGCCCCCATGGATGGGGGAGGTCGGGATGCGTGGGGCGCTTCCCCTGCGCCGGCTTACTGCGGGGATCCTGATGGAGGACGAGCGGGTGGAACTCGTGGAGGGGGTGATCCGCGAGATGCCACCGATCTCCAGCGCCCACACAGGCGCAGTGAACCGTCTGGTCGAGGGGATCCTGGGAGGAGGAGCAGGATGAACCCGTCGGTAATGGTCCGCAAGTTCACAGTGGAGGAGTATCATCGGCTGACGGAGGCAGGCATTCTGTCAGAAGACGATCCCGTTGAGCTCATCGAGGGAGTGCTTGTGGAAATGAGTCCTGTCGGCAGCCGGCATGCCGCCTGCGTTCGTCGTCTCGCAGACTGGTTCTTCACGCGTCGGGGCCATCGCTTTCTGGTAAGCGTCCAGGATCCCATCTCGCTCAACGAATATTCGGAGCCGCAGCCGGATTTGGCGCTGCTACGGCCGCGGGCGGATTTCTACGCCTCGGCCCACCCCGGGCCCCCGGATGTGCTGCTGGTCATCGAGGTGGCGGAATCCTCCGCCGACTACGACCGGGAGCACAAGCTTCCCCTCTACGGCCGGGCGGGCATCCCGGAAGCCTGGGTGGTGGATCTGGGCCGGGGGGAGGTGGTGGTGGGCCGGGACCCCTCCCCCGAAGGCTACCGGACGATCCGGATCGCCCGGCGCGGGGAAACCCTCTCCCCCCTCGCCTTCCCCGACCTCGCCCTCTCGGTTGAGGAGATCCTGGGATGAGCGGATGGCATATCCGGGATCACGCGCGATGCGCGATGATCCGGTGGAGCGTTTCCAGGAACCGATCGATCTCCTCCAGGGTGTTGTAATGCAGCGCGCCCACGCGCACCAGTCCCCCCTGCCCTTCCACGCCGAGACGCTCGGTTACTCCCAGCGCATAGAAATTCCCATCCCACACATAGATCCCCTCCCGCCCCAGCGCCTCCGCGATCTCCCGGGGATGCTGGCCCTGAATCCGGAAGGAGACGGTGGGCACCCGCTCCGCCCAGCGCGCCATCGTGCGGATGCCGTAGAGGGTGAGGCCGGGGATCTCCTCCAGCCCCTCCAGCAGCCGCGCGCACAGCGCCCGCTCATGTTCCCGGATCTTCCCCATGGCGGCGCGGATCGCCGCGCGTCGGGAGGGATCCGCCGGGCTTCCGAAGCGCCGGCCGATGTCCGCCAGATATTCGACGGCGGCGATCAGCCCGGCCAGCCCCTCGTGGTTTTGCGTCCCCGTCTCGAAGGCTTCGGGGGGGTGATCCGGCGCCGGGCGCACCTGATCCGGGCGGAGCGCCGCCAGCCGGTCCCTCCGGCCGTAAAGGACCCCCACGTGGGGCCCGAAGAACTTGTAGGCGGAGCAGACCAGGAAATCGCAATCCAGCTCCCG
>BEHY01000130.1 GCA_002898735.1 Candidatus Thermoflexus japonica
GCCTATCTGCCCTGGTATCTGGTCATCGGTTACACGGGAGCGGCATGGGCCGCGGCCCTGGGGGTGATCCTCCTGCGCTGGGGCCACGTATCCGCTTCCCGGCGGCTTCAAATCGGCGGAGCGCTGCTCCTGCTGGGAAGCGGGATCGGGTTCTTCGCCGGGGTGCCCGAGATCTGGACGCCAGGACCGGCGGGCACAGAGCTCAGTGCGATGGCCGGGCTCGCCATCCTGGGATCCTGGGCGGTCTTCCGGGCCTGGCTGACGCTTGCCCCTTCCTTTCCTGGCGGAAAGAGAACCCGCTGGCCGGGGACTCCCTCTCTCCTCTCTTCATCCGGGGGAACCGACCTGGGGGGTGCAGCCACCATCCGCTCTTCCTCCAAGACGCAGAATCCGGGAAGGCGGGCAGGAACCCGTTGGATCCGGTGGGGCATTGCGATCGCCGTGATCCTTGCGGTCTGGCGCTGGGATGTCCCATTGTTCTTCGCCATGAACCGGTATGTCGGACGGACTCCGGGGGTGGACATGCTGGCGCGTTTGCTGATCAACGACTACGCCGTGCCCACGGCGCTGGCGATGCTGGCCTGGGCCATGTGGCTGACCGGGGATCCGGCACGCCAGGCGGCTGTCCTGCGGGCCATCCTGACGGTTCCCATGAGCGGCCTGATCCTGGAGGCGATGAACGCCCTTTACTTCCGCCCTCGTCCTTTCACCGACTATGAGGTGAACCTGCTGTTTTACCATCCCTCGGATTCCTCATTCCCCAGCAACGCCGCCACGGTGGCATGGGCGATCGCCGTGTCCCTGTGGACCGGCGATCCGAACGTGGGGCGGGTGGGGATGCTGCTGGCGGCGGGGATCAGCTGGGCCCGGGTTTACGGCGGGGTGCATTACCCGCTGGATGTGATCGCGGGGGCGCTGCTGGGCGCCGCGCTGGGCCTGGGGGCTGCGCGTTGCCTGCAGGAATGGAGCATCGGGCTGGCGCGCCGGATTGGACGATATCTGTCGCTCCCCGAACGCCCAGGGGGTTCACCCTGACCCGGAGAAAGGGCGCGCCCGGTTTTCCCTGTGCCAGTTTTACGAGGGCAGAAAGACCATCACCTGCGTCCCTTTGCCAGGCGCGCTGGTGATGGAGAGCTGCCCTCCCAGCATCTCCACCCATTGACGGATGGAGGTCAATCCGATGGTCTTGCGCCGCGGCGCGTTCGCCAGCGCCTCCTCCACATCAAAACCCACCCCATTGTCCTCCACGTCCAGGCGCACCCCATGCGGCTGGAAGGCCAGACGGACCACAGCCTGGGAGGCCTGGGCATGGAGGCGCACGTTCGTGAGGAGCTCCTGCACGATGCGGAAGAGGACCGCCTCCTGATGGGCAGCCAGCCGGCGCTCCTCCCCGGTGATCTGCAGGCTGAGGGAGAATTTCACCTTATCCTTCAAGGCTTCCACGTAGCGCCGCACGGTGGGGACCAGGCCCAGATCATCCAGGCTCATCGGGCGGATGTCAAACAGGAACTCCCGCATGCGCTGGAAGGTCTCGACGACGGAGCTTTTCAGGGCGGCGAGCTCCGCCTTTGCCCGCTCCGGGTCTCGCTGGAAGAGCCGCTCGCAGATCTCCGCCTGCAACACCAGATTGGTCAACGCCTGGGCGGGCCCATCATGGAGCTGACGGACCAGCCGCTGGCGTTCCTGCTCCTGGGCCTCGAAAAGGCGGACGATCAAACCGGGCTCCATGCCGGGGCGAGGGGCGGAGATCTCTTCCTGAACCGTGGCCAGTATGGAGAGGACGCGATCCAGGGTCTCCAGATAACGCTGAAGCTGGGCCTCCAGGCCCTGGAATTTCTCCAGCTGCCCTCGCATCAGCCATAGCCGCTTCTGAACATCCATCGCGGATTGATAAGCCTCGATGATCTCCGCTGGCGGGATGCTCTCCGGGCGGCTTTCCATCTGCTTGATCTGATTCGTTAAATGCAGGCTGCGCTGGGCCAGCCGCTCGATATCGGTGGAGGTCTGGCGGATCAACGCCTGCAGCTCCGATAGCTGTCGCTGAACCGCCTCCTGCTCCTCACGACAGTAATTCGCCAGATCCTGCAGCGGTGTGGTCTGACCGGTCACGGCTTTTCCTCCGGGAGGATAGGCTCTTCAGGCAGACGAACCCACCCGCGGCGGATCGCCAGGATAGCCGCCTGGGTCCGATCGCTTAAATCCAGTTTACGCAGGATCGCCGTCATGTGGTTCTTAACAGTCTGCTGGCTGATCCCCAATCGCTCCGCAATTGCCTTGTTGCTATATCCCAGGGCGACATACTGAAGGATCTCCCGCTCCCGCGGGGAGAGCACATGATCTTCGATTTCCTGCACCGTGCCCACTATCTGTTGTGCCTCAGCGGCAGTCACAACCCGCGAGCCCAGGATGCAGCGCCCGGAGAGCACATGGCGGATATTCTGCAGGAGGAGATCCGGAGGGGTATCTTTGGAGCAGTAACCGTTCGCACCGATGCGGATCGCATGGCGCATCTGCTCCTCGCTGTCATAAGCGGTCAGGACGAGGATGGCGCCCTCAAACCCATGGGCTCGCGCATACCGGATCACATCCAGGCCGTTGAGGCCCGGCAGATGGACGTCCATCAACACCAGATGGGGATTCAATCTCAGGATCATATCGATGGCGGTCTGCCCATCCGAGGCCTCGCCGATCACCTGAAGGCCAGGCTCGAGCATCAGCGTATCCCGCACGCCCTTGCGGAACAGCGGATGATCGTCCACAATCAGCACCCGATACGTCATCGCCGCGCCTCCTTTCGCTTCCGCCCATCCGGCTTCGCCCCGTATCCCCGGGCGCCCGGCACCTTCCAAAATAAATATTTGGAATTTGCACGGTGGAACTCCCACCGGACAGGTGGGATCTCCCCTCCCCCGCTCCTTGGGGCCAGGCCGGCCCCAGCAGTCCCGAGGGGGGACCAGCCGGGTCCTTCCTGATTTTTAAATAAAACCGCAGATTAGACAAACCGAGATTCCCGCGAGGTGAGCAACGATTCATAGGCTGCAAGCCGGGCAACCGCCGGCCGTGTTATGACGTGTTATGATACGAACGGTAGGGCGCACGCCCGTGTTGCGCCCAGCATAGGGGGTGGCAGCGAAACGCTATGGATCTCCTGATCCGAACGAGCGCCATACTGGTGATCCTCTTTGGGGGGCCCGCCCTGGCCCTGTGGGCGCGGGCCCGATGGAGGCGACCTGCGGCCTGGCTGGGGGTCGGCGCCCTGACGTTCACGGGGGCCCAGGCCCTGCGGTGGCCCCTGCTGGCCGGGCTGACCGGGCTGTTTCAGCGGGGATGGCTGCCCCGGCCTTCCGACCCGCTCCTCCTGAATCTGATGGTCCTCAGCTTCTCCGCCGGCCTCTTTGAGGAGACCGCCCGCTGGCTGGGGATGCGCTGGGCTCACCGCCGCCAGATGCGCATCGGAGAAAGCCTGGAAGATACCGATGTCCTGGTGCTGGGCCTGGCCCATGGAGGCACCGAAGCCTTCTGGGTGGGATTGCTGGGGTGGATCCAGCTGATCGCCATGCGCCTGATGCAGGAAGGGGCGCTTCCGATCCCCTCGGGGGCGGAAGGCGCGGTCACGACCTACTGGGCTACGCCCGCCTGGATCCTCTGGTTGGGCGTGCTGGAGCGAGGAATGGCCATCCTCCTCCACATCGGCCTGGCCTTCCTGATCGCGCTGGGGGTTCGCCGGAGGCAACCTGTCTGGTGGGGAGCCGCCGTGTTCCTCCACGCGCTGGCCGATGGAACCGCAGGCTATGTCATGACCCGCTGGGGGATATGGGGGGCCGAAAGCGTTGTCGCGCTCTGGGCACTGGCCAGCGCGCTGATGATTTTACAGGTGAGGCGGTCCTCCTCCGGCGCGCTGCCCCGCACGCCATAGCCGTCGGCCTCTTCATGGGGCCGCGGGGGCACCGAAAGCGCCCTCAGATGGGAACCTTACGGTGTCCGTTCCGGATCAAGCAAACGAAATGCTTCTCAGCGGCGAAGGGGGGCACCTTCCACACCTCCTTTCGACCCTCAAACGCTCTCTGGGAGTCGTCTGGATGGGTTTCACCACACCATCTCCTTTATACGAAACCCTGGGGCTGGTCCCGGGCTCGGTGATCGCCTTCGTCGGAGCGGGCGGGAAGACGACAGCGGGCTGGCGGTTGCTCCATGAACTCGGGCAGCCCGGGGCTCCCGCGGTATGGACAACGACGACGCATATCGTCGAGCCGATCCTTCCGGAGGAGACGGGGTTGCTGCTCACCGAGGACCCCACCCCCGGGATGCTCCGGCTCCTCTTCCAGCGGCTTCCCCGCTGGATCCTTGGCGCCCGACGGGCTGAGGCGCTGCCGGAGCCCCCGGATGGGCCTTACCCGGCTCACCCGTGGAAATTGCTGGGGCTGCCGCCTGGACAGCTGGACCGCCTGATCCCGAGGATGCCGGAGGCCTCGTGGCTGATCGAGGCCGATGGCGCGCGCCGCATGCTTCTGAAATGGCCAGCTGCCCATGAGCCCGCTCTGCCCGCAGAAATCGACGCGGTGGCCGTGGTGGCCAGCCTGGAAGCTCTGGGGCGCCCGATCGGCGCCGTGACGCACCGCGCCGGGCAGGCGATCTCCCACCTGGGGGGCGACCTGAACGATCCGGTCACCCCCG
>BEHY01000131.1 GCA_002898735.1 Candidatus Thermoflexus japonica
CCGCCTTCATGTCCCCTCCCTCTGGTTCGACGAAGGGTGGTCCTGGCACCTGGCCCGGATGCCGATCCCGGAGATGCTGCGGGCCACGGCGGCGGACCGAAGCCCCTTCCTTTATTACCTGCTCCTCCACTTCTGGATCCGGATCGCCGGCGAGAGCGAGTTCGCGCTGCGGTGGCCCTCGGTGGCGTTCGGCCTGCTGGCGACCGCCCTGGTCGGGCGGATCGCCGCGCGCGGGTGGGGACGGCCCGCGGGGACCCTGGCGATGCTCGCGATGGGGCTTTCCCCTTTCTGGTTGTATTATGTCCAGGAAGCCCGGATGTATACGCTGCTGGCCGCCGGGACGCTGGCCGCCTTCGAGGCGATGGAGGCCGCTCTCCGGCGGCCCACGTCCCTCCGTTTCCTGACCTGGACGCTCCTGGCCGCCAGCGCGATCCTCACGCATTACTACGGGCTCTTCCCGGCGGCGGCGATGGCCATCGGGCTGGGGATGGGGAGCGCGCGCCGCCCGGCGGCGCGCCGGCGATGGGCGGCGAGCATGCTGGGGCTCGGGTTGCTCGTCGGCCCCTGGCTGATCTTCGCCCGGGAACGGTTCTACCATCCTGAGGATTTCCTCCGCCCCCCCACGACCCTGTCGGGGATCCTCTCCGACCTCGCCCACGGGTTCTGGCCGGGGGAATGGACGTGGCTCCCCGCGGCGATCCTCGCCCTGGCCGCCCTGATCCGGGGGAACGCCTTCGCCCGCCGGTGGGCGGCCCTCACCCTAGGCACGATGAGCCTGACCGCCGCGGCCCTGGTGACGGTCTTCCCCCGCTTCGCCCTGTTCCATCCCCGCTATGTCATTTTCCTGTGGGCCCTCTGGGCCGTCGGGATCGGCGGCGGGGCCGCCCGGCTGGGGGAGCTCCTCGGCGCGCGGATCCCGGGAGGGCCCCGCCGGGCCCGCGGATGGATCGGGGCGCTGTTCCTCTTCCCCCTGGGGGCCATGCTCCTCGGCCCATGGCAGGCGTGGTGGACCGATCCCCACCGCGGCCGGGATCCTTATCGGGAGGCGGTGGCCCACGTGGCCCGGCAGATCCGGCCGGGGGAAGCCGCCCTCGCCCTGCGGGCCAACTGGGCGGTGCGCTATTACTGGAGCCGGATGGGGATCCCGGCCCCGCTCCTTATGGGCCCTGAATCCCCGGTGTGGGAGGAAGCGGCGGTCCAGGCGTGGCTGGAGGACGCCCACCGCCGGTATGGTCCGCCGGACGGCCCGTGGCGCCTGTGGCTCTTCGGATGGCAGCAGGAGGTGGTGGACCCCCTCGGGCTCTTCGATGGGCTGTTGCTGGAGAACGGCTTCGAGGTCGGGGGGCAGCCTTTCGGATCCCTCTGGGTGGCCTATTATGAGACGTGGCCGCCCTTCCACGGGCGTTCCCTGAGGCCGCTGAGGGCCGATTTCGAAGGGAAGATCGAATTGCGGGGCGTCCATCTGCGCCGGCCCCGCTGGCCGGGGGACCTGCTCGGGGTGACCCTGGCCTGGGCGCGGGTGGGGCCGATCCCTCGCCCGCCCCGAATGTTCGTCCACGTTCTGGATCCCGCGGGGCATCTGGTGGCCCAGCGGGATGGCCCGCTGCCGAACGATCTCGTGCCCATCTCCGCCTGGCCCCTCGATCACGCCTTCCCGGTCTTCACCCGGGTGGTCCTGCCGCGGGATCTCCACGGCCTCTACCGGATCCGGGTCGGCCTCTATGACCCCATCTCCGGAGCCCGCTGGTCCGTCCGGATCGATGGCTCCCTGGACGATGGGGTGGAGGTGGGAACCCTGGAGCTCCCATAGAAGCCGGGCGCAGGGGACTGTTGGCTTCCGCCGACAGGGGAATGCGCCCTCCCAGGGCTTTCCAGTTTTCCGAGCTTGGGCGATTTCTGAGTGGAAGGCCTTGAGGGGGTGGTGCCATGTCGCCGCGCTTGCTCGATGTTCGGGCCGGGATTCCGGACCCCAGAGGTCGGCGCGGCCGCCGATATCCCCTCCCGTCTTTGGTGGCCATCCTCCTCTGAGCCGCCATGAACGGTCCAGCTTCGCTACGGGGCATGGGGCTTGTGGGCTCGGGCTCCCTCCGAGGGGCTTACCCGACACCTGTCGTTTCACCGCAACCGGATGCCTGCTCTCGAAGCGTCCAGGGCCTTCCTTTGCCGTTTCGGTTGGCCATTGCTGCGGGAGGCGTTGAACGGTTGGCGAACGTCCGTAAATGCGGAGCGAATCCGCTGGAGGGCAGGGGGTTGACCCTGGATGCGGGCCTGCTCACCCAGCCAGTAGTCTGTAAGGCGGTCGAAAAAGGGGGGCTACCTGAGACCGATCCACGGACCTGCCCGAGCGGGAGGCGGCGATCCGGTTCTGGCTGGCGGGCAAGGCGGATACCCTCCTGGCCTGGTTGCGAGCCGCTGCTCCGCACACGGAAACGATGGAAGAAATTCTCATGGCCGAGCGCCATCCGGACCAGGGGCAACGGGACGCGCTCTGACCCTGCGTGAGCCGCAAGGGGAAAAGGCCGCCCCAAAACCGAGGGAGGGGTTCTGGCGGGCGACCATGATCGAGCCGAGGACGCGACTGCGCGTTGCCCGGGGGATCGGCAAGAGCGAAACGGAGGCCGCTATCGAGGCGCTCCGAATCCTGAAGCGGCGCGGTCATCCCGATGCGCCGCCTCTGGCTTTGGGAGCATTCGGGAAGCGCGGGCGGAAGTCTGCGGGAAGGCGCCAGCGTAGGCGGGGATAGGTCGTCCGCCAACCCGGAAACGGCCGGAGGAGGGTGGGCCATCCCTACGGGTCATCCCGCAGCGGGAGAAGGGTCGTGTCGTGGGCCTTCGCTTACGCGTCGTTGATGGAGACCGGGCGGAAATCCTACGTGCTCTTCCTCCTCAAACTGGGCCTGGGACGAGCCCGCAGGGACAGTAGAATGACGTCAATGCCTGCAGGAAGCCGTCGGCTTCAGCCGACGGTCGTTCACCGTCCCCGATTGACGTGCAGGTGGGCACCGGCTACACTTGAGATGGAGTGTGCTTTGAAATGGATGTGGGAGGGGGTCATGCAAGAACTGCTGGAACGAATTACCTTTGATAAAGATGTGCTCTGTGGGAAGCCGGTAATCCGAGGCCTGCGCATCTCGGTTGAGCAGATCCTGGAACTCCTGGCCAAAGGCGCTACCTGGCAGGAGATCCTGGAGGACTATCCGGAGCTCGAGCCTGACGATCTGCGTGCTGCCTTGCTCTACGCCCACCATCTGGTGGCCGGCGAAAAGATTCTGGATCGAGTGCCGGGATGAAGTTCCTGGTAGACGTCAACGCCAGCGGCGCCGTAGCCCGCTGGCTGAGGGATATGGGCCACGATGTAGCATGGGTTGCTGAGAAAGACCCCAGAATGCGGGATGAGGAAATTCTGCAATGGGCCGTTCGTGAAGGGCGGATTATTGTCACCACCGATCAGGATTTTGAAGAGAGGTTTGAACCTGCTCTTTCTCCAGCTCATGTTTCCACTCTGTCGCCACGCGAAGCCGATCCTGCGACAAGTCCTGCAGCGTCTCCCGACGTTATGATGGAGAACGTCAGGGCGAAAGCAGCGTATAGGAGGACGCCTGAGAGCGATCTGGTCTGAAGCAGCGTGATGACGTGACAATGTGGTGAGGTTATCACGTTACGATGTCATGCCCCACGAGGTCGCCTCTATATCCGATATCGCCATTCGTGGTGAGAGCCTATCCAAACGCTGCCGCATCGGCCGGCGCGAGCGCCATCTGGCCCTGCGTGATGTGCTGACGGATGCGCGCTACGTCCCTATACGCGGACTTTCGCTCATTCGATGACGGTTGTTCATACTGGCCCTGTCGGGAGTTCCCCGGGAAGTTAGGGCGCCCCACGTGATCCTTCGGATCGCGTGGGGACCCCGGACGCCGGCCCCTATGGCGGCGGAACGGGCAAGCGGCCCGGTCTACGAGCACCCGGTCGGTGAAGCGGGAAGGGACCGGCCGTCTGCGGATCCCGTATGGGTGAAATGGATGACGATGCGTCACGGGACGGCGGGGAGAGATCGTCCTCTTTGTGGAAGGATCATGGCGGAGCGACTGTATCTGATCCGACACGGGCGCACAGCGTGGAACGCCGAGGGGCGGATCCAGGGGTGGGCGGATGTGCCCCTGGACGATGTGGGCCGGGAGCAGGTCCGCCGGCTGGCGGAGCGCCTCCGGGCCTCCCCGCCGGACCTCATCCTCTGCAGCCCGCTGTGGCGGGCCTATGAGACGGCCCGCATCCTCGCCGCCGTCTGGGACGTTCCCATCGAGGTGGACGAGGGGTTGAAGGAGCGCGGCCAGGGCCCCTTCGAGGGGCGCCCCGGGGAGGAGGTGGCCGCGCTGCAGCGGGCCTGGCAGGAGATGGCCCGGGATCCCACGGCGGCGATCGAGGGGGTGGAGCCCCGGGAGGTCTTCGCCGATCGGGTGTGGGCGGCGATGCAGGCGGCGATGGAACGGCCGGAGCGGGCGGTGGCGGTGGTGGCCCACGGCGGGACCTTCAGCATCTTCTTCCGCCGCTGGCTGGGCCTTCCCCTGGATCGACCTTCCCCCTTTCGCTTCGA
>BEHY01000132.1 GCA_002898735.1 Candidatus Thermoflexus japonica
GCCGATGGGGAAAGGCGTGGATCTTGCGGCCCTTCGTCCTGATCGTTATCGGCGCATCGATCCGGAGCGCCTTTCCGGCCGTTGCGCTGTCTCCGCCGGATCCGTTCCAGAGAACGGATTCCGCTCCGGAGCAACGGCCCTTCGGGCTGCCCTTCGCGGAGCCCCCCGGACCGGACACCTGGTTGATGGTTCAGCCCTACGGCAATACGATCGGCGCTTTCCGCCAGCGGAAGACCACCTATCGAGCGGGCCAGGGCCTGCACTTCGGCATTGATTTCGCCGCGCGATGCGGGACGCCCGTGGTGGCCATCGGCGATGGGATGGTGAGCGAGGTGGATGCGCTGTTCCACGGCGCCGCCCCTCATAACCTGATGATCGACCACCCCAACGGCTACGCCTCCTTCTACGGCCATCTCCTGGAGCGGCCGCCCCTCTCCCCCGGCCAGCCGGTGCGGCGCGGTCAGGTGATCGGAAAGGTCGGGGATCCGGATGGGACCTGCCGCTCCCGCCCGCACCTGCACCTGGAGATCCGGGATGCCCCCGCCCATCGCCGGGCGTATAATCCGGTGCTCCTGATCGAGGCGGACTGGGATTCCCTGGCCCTGATCGGCGGGTTCAGCCGGGGCTTCCAGAAGGATCTGGCGGATCCCCGCCGCTGGCAGTTCCTGGACGACCAGCCGGAGGTGGTCTTCGGCGGGCCTCTGTTGAACGATTTCGCAAACCCATGGCCCCCGGAATGGAGGGAGCCATGATCGAGATGCGAAGGGCCAATGTCTTCCGGGCCGGGCCGAGGTTTGCTCGGCCGAAGGCCCTCCCTTCAATCGGGCTGCTCCTGTGGATGGGGATGCTGGGATGGAGTTGCCTCGGACATCGCTCAAACCCTTCGCCCGAGATGCGGACGCCGACCGTCCTCCCCACACCCTCTCGCACGGCCCGGACGACCCCACCGCCCATCGCCTCGCCGACCCCCGCGCCGCGCCTCTGGCGGCTCACCCACCCCGCATGCTGCACCTCGCCTTTCTGGTCCCCGGACGGTCGAGAAGTGTGGGTGATCGATCGGCCGGATCCGGAGGCGCCGGCGGGCATCTGGGGGATCCCCCTATCCGGAGGGGCACCCCGCCCGGTCATGACGCGGCTCGGGGTCTTCTCGCCGGATTTCCGCCGGGTGGCCTATCCGGAGGCCGGGCAGACGGTGATCGAGGATCTCCAGACCGGCGAGCGCTGGACCGCGCCCACCGGAGGTCGGGCGGTGGTGTTCTCCCCGGATGGGGAGTGGATCGCATGGGAGGTGAGCGCGGGCAACGCCCCCAGCCTGGAACGGCGGGTGACCACGCTGTGGATCGCCCGGGCAAACGGCGAGGAGGCCCGTCCGTTGATCCGGTTGATCGGCGGCGGGTTCGCCGGATGGTTCCCCGATGGAGAGGATGTGCTGGTGATCCAACGGGAGGCGCCGGGGGCCGATCCCTTCCTGGCGGTGGTGCATCGGCCGGATGGATCGTTGCGGCGGATCGCACAGGGGGAACGGCTGCGAGGAGCCCAGATCTCGCCGGAGGGAGGCTGGATCGTTTATCAGAACCTGTTCGCCGCGGATCCGGGGCAGAGCGGGCTCTGGGTCGTGCGGAAGGATGGGAGCGGCGCGCGGCGGCTTCCCGTCTTCGGGGCCTATCGCTGGCGGCGCGAGGGGGCCCTGCTGGTGATCCCCCTGGAGCCCGGAGCTCCGAGCCATCGGGCGGTGGAAATCGACGCCGCCTCCGGCGCCATCCGCCCGCTGACGGATCCGGCGGCGCTGCCGTTCCGCATCGCTGGAGGCGATTGGGCCCTCTCTCCGGATGGCCAGCGCATCGTTTTCGTCTCCGCTGAAGATCGCCATCTCTGGATCCTGGAGCTTCCTTCCCCATGATGGAGGAGAGCCATGGAGAAAGCTGCTGATCGCTCAGCCTTCTCTTCAGAACCTTCCGAGGAAACCATCGCCGCCCGCATGCTCCAGGGCGATCCGGAAGCCTTCGCCTGGCTCTACGAGCGTTACTTCCCCCGCGTCTACGATCTGGCCTGTCGCATGCTGGGGGATCCGGATGCAGCCCTGGATGTGGCCCAGGAGACATTCATGAAGTTCCTGGAAGGCCGCCCCCGCCAGCCGCCCCGCCATTTCCGCGCTTACCTTTACACGATCGCCCGCCGGACGATTTACGACGTCCTCCGACGATCCCATCGCTATGTTCGACGGACGGAAGGGGGGCCAGAAGGAGCGGAAGAACGGGAGCCTGGAGCGACGGCCGAGGCGGTCGAGCAGGAGGTTCTCCGAAGGGAGCAGATGGCGATCCTCCAGGAGGCGCTGCGGGCGCTCCCCGAAGAGGAAGCCCTCCTGCTGGATCTGCATCTGCGCCACGGGCTGGCCCCCTCCGAGCTGGCCGTGGTCTTCGGCCGCTCCGCCGGAGCGATCCACACCCGCCTGAGCCGGGCCCGCGATCATCTCGAGGAGGCCCTGACGGCGTGGATCCTCCTTCGAACCGGGCGGAGGACCTGCCCGGCCCTGGCGGCGATGGCGGGCGGGCCGGGAGCGCCCCCGCCGGCCCTCACGCCGGACCTGCGTCGGATCCTCCGGCGGCACCTGGAGGGATGCGCGACGTGTCAGGAAACGCGACGGCGGTATCTCTCAGCAGCGGAATGGCTGGGCGGGATGGCGATGCTTCCCCCTCCCCCGGAGCGCGCGCAGCGGGTTCGGGAGCGCCTGAGCCGCGCCGTGCAATCCCTGGCCGCTGGAGGAATCGCGGCAGGAGCGGCCGCCGCGGGCGCCGCAGGGGGCGGGATATGGAAGGGCGTCGGAATCGCGCTGCTGGTGAGCGCCCTGACGCTGGGCATGGCCGCCGCCGCCCTCGGGCTCTGGCTCGCCGGATCCGGATTCGCTGAAGTGCAGGTGGAGAACCGGAATTGCCCCCCGCTGGTGAGCCCTCCGCTCGTCGTCCGCCTGCTCCGGATGCTCCCCAACCTGGAGGTGCCCTCCGAGATCGGGACGGGCGCGACGGAGATGGCCCGCCTGCCGCCGGCCACCCTCACCCTCCGGCGCCTGGAGGGCGGGATCCGGGTGGAGGCGTATGGGCAGACCTTCGATCTCCCCATCGAAGGCCTGACGGCCGCCGAATGGGACGGCAGCGATCTGCCCCCCGGGGGATATACGATCTCGCTGCGCCCCGGGGAGCGGCACACCCTCCGGATGCGCTGCCGGTAGCATGTAAGATCTCCCCGCCTTTCGGCGTCTCATGGATGAGCATCCGGGGCCGCAGGACTTCACCGGGGGAGGGAGCGCACCGGGGAGACCCTTCATGCGCCCAGGAACCGAACGGGAGGAGGGGGAGGTATCCAGCAGGGAGGAGACGTAACCTCCCGGCTGAGGTGGACGGTATCCCACACAACCCGTCTGAGCGATAGGGGACGTTGCGGGGGATTTCCGATGACAGCGGGGGATCATCGGATCGCTGTGAGTCCGGCCTGAACCCCATGAATCCCTGGGGGCCCTGTTCCGATGGTCAACGCCCGAGGGGTCGGACGCAGGGCCCAACTCCTCGACCCCCATCCCCGGATCGCCTCACCCGGGCATCTCCGATTTTCCCATACTCAACCCATCAGGAGGCATCTGTGTTCACTGTTCGTTTCCTTCGTGCCAGGTCATGGCTTTTGCTTCTGGGGGCCATAACCGCGTGCCGGCCGGCCCCGATCCCCATCGTCACCGTTGTCCCTCCCGCCACGCCTACATCGGCACCGATCGCCACACAGACGCCCACCATGATCCCAACCGCGACAACCACACCCACGCCGGTGCCGACGGCCACGAACACCCCTGCACCGGCCCCAACGGCAACGAAGACCCCTACGCCGGCACCGACGGCCACGAAAACGCCCACACCGCCCCCCGCGGCGACAAATACCCCCATGCCGGCACCCACCGCCATGAATACGCCAACCCCTCCAACCTCCGGGACCTTCGATCTCGGGGTGCAGAAATCGGTTTCATGCAATGCCGGGACATGTCTTTTCGTGGTGACTGTAACCAACCTGGGCCCGGGGATCTACAGCGGACCGATCACAGTGGTCGATCAGACAAACCCACCCTGGTCCACGCTGCAGGGCGCCGGTGCCAATCTCTCCTTCCCTTCCTTCTGCTTCATGTCTGTCGACGCCCTGGTCTGTCCGGGGCCCTCCGTGAACCTGAACCCCGGCAACAGCTTTCTGTTTTCTTTTAATGTGAGCTTCGGATCCTCCGGCTCCAGCCCATCCTTCCAGAACTGCGCGACGCTGGAGTCACCGGACGCCGATGCGAACAATGGAAACAACTCGGCCTGCGTCAGCGTGACACCATAACCAGCCTCCCTGTTCACCGGAGCAAACACAAACGTGTCTTCTGGAGAGGGGCCTCCCGTCCCCTGAGACATGAACCTGACGAGGCAGATCCTGTTTTCAAAGACCTGAAGGAAAGGAGATCGCTATGGGCAAGCTCCG
>BEHY01000133.1 GCA_002898735.1 Candidatus Thermoflexus japonica
GCGCTGGCCACGCGGGCGTAGCGCCCTACCCGACAGACCCCGAACGCATTGGCCCGACGATCCACCCCCCTGCACAGACGCGGGCACACCCGGCAGGAGGGCCCCAGGTGCGAAAGGGCCTCCTCGACCTTCTCCTTCAGGCGGCCTTCTTCATAGGTCTTCAGATAGGCGGGAACGAATTCGCGGCGGGGGATCACGAAACGGCCGTTCCCATGGACTTCCGGCGGGATCACCCAGCGTCCCATCCTCCCCTCCCTTCCCCTTCTTCCGAAGCCGATAGCGCCGCATCCAGAACTTCAGACAGATGCCGGACCTGGATGGCGGATCCTGACCGGCGAGCTCCCCACTCCAGCTGGAGCATGCATCCCGGGTTGGCGGTGACCACGACGGAGGCCTCTGTGGCGGCGATGTCGGCCATCTTCCGCTCCAGCAGCCGGCGGGACATGGCCGGATGGGTCAGGTTGTAAATGCCCGCGCTTCCGCAACAGCGGGTCGCGTCGGGCAGCTCCCGGAACGTCGTCCCCTGCAACCGGCGCAGCAGCGCCCGGGGAGGTCGCCGGACCCCCTGGACATGGCTCAGGTGGCATGGCTCATGATACGTGAAACGGAGCCCCGGAGCGACCGGCCGGAGGTCCTCCGGCCAGATGGCCTCCAGCCACTCCGTGAGATCCCGGACCCGGGCGGCGAAAGCGCGCGCGCGATCCGCCCATTCCGGATCATCGGCCAGAAGATGGGCGTATTCCTTCAGGAAGCCGCTGCACGCCGCGCAATCGGCCACGATGGCGTCGAGGGGCCCCAGGGCCTCAAAGGCAGCGATGTTCCGGCGGGCGAAGCGCCGCGCCGTCTCCCGCAGGCCCTGATCATCCTGGGGCGCGCCGCAGCAGACCTGATCCGGGGGAACGATCACCGCGCACCCCAGGCGCTCCAGCAGGCGGACACTGGATCGGACCACATCCCCATATACGGCGTTCATCACACATCCCAGGAAGAAGCCCACCCGATAACGCGGCGCCGGGGGTGAAGCCCGACGCGCCAGCTCCTTTCGAACCGGAGGGGACGGCCGCGGGGCGAGATCCAGCAGCTCCCGCAGCGGGGGGAGGAAGTGAAGGAAGCGACGGGCGAGGGGGATCAGGCCCAGGCGCCAGGCCCAGCGGAGGGGGGCAGCGGCCCACTCGGCCGCGCGGGGCGAGCCCAGGGCGCGCTCCAGGAGCAGGCGCAGCCACCAGGGGCGCGGGCGCTGGACCGCGGCCGCTGCCCGCCCGGCCACGATCAGCTCGCCGATAGGGACCCCGGCCGGGCAGACCGTGTTACAGGCCCGACAGTCCAGGCAATGATAAAGGTGGGCCTCCACCGTCTCATCGAAGGGCAGCCGTCCCTCCTCCACCGCCCGGAGGAGGGCGAGACGCCCCCGGGGGGACTGCACCTCATGGAGGGTCTCCTGGTAGGTCGGGCAAACCGGGAGACAGCGCGCGCACCGGATGCAGGAGAGCAGGACATCATAATCCGGCCCTTCTGCCAGGGCCACCTGCAGGCCCGGGATCGGTTCGAACAGGCGGGAGGCGAATCCGTCCATCCGTTCCCCCTTTTCTATCCATTATGCCACTGGATTCCAACCTGGATCCCGGAAAACTTCAGGACGAGCGCCTCTGAATCCGCAGCGATCCCCGATCCCAGATCCCAGAGAAATGTCCGTGGAAAAAGCAGCGATCACAAATTTCTACTCCTGGCTGGGACCATGGGTTCTTCGCCAACCCGCTCCTTCTCCTCCTTCTAAGCGATTTCCTGAGCCCCCTTGACAGATTCCCCGCATGATGTTAGCATACAGTTGGTTTGAATTTGGTTTGATTCTATCCTTAAGGAACCATGATGGCCCGTTGCATCCCGGTGGGTGTGCTGATCCTGGGATTAAGTTTCTGTGCGAGCCCTTCGCTGCCAGCGCCTTCTTCTTTGCCCACGGCAGAGGCGACCGGGGTCTCTTCCCCTTTACGGGCCTCCCCGCTGCCGACGGCTGCCCCGCCCATGGCTCCTGCGACCTCCACGTTAGGGATCCTTTCCTCAATCTCCCCAACCGCGACCTACCGGCTGTATCTGCCCGGGGTGTTCCGCCAGTTCGCCCCCACCAGTCCGGACGAATGGACCCAGCATGCCCACGACGCCCAGCGAACCAGCTACACGAACCAAGTGGTGCCCCCTCCGTGGCGCTGGAAATGGGCCTGGAACGGGCCGGACGCCCAGGGCCGGGTGAGCGCGGGGAAATTCCGTCTCCCTCGCAACAGCCAGCCGGTCACCGGCGGGGGGCGGGTCTACATCGCCGCTGGCGATCGAGGGGTCTTCGCCCTGGACAACGCGGATGGACGGGTGCTCTGGAACCGAAATCCCGGCGGGGCGCGGATCAACTCCACCCCGGCCTATGATCCGGATACCGGCTCGCTGTTCGTTCTCTCCACCAGCGGGACACTTTACCGCCTGAATGCGGCCACCGGGGAGATCACCGGCCAGTTCCCCACCGGAGCCGTCAGCGATCTCCCCCTCCCACCCGCCCTGTTCGGCGATCGCGTCTTCTTTTCCATGGGGAATCGGGTCTACGCCGTGCACAAGAGCTCCATGTCCCTGCTCTGGTTCTATGACGCCGGCGCCCCGGTCCACACGCCTCCCGCTTACTCCCCTTCCTGGGATCGGGTGGTCGTGGCCACGCAGGACCTGTATGTCCACGCCATCCGCAACGCCGATGGATCGCGCGCCTGGCGGGTCAAGCCCACCCCTCGCCAGCCTGGAGATCCCGGCGCCTCTTCCAACAACGCGGAGGTTAAAAACGGCTGGCCGGTGATCGCAGAGGGTCACGGCCTCGTCCTGATCAAGCTGCGCCTGGACTGGGATGCCATGTGGAATCCCTGGAACCCATGGCCCCAGGATAATCCCGCTATGCGAGAGGGGCTGGCCGCTCGTCCGGAATATCAGGCGCTGTTCGCCCTGAGGCTAACCGATGGCGCTCAGGCCTTCATCGCCAATGTGGGCCATGGGGGCTTTGGGGACGGCGGATATCTGCCGATGGGCCCACAGCCCGTGGTCAAACGGTTTCCGAATGGCCAGGAAATCGCCTATGTCGTAATGCGGGGTTCGCCATGTCTTCAATCTCCCTGCGATGGCCGTTGGGATTCCCGCCTAGGTGAAATGTTGCTGGATAGCAACACCATACCGGGTTACCAGGCGGGTGATGTGCGTTTCATGCAGAACACCTTCTTCCCTACCGATGAGCAGGCCAATCTTTCCATGGCGGGGGATTTCATCTTCGGTGGTCACTGGATGTTCGGCATCGCCCACGAGATCCTGGATCGCTCCCCCTCCCGGGGCACCGGAAGCAACCCGATCACCACCCGGAACCTGCCCCACATCATCACCTCCGCCAGCAACTGCGGCTTCAGCCCCACCCATTATTGCCCGGACTCCCTGACCCAGGATGGAGACCCGCGAACGATCCCGGGCGGGTTCTACATTTACTACAACCAGGGCCGGGTCTATGACCAGTACTGGACCGAATATGCAACCTGGGTCGTCAGCAACCAAACGATTTACTTCGTCAGCGGCGATGGTGCCCTTGTGGCTCTGGAGCACGGCGATCCGCTCTCCGTGAGCAAAGGGCCAGAGTTCTCCGTAAATATCATATCCATTCGGGGCTCCTCACTCATCCCCGCCGCCATAAGTCCTCGTCTGGACCGGGTGATCTCCTACACCGAAGCGCACCTCTATGCCGGTCAGATCGCCACGGTCGAGGGCACGATCCGATTCGTCTTCAACAATGGCAAGGCGGTCTATCTGGGATTCCGGAATCCGCACCAGGGTGCCTTCAAGGTTCGCATCCTGCAATCAGACTGGAAGGCGTTCCCACTTCCCCCGGAATGGCTTTACCCGGTCGGAACCCGGATCCGGGTGCACGGCCTGATCGAATGGTATCAAGGAGATCCTCAGATCATTATCCGGGTTCCCTCCCAAATCCAAATCCTCGAGCCCTGGTGGCGGATCGATCTGTCTCTGAGCCTTCACAATCCAGGGATGTGGCTCTTAGGGGACAGAACAGCACGGTGAGCAATGGAAGGTTGAAGGCGGAGCTATGAGTAAATGACATCCAGCCGACTCAACGCTGTTCGGCAGCTATACTCCGCGCAGATGGTCGCCCTTCCAGCCTCACCGAGGCCGTGTGCCTCCGATGGACTTCGCAGCAGGCTCACCTCCGCATGGGCGAACTCTTAAGGATCGCCTGCAATCTGCATGTGTTTACTCCGTCCCGGGCTTCCAGCTCTTCACAATCGATTGAAATGCTGACCATGGGGGCCCCGCGACC
>BEHY01000134.1 GCA_002898735.1 Candidatus Thermoflexus japonica
AACAATGTCAAGCTAACCCGGCCCCTCATCTCCGGGCTCCACCCGCACGGCCTGATCCCCAAAGGCGGGGACCTGAGGCCCCCGGGCGAGGAGAGAACGCCAGATCTCGGGGATCACGGTGACCCGGCCATTCCGATCCAGGCACACGTGCCGGGTCCAACCCGTGGCCAGGCGCTCCCCGGTATCCGCGTTGTAAACGGCATAGCCGAAAGTGATGGCGCGGCTGCGGACCTCTTCCACCCACGTGTGCACCGTGACACGCTCGCCGTAACGGGCGGGGGCCTCATAACGGGCATGCGCCTCCGTCACCGCGAACAGGGCCCCACTGCGCTCGATGTCCGCATAGTCCGCCCCGCAGGCGCGCATATACTGGCTGCGTCCTTCCTCAAACCAGACCAGATAGGCACTGTGATGCACAATGCCCATCTGGTCGGTCTCGGCATAGCGCACGTAAAACGTCGTCGTCACAATCGGTCGATCCATGGATGCTTCCGGCATGAGCGGATTCCGTCACCGTCCCTCTGAGGGAATGGCTCCGCTGGTCATCCCCTCCGCATCGCCATGGGATGCGAAGAGCATACGGAAGAGCTGGAGCGGCTGCCGCCCCAGCATCCAGACGGAGTTCAGCGGTTCACACCGCCCGTGCGCGAGGCAAGGGCGACCGTTTACGGGCCTGCCGGCCGTGAGAGCTCGCCGACCTCCCGCACGGTGAGGAAAACCAGAAGCGTCAGCAGGAGGAAGAAGCCGATCAGATGGATGACCTGCTCCCGCCGCGGATCCACCCGTCGGCCCCGGATCGCTTCCACCAGGACGAACAGGATCCGTCCCCCGTCCAGGGCGGGGATCGGCAACAGGTTGGTGAACGCGATGGCCAGGCTGATCAGGGCGATGAAGGTCAGGAACACATCCGGCGAGCCCATCTCCACGCTGGTTTGAAGCGCCTCGCCGGCCTCCGCCCCGATCCGAACCGGACCCGCCGGCTGCAACACGCGCAGCGGGGCGAGCCCCAGCACGATGCGGGCGGGCAGGCTGAAGAGCTGCCCGGTCAGCGTGGCGAACATCGCCGTGCCCCGAAGGATCGCCCCGGAAACGCCGAAGCGCTGAATCCGCGTGTAATCCGGCACGGTGGCGATGATGACCCCCATCGCTCCCTGACCGGGAGGCGGCTCGGGCCGCACATACACGGAAACCTCGCGCTCCGCCCCGTCGCGCCGGATCCGCAGGGTCACGGTTTGCCCCCGGCGTTCCTGGGCCAGCCTTCGCACCTCCTCGGTGGTGGAGACGGAAACCCCATCCAGGGCGAGGATGAGGTCGCCCGATCGAAGACCGGCCCGGGCGGCCGGCGAGTCCGGGGCGACTTCCTGGATCTGCACCTGAGGAGAGGGAACCCCGAGCAGGAAGACCAGGATCAGCACCCCCCAGGCCACCAGCATGTTCATCAGAGGGCCCGCCGCCAGGATCAGCAACCGCCACGGCCATGGCCGGGCGGCGAACCCGTCAGGGACCTCCGGGTCGTCTTCCCCTCGCAACCGCACGAATCCGCCGAAGGGGATGGCGTTCAGGGATAGAACCGTCTCCCCCCAGCGGCCCAGGGTCACCAGGCGGGGAGGGAAGCCGAACCCGAACTCCTCGACCGCAACCCCTCCCAGCTTCGCGGTCAGCAGATGCCCCAGCTCATGGAAGAAAATCAACGGGCCCAGAACCAGCAGGAACCCCAGGATCCCCCAGGGCACTCCGATCATCGGCTCGGCCATGGTTCCTCCATTGAATTTACGAATCCGGGATGCGACATGCTCCGCCCCCCGGGCCGCTGGTCAGCACTCGCTGCACCCCAGGCACCTGCTCCAGGCGCCGGGCCACCTCGTCGGCCGCCTCCCGCGGGCAGAGAACGTGCACATTCGGCCCGGCGTCCAGCGTGAAGGCCACCGGCAGCCCCTCATCCCGCCAGCGGCGGACGGCCTGCAGAACCGTGATGGTGGCGGGCTCCCAGTAGAACAGGGGAGGGCGCGAGGTCATCATCACGGCGTGCATCCAGATCGCATCCGTTTCCACAATCTCCGCCAGGGACTCGAAGTCCCTCCGTCGGATCGCCTCCCGACAGCGGGCGACCCGTTCGGGGGCTGTCGCCACCCGCAGGGCATGGAGCGGGCTGGTGGCCGCCCGGCGATGGCCCTCGCTGGAGCTGACCGCCTTGTGCTGTTCGCTGACGATGGCGATCACATCCCACAGCGCCCAGTGCTCGGGCGGAGCGATGCTGTAGGCGTACGAATCCTCGTGGCGATCCCCCGCCACCCACTCCACAAAGCCGGGGGGCACAGACCGACAGGCCGAGCCGGAGCCGAGCCGGGCCAGGATGGAGAGCTCGCGTTCCGAAAGATCCAGCCCCAGGGCCGCGGCGGCGGCCACCGCCAGCGCCGCAAACGCGGCCGCCGAGGAGGCCAGCCCCACCCCGGCCGGGATGTCCGTCCTCGACTCCACCACGGCCTTCCCCCGAAACCCGGCCATCTCCCGCACGTGATCCAGGAACGCCTCCACCCGATCCCGGGCCGGGCCCTCCACCCGGATCCCATTCAGGATCAGGGCATCCGGCCCTTCCTCCTCCAGAAATGTGACCGTGGCGACCGTGCGCAACGCGCCCAGATTCATCGAAAGGGAGGGGTTCGCCGGAAGCCGAAGCCGGTCGTCCCGATTCCCCCAGTATTTGATGAAGGCGATGTTCGGATGGGCCTGCGCCGTCGCCCGCCGGGTCATGGCCCTTTTCCCCCAGATTCCATCCAGCCGACAGATCCAGTTTAGCATCGTTCGGAGTTGCGCGGCGGGCCTCGCCGGGAAGCCTGGGGGCTGGGGCCGCCGAAGACGGGCCTCCCCTCACGAACGCCCCCTCAGCGAATGGGAAGAAATCTCAACCGTGGAACTCCCGGCCGGAGCCCTCCACCCCCGCGGGCTCACCAGAGCGGAACCCGCGGAAGCAACAGGCGCGAGGAGGAAGGGAAGATCCCACACGCGACCATAATATCCTCATCCCCGAATCGGGTATCGCTCCAGGCGGCGCACACCCGATCGCGGGCCACATCCAGGCCCCAGTAATCCCCGGGGGCCGGGCTGATGGGAGGCACCTGGAGGTTGAGGTCGAAAGCGCGGCTGCTGACCCGGAACGGAGGGCTCCAGGTCCGGCCGCCATCCGGAGAATACGCATAAAAGGCGTCGAACAGGCGGTTCCGCGGATCCCGCCGGCGGTCCAGCCAGAACAGGTGCACCCATCCCCCGGGATCCGTGCGCACGATCGGATGCATCGCATCCCCGGGGGCGGCGAATGGGACGGATACGCTCCAGGTTCGACCGCCGTCCTCACTGCGGGCGAAGACAACCTCCGTCCCCAGATCCTCCCGGGGGGAGAGCGCCGTCCACGCGACATACAGCCGGTTCGCATCGAAAGGATCCGCCGCCGCGCTGGGGAGCGTGTAAAGCCGCCACTGATCGTAAGGCCGCACCGGGCTGGGGGGCTGGAGGACGCTGGACACCCTCCGGGGAGGGGAGAAGGAGCGCCCTCCATCATAGGAGGTCACCACCCGGATCTCCCCCGTCGCGGTAGGAGACATCGGCTCCACATAGAACAGATGGACGGCACCGTCCGCCCCGACCACCGGCATGGCCCCCTGAACGCCTTCCCCCTCCGTGGCCGTCACCGGAGGCGACCAGGAAAGCCCCCCGTCCCCGGAGTGGACCATCCACAGCACATCGGCGTGCATGGGGCGCCAGGCCACGTAGAGGCGCCCGTAGAAGGGGCTGCCCGGCCGGTTGTCGCGGGCCAGCCATGGCTTATCATCGAGGATCGTCGATGGATCCGCGATCACGGTCACCGCATCCCGCCATGTGCGCCCGCCATCCTCCGACCATGTCAGGAAGAGGCCGTGATGGCGATAAGCCGGCGTCCCCGCCCCCAGGACCAGGACGTAGAACCGCCCCTCCTCGGTCGCCAGGACCACGGGATCGCTTTGCCGCGTGATCGCCGGGGGAAGCCCGGGGAAGGGAAGCTGGATCGGCCATGACCGCCCGCCGTCGAAGGAGACATAGATCCAGACCTCGCGGGTGATATCCTGGGTGCGACGGAAATCCTTTGCGGCCACCACCAGATTCTGAGGATCCTGGGGATGGATGGCCAGGCTGGGCTCCTGCTGGGCGAAGCCGCTGCGGTCGCTGTTCGCGACGACATTCGGGCCCCAGAGCGGCGGAGGGAGCGGCTCCGCCTCCATCCGGGCCAGCGCCAGGGAGACCGCCAGTCCCGGCAGAAGCAGCCCGATGAGGGATATTCCCCGGGAGAACGCGTGCAT
>BEHY01000135.1 GCA_002898735.1 Candidatus Thermoflexus japonica
CCCATGCTTCAGGAGAAGGTGAAAATCGCGGCGGCCCGCCGGCGCATGTCGTTAAGCGCCTACACCCTGATGGCCCTCCGGCGCCAGCTGGCCGAGGATGGGCTTCTGCCAGCGGCGGAAAGCCCCGAAGAGGCGGCTCGGGCGCTGGATGAATTGCGCCGGCGCATCGGCCCCATGGGCATTTCCGTGGCCGAGCTCATCGAGGAAGGGCGGCGACGGTGAGTTACGTCATCGTAGACGCCAGCGTGTCCCTGAAGTGGGCGCTGAACGATGAGGAGCATGGGGCTCAGGCCGTGGCCTTGCGGGATGCAGCGGTGCGGGAGCATCGCTTTGAAATGCTCGCACCGTCGCTGTGGGTCTACGAGGTGACCAATGGCCTGATCGTGGCCGTGCGGCGGGGGCGTATCGATGGAGCTACAGGAGAGCGGGCCCTGCGGCTCCTGCTGGCCCTGGGCGTGCGCCTGGTGGATCCTGCGCCGGTGGACGTCTACCGGGAAGCCGGAAGATATGGTATCGCCGCGTACGATGCGGCGTATCTGGCCCTGGCCCGGGCGCTGGATGCGCCGCTGTGGACCGGGGATGGACGGTTCTATCAGGCTGTAAAGGAAGACCCTCTGGTGCGGTGGATCGGAGATTTTGCATAAAGAGGTAGATCCGGCCGTCCCGTGGCACCGGATCCTCTTCCTCCTTCACGTTGAATTCGCCGCACAGGTTTGCTGTGATCATGGGCCAGAGGGGCCAGAACGGGCAACCCCTGAAAGGCATTTCCCCTTCCCCTGGCTGGCGGCAATGAGGAGGTAATCCGCGGGTGGCCATCGAACGGGAGTGGATGGCGGCATGGCATGATGCCGTGATATGGAAAGGGGCGGGATGGGGGCGGCTCCTGGTGCGGGGGGAGGATCGGCTGGCCTTCCTGCAACGGATGTCCACGAACGACTTCCGCGGGATGCAGCCCGGCATGGTCCTTCCCACGGTCTTCACCACCCCCACCGGGCGGATCATCGATTGGGTCCATGCCTGGGCGCTGGAGGAGGAGGTGCTGCTCCTGACGTCCCCCGGGGCGGGCCCGACGCTGCTTGCGTGGCTTCGATCGTATATCTTCTTCCGGGATCGGGTTCGGATCGAAGATGGCACCGACCGCTGGGAGGCCATGGGGCTGATCGGACCCCGGGCCGCCGAGCGCCTGGGAGGGATGTCCGGCTCCCCCTACGCGAGCCAGCGGATCCGGGTGGGGGCCATGGAAGTCCTCGCGGTGAAGGTCGACTTCCCGCCAGCCATCTGGATCATCGGATCCCCCGATCCCATCCAGGCCCTGCAGGCCCATCTGGAGGAGCAAGGCGTGCTGACCATGGGAGAGGCCGCCTGGGAGATCTGGCGGATCGAACAGGGGATCCCCGCATGGGGTCGAGAGCTCACCGCAACCGTGAACCCGCTGGAAGCCGGCCTCCGGTTTGCGATTTCCTTCCATAAGGGCTGCTACATCGGGCAGGAAGTCATCGCCCGGCTGGAACATTATGAGAAAGTCCGCCGCCGGTTGATGGGCCTGTATCTGGAAGAAGAGATCCCGGCCGGGGAAACCCGACTGGAAGCGGAAGGCCGGGAGGTCGGGTGGTTGACCAGTTCGATTCGTTCCCCTCGATGGGGCCCTATAGGGCTCGGCTACGTGCTGCGGGAATACGCCGAGCCCGGCCGTTCAATCTCCGTTCGATCCGGCGAACGAACGATCACGGCCCGTCTGGCCATGCTTCCATTTGCCACAAATCCCCCACCCGGCTCTCAGGGATGAGCGACACACTACCCAGACACGGCGATCTGGGTTACCATATCTTGAAGAGCATCCTTCGGGGGGAACTTTTCCATGGCGCGAGAACCCGTGAAGCTGGCCATCATCGGGGGCAGCGGTCTCTACCAGATGGAGGCTCTCCAGGATGTGGAGGAGGTGCGGATCCCCACGCCCTTCGGGGATCCCAGCGATGCCATCGTCATCGGAACGCTGGAGGGACGGCGGGTCGCCTTCCTCCCCCGCCATGGGCGTGGCCACCGGATCGCCCCCAGCGAGATCAACAGCCGGGCGAACATCTATGCCCTCAAAGTGCTGGGGGTCGAACGGATCGTCGCCGTGAGCGCCTGCGGCAGCCTGCGGGAGGAGTTCGCCCCCGGCCACGTGGTGGTCCCGGATCAGCTGATCGACGCGACCAAAGGCAAGCGTCCCTATACGTTCTTCGGCAACGGGCTGGTGGTGCACATCTCGATGGCGGATCCCTTCTGCCCCCACCTGAGCGAATACGTCTACCGGGCGGTGAAAGCGGTGGGGGGAACGGTGCACAAAGGGGGAACCTTCATCACGATTGAGGGGCCGCGTTTCTCCACGAAGGCCGAGAGCCGGGTATGGCGGCAGTGGGGGGCGGATATCATCGGCATGACGGCGGTGCCGGAGGCCCAGCTGGCCCGCGAGGCGGAGATCTGTTACGCGGCGATGGCGCATGTGACGGATTACGATGTCTGGCATGAGAGCGAGGAGCCGGTGACCGCGGAGATGGTGATCCAGCGCCTGGCCGCCAACGTGGCCCTGGCCAAGGAGGCCATCCGGGTCCTGGCCCGCATCCTCCCGGATGAGCGGCCGTGCGCCTGCGGCAGCGCCCTCCAGCACGCCTTCGCCACCGATCTCTCGCTGGTCCCCGAATCCCTCCGGCGGGATCTGGCGCCGATCCTGGGGAAATATCTCCAGCCGCCCCGTCCGGCCGGCTAAACCCCGGCGAACCTTCTATGCAGGTGGGCACGTCTTCCCCACGCCCGCCCATCGCTCGCATGAACGCATCGCGGGCCGGGCGATGGATCGCCCGGCCCGCAGACGTTTCCTAACGGACCTCCCGCACCAGCCGCTCGTAAGGGATATCCTCCTGAATGAATCCTTTCCCCCGGGCCCAGGCGATCACGTCCGCGAACTGCTCCCGGGTCGGAAGGGCGCGCTCCGGATACGGAGGGACCCGGTAGGTTCCCACCAGCGGCTGGGGCACCAGCTGCTTCTCGGAGAGAAGGCCGGCATATCGGTCCGGGTTCGCGTTGATGGCCGCCACCGCCTGATCCCATGCCTGCAGGAAGCGCCGCACCGCCTCCGGGTTCTTCTCCACCACCTCCGCCCGGAAGCTGAGCACGCTCAGGGAGATCGATTGCACCTCCCGATCGTCCGCGATCACCTTCGCCCCCTGCTGGATCGCCAGGGTCGCAAAGGGATCCGGCAGGGTGGCCGCCTTCACCCGGCCTTCCACCAGCGCCTGCAACCGATCCGGGATCCGCGGGATGTTCACCGTTCGATAATCCCCCGGCTTCAACCCCGCCCGCCCCAGGATCCGGTCCGTCATATACTCAATGACCGTCCCCTGGGAGATGGCGATCTCCACCCCTTTCAGGTCCTGGGGACCCCCGATCCCGGCGTTCGGGTTCGCCAGGATGAAATACTGGGGGGCCTGTGGATAGGCCTGGCGCGCGATGCGGACGACATAGATCTGGGCTTTTTCTTTGTTGTAGAAAAGGGTGGAGACCGTATCGTTGACCATCGCATCGATGCGCCCGGCCTGCATCAGCTGATCGCGCTCGGCGGCGGAGGCGGCGGACACGACTTCCACCTCGAGACCGGCCCGGGCGAAGTAGCCCTCGGCCTGGGCCACGTAGACCGGCAGGACATCCAGGATCGGCAGGGCCCCGAAGCGGACCCGCAACGGACCCGCGCTCGACGAAGGCTGGCAGCGGATCGCCCCCAGGATCAACCCGGCCATCAGCGCCAGCCCGATCCCAGCTCGCTGCCTCATTGGACCTCCTCCTCTCTTCGGGATACGCCTCCGAGTTTAACTTGACATTGTTAGATTTGCCGTGCCGCCGTGACGTAGCACGGGCTTCAGCCCGTATAAGACGGTGAACGCGGGCTTGCGCCCGCGGTGCAGGCTGAAAGCCTGCGCTACAAGGCCGTCCTTGGCAGTTGGGAGAGGTCAAAGAGCCCGAATTTAACAATGTCAAGTTAACCCAGAACGCCCGTCTTGTGAATAATTTCTCAATAAGATCCGGAAGGAGAGGTCTTCCCCTTTCGCCGTTGAATCCAGGGAGCGGGCGGGCCATGGCGTGCCCGCTTTCCGAACGACCCACCCCACCCTTCCCCCAGAAAAGCGCGTTTCGAGATGGCGGCGGTTTCGCCGCCCTCCCATCCCC
>BEHY01000136.1 GCA_002898735.1 Candidatus Thermoflexus japonica
CGGCCGGATCGGGTTGCCGTTCACTTGCACATCTTGTTCTCCACGCAGGCCTTCTGGAGGGCCTCCATCGCGGCCTTGGCATCCCGGCTGGTCACGAAGTTGAAGATGATGTCGTTGAAGGCCGTCGCGAAGCCCTCCGGGGCGGCCGATCCATGGACCTCGCTCGGGATCAGCTGGTCCCGCGCGAAATCATCCATGGAGGACTGGAGGTAGACATCGAACTTCGTCCGATCGCAATCCAGGCGGGCGCAGATGGAGCCCTTCTTCGGGTTGAAGGCCTCCTGCCCTTCCTTCGAACCACAGACCTTGAGCCAGGCGATGGCCTGCTCCCGATGCGGCGCCTTCTTGGGCAGGCCGAAGGTGTCCGTCACCACCATAAAGAGCCCCTTGTTGTTCGGGGCCGGAACCCATCCGTAGTCCACGCCCGGCTTGGCCCCCTTGGAGAGGAAATACCCGTGGGACCAGTCCCCCATCACGGTCATGGCCGCTTTGCCGTCCAGGACCAGCTGGGTGGCCGAGTCCCAGGTGTGGGCGGCGTGGTCCTCGTTCGCATAATCCAGCATTCGCCCGAAGATCTCAAAGGCCTTCGCCACCTCCGGCCCCGTCCATGAGGTCTGGCCATTCCACAGGCCGCGGTATTTCTCCGCGCCCAGGACCCCCGCCAGGACGGTCTCGAAGAGGTGGGCGGCCTCCCACTTCAGCTTGTCGCCCAGGGCCAGCGGGGTCACCCCCTTCGCCTTGAGCGCCTCAGCAACCTGGAAGAACTCGTCGAAGGTGGTGGGCGGTTGCAGGCCGTATTGATCGAAGATCTTCTTGTTATACCAGAGGACATTGCCCCGATGGACGTTGACGGGGACGGAGTAGATCTTCCCCTCATGGCTGACCAGATCGATCAGCTGCTTGGGGAATTTGTCCATCCATCCCTCGCTCTTCCAGAGATCGGTGATGTCCTCCATGTAGCCGGTCTTCACCCAGGTGTCGATCAGCTCGGCTCCGCCATGGACCTGGAAGGAATCCGGCGGGTCGCCCCCCAGCATGCGGGTCTTCAGGACCGCTTTGGCCTGGGCGCCGGCGCCGCCGGCGACGGTGGCGTTGATGATCTCCACCCCCGGGTATTTCTGGCGGTAAACGGCGAACATCGCCTCCAGCCCTTCCGCCTCCCCGCCGGCCGTCCACCAGGAGAAGATCTCCAGCTTCTTCGCCGGGGCGGGCGTGGCGGGCTGAGCGCAGGCGGCCAGAAGCAAAGCGGGGATCAGGAGCAGGGCAACCAGAAGGAACCATCGCCGTTGCGAAATCATCGTCCACCTCCCTTTCACAGCGGGCGGACATGCGGGTTAAACAGGGGGAAGGCCGATGGCGTCCCGGCCCATGAAACGTTTCCACTTTCGTATTGTAAGAGGATCCATCGACCTGTCAAGCGCTTTCAGGACCCCGTGGGGTCAGATGCCTTCGAACAGCCGCTCGACATCCACCACCAGATCGGGGATTAAACGACTGCGGAGCTTTCCGATCCCCCGTGCCCGGTCCACCGGGATCAGGCGTTCTCCCTCGCGCGCATAGAGCTCAACGGTTCGGGAATCCGGATCCACCACCCAGTATTCCTGCACACCGGCCGCCTCGTAATCCAGCCGTTTCTCCCACAGATCCATCCGTGCTGTGGAAGGCGAGAGGATCTCCACGATGAGATCGGGCGCTCCCTCGATGTGCGTCTCCCGCAATCGGTCCTGATGCTCTCGCAGCACGACCATCAGGTCGGGCTGATATACGGTGTCCTCGGAGAGCTTCACGTCCAGCGGCGCATCGTAAACCTCCCCAAGCTCGCGCTGAAGCACGGCCTCTACCAGAAGCAGCTCGAAGCGCAGGGAGAGCAGCTGGTGGATGCGGGAAGGAGAGGGACTGGGCATCGGAACCCCCCGAATCAGGATCCAGTAGCCTGGCTGGCTCTCCGCCCACCGGCGGAAATCCTCATAGCGGGCAAAGCGCAGCCCCAGATGAATGGCTTCCATCATCAGCCTCCTTCCGACGAGGGAGAAGAAGCCCAGAAATCCGCAGGGCATAAGTTTTCGATTCCCTTCTGTTTACTCTACCACAGAACCTGGATTCCGGGCGCATCCCTCTCCCCTCCCCGTCGCCCGGGGAGCCACAAGGGGAGGAGGAAACTGTCCCATCGAGAAGCCTGCAGCGTAACCCCCTCGATTTGCGAATTGCAGTATAATCTTGGGAAATCTTTCACGGAGCCATGGAGATGGGGGAGGGGCCGGCTCGCTGGATTTCGTTCACCCATGTTTTTCTGGATTGTGATGGGACCCTGGTCCGGGTGGAGGGGATTGTGGAGCTGGCCCGGCTGCGGGGCCAGGAGGCGGTGGTGGCGGCCATGACGGAGGCGGCGATGGCGGGCCATCTGCCTCTGGAGGCGGTTTATGAGCGGCGCCTCGCCCTGATCCGTCCCACCCGTGCGGAGATCCGCCGCCTGATCCAGATCTACCGGGAGAACCTGATCCCCGACGCCCCCCAGGTCCTTCGGGCCCTCCATGCCTGTGGGATCGCCGTCCATCTCCTGAGCGGCGGGCTGGAGGAGGCGGTGCGCGGGCTGGGGTTTCTCCTGGGCATCCCCCCGCAGCGCGTCCACGCGGTTCGCGTCCGCTATGATCCCTTCGCCGGCGCCTGGTGGCAGGGGGAAGAGGGGCCGGCGGCCGGGGTGGAGCTCTCTCCGCTTCTCTATCAGGATGGCAAAGCCCGCCTCCTCTCGGATTTCCGGGCTCCGGGCCGGCGCCTGATGCTGGTGGGCGACGGCATGACCGATCTCCTCGCTCGCCCGATGGTTCACCTCTTCGTCGGGTTCGGCGGGGTGTTTCACCGGCCTGCGATCGCGGAGTCCGCGGACATCTACATCGCCTGCGAGCGCCTCGCGCCCCTGGTCCCGCTGGCCCTCTCGCCGGAGCGGGCGCGCCCGCTGCGGGGCACGCCGGCCGAGGCCGTGCTCCGAGAGGGGTTGCAGGCGTTCCGGGATGGCCGGGCGCGCTTTCGGGATCCCGAGCGCCACGAGCGGTTCCTGCGGGCATGGGGGTGCATCGCTTGAGGCCGCCAGCCCTCCCTTTCCCTCTTACCCTCCTTCAGGAGGCGCATGCGATGGAGAAGGCTCCCATGCTGTTCATCCCGGGCCCCACCTACGTCCCGGAGGAGATCGCGCGGGCCCAGGCCCGGCCGATGATCGGCCACCGGAGCCGGGAGTTTACGGCGCTCTTCGAACGGATCCTCCCCCGCCTGCAGGCCATCTTCCGAACCCGCGGCCGCGTCTTCTTCATCGCCGCTTCGGGCACCGGCCTGTGGGAGGCCGCCGTGCGCAACTTGGTGCGCCGGAAGGTCCTCTGTCTGATCAACGGCGCCTTCGGGGAACGCTGGTATCAGGTCGCCCTGGCCAACGGCAAAGAGGCCGTCCCGGTCTCCATCGAATGGGGAAGGGGGATCCGCCCTGAGCAGGTGGTGGCGGCGCTGGAGGATCACCCGGACGTTGAGGCCATCACCCTGGTGCACAACGAGACCTCCACCGGGGTGATGAACCCGCTTCGGGAGATCGCCGGGGCGGTGCGCCAGAGTTTCCCCGAGGTGTTGATCCTGGTGGATGCGGTTTCCTCTCTGGGAGGGGCTCCTCTGGAGACGGATGCCTGGGGGCTGGACTTCGTGCTCACTTCTTCCCAGAAATGCCTGGCCCTGCCGCCCGGGCTGGCCTTCTGCGCCGTCTCCGAGCGGGCGATGGAGAAGGCGAAAGAGGTCCCCCATCGGGGCTATTATTTCGACCTAATCACGCTGGCCCGCTATGCCGATCGGGGGGAGACGCCGGCCACGCCGGCCATCTCCTTGCTTTACGCGGCCGATCTCCAGTTCGCGCGCATCCTGGAGGAGGGGCTGGAAGCCCGCTGGGAGCGTCACCGCCGGATGGCGGAGCGCGTCCAGACCTGGGCGGGGGGACGCTTCGGGCTCTTCGCCGAAGAGGGCTATCGCTCGTGGACGCTCACGTGCGTGGCCAATATCAGGGGCATCGATGTGGGGGCATTGAACGAATTCCTGCGGGCCCGGGGGAAGGTGATCTCCTCCGGATATGGCCCGTTGAAGGG
>BEHY01000137.1 GCA_002898735.1 Candidatus Thermoflexus japonica
AGCGGCATATCCGGCAAAGGGGGATAAAGACTGGAAGAGACTTTTCTCTCATGTTAGACTCTGAACAGATCGCTCCGATGAGGAGGATGCCGATGCGCACCCGGTTCTGGGTGGGGGGAGGATTGCTGATCATCGCCCTGGGGCTGCTGATCGTCAACGGGCTCCGGAGCGCATCCCAGTATTATCTGACGGTTTCGGAGCTGAAAGCCCGCGCGGCGAGCCTGCAGGGCCGCCCGATCCGCCTCTCGGGGATCGTGGACGGGGGGACCATCCGTTATGATCCGGAGACCCTCCATATCGAGTTCGGCCTGGTGGATCGGGTGACGGATATCGGGAAGGCCCAGCCCCTCAAGGTGGTCTACAAAGGGGTGAAACCGGATCTCCTGCAGAACGAGGCCCAGGCCATTGTCGAGGGCACCCTGGGGCCGGACGGGGTCTTCTACGCCCGGAACCTCCTCCTCAAGTGCCCCACCCGCTACGAAGAGGAGACGGCTGGAGGCTCGCGGTAGGGGGATCCGGAGATGCCGGCTCTGGCGCCTTCATCGGAGGAGAAGGTTCGGGAGCGGCGGGCGGCTCTGGAGGTCGAGCTGGCCCGATTTCTGGAGTTCCTGCGCGCGCATTATGCCCCGCAGCGGGTGATCCTGTTCGGCTCCCTGGCCCAGGGGGAATTGCGCCCGGCCTCCGATCTGGATCTGGTTATGGTGATGCCCCCCTCTCGCCCTTTCCTCGATTGCATCGGCGAGCTGCTGGAGCGCTTTCGCCCCCGCGTTGGGATGGATCTGCTGGTTTACACGCCGGAGGAGTTCGAGGAGATCCGGACCCGCCCCTTCTTTCAGGAGGAAGTGCTCGCCCGGGGGGTGGTGATCTATGAGTCCCCATCTTGAGCGCTGGCTTCGTTTCGCTCGCGAGGATCTGCGTATGGCAGAGCTCGCTTTCGACGATGGAATCTATAACCAGGCATGCTTCCATGCCCATCCAGCAATCGAGAAAGCCCTGAAAGGGCTTCTGGAAGCCCGGGGCCAGGCGCCCCCACGAACCCACAAGCTGGAGGAAAGCCGATGAGCCTTCTCGGGGAAGGGTTGCTGGATCTGGCGTGGGGGCTGGGCCTGATCGGGACCATCGTGGCTTTTTATGCGGGATGGCGGCGGGAGGTGCGGTGGACCGAGGTGGCCCGGCGCATCGGTCTGGTGATGGCGCCATTGCTCACCCTGACGGTCATGGCCCTGGAGATCGCCCTCCTCACCGATGACTTCCGCCTGATCTACGTGACCCAGGTCTCCCGCCAGACCCAGCCGCTCTTCCTGAAGATCACCGCCCTGTGGGGCGGCCAGAACGGGTCCCTGCTTTTCTGGTCCTGGCTGATGAGCCTTTTCCTCTTCGCCGCCATGGCCCGCGCCGATCGCCTGCCCCCCGATATGCGTCCCTATGTGGCCGGGATCCTCCTGCTCACCCAGACGTTCTTCCTCCTCCTGAACCGTTTCTTCGCCAACCCCTTCGAGACGTTCCCGGTGCCGCCGGCGGATGGACGGGGGCTGAACCCCCTGCTTCGCCATCCGGGGATGATCGCCCATCCCCCGCTGCTCTACCTGGGGTTTGTAGGCTTCACGGTCCCTTACGCCATCGTGATGGCTGCCCTCATGGCCGGCCGGCAGGATGAGAGCGGGCTGCGCCTCCTTCGGCGGTGGACCCTGGTGGCGTGGCTGTTCCTGAGCCTGGGCCTGCTGGTAGGCGCTCGGTGGGCCTACGATGTGCTGGGATGGGGCGGTTACTGGGGTTGGGATCCGGTGGAGAACGCGGCGCTGCTCCCCTGGTTGACCGGCACGGCCTTCCTGCATTCTGTGATGGTTCAGGAGCGCCGGGGCATGTTGAAAGTGTGGACGTCGCTGCTCATCATCCTCACCTATGCCCTGGTGATCCTGGGAACGTTCATCACGCGCACCGGGGTGATCGCCTCGGTGCACGCCTTCGCCCGCTCCGCCATCGGGGTGCCCTTCCTGATCTACGTCGGGCTGGTGCTGGTGGGCTCCCTCGCCCTGCTGGCCGCGCGCTGGGATTTGTTGCGGGCGGAGAACCGGATGGAATCCTGGCTTTCGCGGGAGACTTTCTTCCTGCTCAACAACTGGCTCTTTCTGGGGATCGCTTTCGCGGTCTTCTGGGGCACGTTCTACCCGATGTTCTCGGAGCTGCTGTTCAACGAGAAGCTGACCGTAGGTCCCCCTTACTACAATCAGGTCACTGGCCCCCTGTTTGGGGCCCTCTACCTGCTGATGGGGGTGATCCCCTTTGTTCGCTGGCGGCGGACCCCCGGGGCATCGCTGCGCCTTTCGGTCGGTTCCTCCTTGCTGACGGCGCTGGGCGCGGTGGCCCTCGCCGCGATCGCCGGGATCCGACAGCCGTGGGCCCTGCTGGGATTCGGCCTGTGCGCCTTCGCCGGGTGGGGGACGTTGCTGGATTACGCGCTGGGGGTGGGGGCGCGGCGACGGGCGACGGGCGAGCCGTGGCCGGTGGCCCTGGCCCGCCTGATCGCTCGCAACCCACGGCGATACGGCGGGTATCTGGTTCACCTGGGCGTGGTCCTGATCGGGATCGGTGTGATCGGCTCCCAGTTCGATCAGCAGGAAACCCAGCGCACGATCGGGCTGGGCGATTCCCTGACCTTCGGCGGTTATCGTCTGGTCTATCAGGGGATCCGGCAATACACGCCGGCGACCGAGCCGGATGTGGTGGTCACCGAGGCCTGGGTTCGCGTGTATGACCGCTCGGGCCGCCTGCTGGCGGATCTGTATCCGTATGTGTTGCAATACGATACCGGGGAAAGCCTGACGCCGCCGGCCCTGCGGGCGACTCTGAAGGAGGATCTCTACCTGCTGTTGAGCGGGTGGGTGGAGGGCGGCAACCGGGCGACGTTCAAGGTGTTCATCAACCCGCTGGTCTCGTGGATCTGGATCGGAGGGGTCGTGCTGATCCTGGGCACGCTGGTGGCGGTGTGGCCCCGGCCTGCCCTGGCCCCGGTTCCGGGCGAGATCCGCCCGCCGCTGCAAAAGAAGCCGGCCCCTGTCTTGTAACGATGGAGGAGCCATGCTGAAGCGGGTGCGCATTCGGGGATACCGTTAGATTGAGTTTCCCGGGAGGCGATCGTTCGATGCGGGGATCCCGCCTTCTCGCGTTTACGCTCCGCCCTGTCCTCCTGGTTTGGGCCCTGGCCGTCCTCGCCGTGACCCGGCCCGCCGGGGCCCAGACCCCGACCCCTCCCGTGTCCGACGACGAGGTCAATCGGGTGGCGAAAAATCTCTACTGCCCGGTATGCGAGAACGTGCCGCTGGATGCCTGCGATACGCCGGCATGCGTCCAGTGGAAGGAGGAGATCCGGACGCTGCTGGCCGAGGGGCGAAGCGAAAGCGAGATCGTCGAATTCTTCGTCACCCGTTATGGGATGCGCGTTCTGGCCGCCCCTCCCCCCCAGGGGATCGGGCTGGGGGTCTGGCTGATCCCCGCCCTCGGCCTTCCGGCGGCCGGGCTCTGGCTGGCCCTCCGCCTCGCCCGCTGGCGCCGGCCCGCCCCGACACCGGAGCCTCCACCGGAGCCCTCCCTCGACGAAAACGCCCGGATGCTGGACCGCTGGATCCGGGAGCACTGGTGATGGAGGATGGATATGCCAGGCCGGGGACGGTGGGGCTGGTGGGTTGCCCTGACGGCGGCTGTGATCTTCCTGGCCCTGCTGGGCTGGGCCTTCATCGAACGGGGGCGGACAGCTCCCACGCGGGGCCCCGCTCCGGATTTCACCCTTCCCCTTTATGAAGGCTATGACGGCGGACTCGGGATCCGGGAGTTCCGGCTTCGGGACTGGCGGGGGCATGTCGTGGTGATCAACTTCTGGGCCTCCTGGTGTAAGCCGTGCGAAGAGGAAGCGCCGCTGCTGGAGGCCCTGTGGCGGAAGTATCGGGACCGGGGGGTGATCCTGGTGGGGGTGGATTATCTGGATGTGCCCTCGGCGGCGATGAATTACCTGCAACGGTTTCAGATCTCATATCCCAATGGCCTGGATACAGGCAACCGGATCTCCCGGTTGTATCGCATCACGGGCGTCCCTGAAACATTCGTGGTGGACC
>BEHY01000138.1 GCA_002898735.1 Candidatus Thermoflexus japonica
TGCCGGAAGTGCCATTCGGAGATCTACGATGTTTATCGGAACAGCGTTCACGGCGCAGCCCTGCTGGAGGAGGGCAATCCCGATGTCCCGGCCTGCACGGATTGCCATGATTATCACCGTAACGCGGGTCCCACCCGGGAAGGCTTCCACCTGTTCTCCCCGCAGCTGTGCGCCAAATGCCACACCGATGAACAGTTGATGGCCCGTTATGGGGTCCGGACCGGCGTTTTCAACACCTATGTGGCGGATTTCCACGGGGCGACGGTGACGATCTTCGAGAAGATCGCTCCGGATCAGCCGGTCAACAAGCCGGTCTGCGTGGATTGTCACGGGGTGCACAATATCCTGCCGCCCACGGATGAGAACAGCACCGTGATGAAGGCGAACCTGATCAATACCTGTCGGCGCTGTCACCCGGAGGCGGATCTGAACTTCCCGGATGCATGGATGAGCCACTATGAGCCGGACCCGCAGCGCACGCCGGTTGTTTTCGCGGTCCAGTGGTTCTACAACATCCTGATCCCCACCACGGTGATCGGGATGCTGCTCTTCGTCAGCACCGATGCGTGGCGGCGCTGGGGGCGACGCCGGCGCCCGTGAGGAGGGGGACGGATATGGGGAATGCGGACCGGGTTTATCGATTCTCAACCCTGCGGCGGATTGAGCACGGCGTCCTGATGATTGCCTTTGTGGTGCTGGCGGCGACCGGGCTGCCGCAGAAGTATCCCCAGTCCCCGATCTCCCTCGCGCTCCTGCAGGCGATGGGCGGTCTGGAGGCCGCACGCATCATCCATCGGGCGGCGGCCATCGCGCTTATGTTGCTGGCCCTGGAGCACATCGGATCCGTCCTTTATGACCTGTATGTGCGTCGGGTGCCCCCGAGCATCCTCCCCACCCGGGAGGATTTCCGCAACGCGTGGCGAGCATTGCGCCACAACCTGGGGCTGGAGGGATCCCCCCCACGCCAGGGCTGGTTCACATTCCAGGAGAAATTCGAATACTGGGCGCTGGTGTGGGGTCTGGTCATTATGGGCCTTACCGGATTCATGCTCTGGAATCCTATCACCACGGCCCGTTTCCTCCCCGGGCAGTGGATCCCGGCCGCTAAGGTCGCTCACGGGTCAGAAGCGCTGTTGGCGGTCCTGGCGATCCTCATCTGGCATGTTTATCACGTCCACATCCGGCGCTTTAACCGGAGCATGTTCACCGGCTATCTGAGCCGGGAGGAGATGGAAGAGGATCATCCCCTGGCGCTGGAGACCCCGTCCCGCCCCATCCTTCTGGATCCCCTGGAGATGCGTGAGCGTGCCCGGCGGTTCTGGATCGCTTATGGCGCAGTGGCGGCCCTCTGGCTGCTGGGAATGGTCTGGTTTGTCTCCGGAGAGAAAACCGCGGTCACCACCCCGGGTCCGATCCCGGATGTCGCTCGGGTTCGGGCTTATGCCCCGCTGACCCCCACGCCGGTGTCGACCCCCTCCTTTCTGGCCCGGGCGACGCTCAACCTGGGTTCGAGCTGGAAGGATGGGGTCGGGGCGTTCCTGGGGGAAAACTGCGGCTTCTGTCACGGCCCGCGACGGCGAGAGGGAGACCTGGACCTGACCACTTATGAGGGGGCATTGAAAGGTGGAAAGTCCGGGCCGGCGGTGATCCCTGGTGCGCCAGGGATCAGCCCGGTCCTGATCTGGACGGCCCGGGAGGATCATCCGGGCCGGCTTCGGCCATCGGAGCGAGCGGCGATCTGGCTCTGGATTCAGAACGGTGCTCCCCGGTAACCCATAATGGAGGTGTCTATGCGTGGAACAACATGGACAACGCTCAAGGCGTTGCTGGCGGCCGGTTCCCTGCTCGTCGGGGCCGGCTGCGCGCCCCGGGCGACGCCCACGCCCACGGCCACACCGGTGGAAGCGACCCCGGTTGCAGTGGCCACCCCTGAGGTGCGCGTCCGGGAAGTTCCCTTTGAGCAGGAATGGCTTTCCTCGGCCCACGCGGATGCGAAAGCGGAGGCCTTTCGGCACTGGGATCGGGAGAGCCCCCCTCAGATCCCGGTCCAGTGCGCCAAGTGCCACAGCGCCTATGGTTTCCTGGACTTTCTGGGGCTGGATGGCTCTCCGGCGGGCGTGGTGGATCAGCCAGCGGCCATCGGCTCGGTGATCGATTGCGTGACGTGTCATAATTCGGCCACGCGGGGGATGGACCGCGTGACCATGCCCTCCGGGGTGGAGATCGCCGGGCTTGGACCGGAAGCCCGCTGCATGCAATGCCACCAGGGCCGGGCCTCCGGCCAGGATGTGGAGAAGGCGATCCAGGAAGCGGGTGTGGAAGCGGACCAGGTGAGCGAGAAGCTCTCCTTCATTAACATCCATTACTACGCGGCGGCAGCCATCAAATACGGCACGGTGGCGAAGGGAGGGTATCAATACGCCGGCCGATCCTACGAAGCCCGCTTCGACCACGTGAAGGGCGTCAGTGCCTGCGTGGATTGCCATGATTCCCACACGTTGAAGGTGAAGGTGGATCTCTGCAGCACATGCCACAAGGAGGTCCGCACGGAGGAGGACTTGCGGCGTATCCGGATGGAAGGTTCGCTGGTTGATTACGATGGCGATGGGAACATCCGCGAAGGCCTGGCCGATGAGATCGCCGGTCTGCAGGAGTTGCTCTATCAGGCGATCCAGGCTTACGCCCGCGAGGTGGTCCGCAAGCCGATCGTCTACGATGCTCACGCCTATCCTTACTTCTTTGTGGACCTCAATGAGAATGGAACGGCGGATCCCGACGAGGTCAGGCCGGACAACAAATACAACGCCTGGACGCCACGGCTGCTCCGCGCGGCTTACAACTATCAGGTCTCCCAGAAGGATCCCGGGGCCTTCGCCCATGGTGGGAAGTATGTGATCCAGCTGCTTTATGATTCCATCGAGGATCTCAACCAGGCTCTCGCCACGCCGATCGATCTCTCGCGAGCGCACCGGGATGATGCAGGCCACTTCGCCGGGGCCTCGGAGTCGTTCCGGCACTGGGATCGGGAGGGGCGCGTGCCGCCGGCCTGCAGCCGCTGCCACACGGCCGAGGGGCTGCCGCTTTACCTGCAGGATGGCGTGTCCATCTCCCAGGCCCCCTCGAACGGCTTCCTGTGCTCAACCTGCCATGACTCCCTGACCGAGTTCACCCGCTATGAGGTCAAACAGGTCACGTTCCCGAGCGGCGCGGTGATCGACAGCGGCGATCCGAACACCAATCTGTGCATGACCTGCCACCAGGGCCGTGAGTCCAAGGTGAGCGTGGATCGCCTGATCGGTAAGCAGCCACCGGATCAGGTTTCCGATAAGCTGCGGTTCCTCAATGTGCACTACTTTGCGGCCGGGGCCACCCGCTTCGGCACCCAGGCGAAGGGTGCCTACGAATATGATGGAAAGACCTACGAGGGCTTCTTCCAGCATCACTCCCAGTTCCGCGGGTGCACCGACTGCCACGATGCCCATGAACTGGAGGTCCACGTAGAGTTCTGCGGGAAGTGCCACGAGGGCGTGCGCACCCGGGCCGATCTCCTGAACATCCGCCTGCCCGAGACGCCGGATTACGACGGCGATGGGAACACGTCGGAGGGCCTGGCGGGGGAGATCGAAACCATGCGGGAGGCGCTCTATAAAGCCATCCAGGCCTATGCCCGGGATCGCATCGGCACGCCCATCGCTTACCATCCGCACGCCTATCCTTACTTCTTCACGGACACCAATGGAAACGGCGTGGTGGATCCGGAGGAGGCTAACCCGCAGAACAGCTATAAGACCTGGACGCCGCGGCTGCTCCGCGCGGCCTATAACTATCAGTTCGCAACCAAGGATCCGGGCGGCTACGCCCACAACGGCAAATACATCCTGCAGATCCTCTATGATTCCCTGGAGGATCTGAGCCGCGCGGTTCCGATCTCCATGAAGGGGATGATCCGGCCATAGGAGCGGGTCCGCCACGAGGATCCCCGAAAAGGCGAGGGGTGGAGCAGGAAGACCATGCTCCACCCCTCTGTTTGACCGGGGGTTTCCTGGGGATTTGGGGCTTCGGGAACCGGATGGACCGTCTTCAATGAAGCACTCAGCTCATC
>BEHY01000139.1 GCA_002898735.1 Candidatus Thermoflexus japonica
ATGTAGCGGAAGGCGGAGACGAAGATCACCGCGTTCCAGAAGATCAGATGGCCGGTCAGATAGATGTATTTAAACCCGAAGGGGGCCAGGATGCGGGTGAGGAACACGTTGATGAGGAAGGCGAAGAGCATCACCAGGCCGATCTGGATCCCCAGCTCGCTGATGATCTTCTGGGTGCCGATCTGGATCTGGACCGGCGGCAGGCCCAGGGTCTTGCCGGCCAGCTCCCCCAGGGGGAGCAGGGCCTGGACCATCAGGTTGACCCCGGCCAGGAGGATGAGCAGGCCGATCGCCGTCTTCAGGGTCCCGGAGATCGTCCGCTCGATCCGCTCCCGGAGCAGGAGGAAACCGAGCAGGGCGATCAGGCCCAGGAAGAGGGAGGGCTCCTGCATGAACTTCTGGATAAAACTTAAAATTTCGCGCAGGATCTCCATGGCAACCTCCTATGAGCGGTTCTCCAGAAGGTCCCTCAAATACGCCTGCACCCGGCTCGCATCTTCCAGGCGGATGAGGGCCTGAACCATCTCATCGGTGCGAGCCAGGAGCTCCGCCAGCTGGCGCAGGAACTCGATATGGGCGGAACGATCCGGTGTGGCGAAGGCGATGAGGAGGTGAACTGGATCGTTGTGGGAGCCGAAATAGACCCCATCCTGGACCACCACGATCGAAAGGCCGAAGGCCCGGGCGCCATCCTCCGGACGGGCGTGGGGGATGGCGACGCCGGGGGCGATGGCGATGTAGGGGCCCAGCTCCTCACAGGTACGGATCATCTGATCCACGTAGGAAGGGTCAACCAGCCCGTCCGCGGCCAGGAGCTCCCCGCTGATCCGGACGGCCTCCGTCCATGAGCCCACGCGCTCCACGATTCGAATCCGCCCGTTCAATGCTTCCAGGAAACCCGACAAGGGCTCATCCCTCCAGGCGCTGGACTGCCGCCAGCAGCTTCTCCTGGATCTCCGCCCTGTTCCCGTAGTTGGTGACGGCCACGATCTCCCGGGCCCGCGCTCGCTGGCGGAACATCTCCGCCAGATCCGGGCCCGTCACGATGATGTCCGCGGTGATGGTCGGGGCGAGGGACGCATCCGCCGTCTCCACCACGGCCGGGATGCCCGCTTTCTTCAGGATTTCCTCCACGGTCATTTTCAGATAGAGGGCCGTGCCAGTCCCCAGGCCGCATGCGGCCACCACGCGGATCGGTTGTTTCCGGGCCACCCTTCACCTCCTTCCCCACAGGCTTGAGCTCGCGAAGCATCTTTGGGAAAAGCTTGCGGGATCCATTCAGGGCTGCTCGATGGCGAACGCTCGAGCCGGGTTGTGGATGAGGAGATCCTCAATCGCCGCCTCCGGGACGCCTTCCGAGCGAAGCCATGGGACGAAGCGCCACAGAATATAGGTCAGGCCGGGGCCGCCCCCGGTCCGATAGCTGGGCCAGTAGGACTTTCGGGCCAGATCCCCGCCCAGCAGGATTTGCTTCCCATAGCCTTCAGCGATCAGGCGCCGGATGAACTCAATGCGGAGCCGATCCGGAGCGTATTTCTCTTTGCTGATCTGATCGTAGCTCAGGTAGACACCGCTCCGGGCCAGCGTCAGGTGATACTCCCACTCCAGCTTGCGATCCACGTGGCCGATGATGATCCTGCGCGGATCCACCCCTTCCGATTTCAGGAGGGCCACCTGTTCCAGGCCCATCGTGCCTGCCTCCGTATGGGTCGAGATGGGGGCTCCGGTGTGGCGATGGGCGATGGCGGCCGCCCGGAACACCTTCTCCTCGTTCGGGGTGATCCGATTCAGGCTGCTGCCCGCCTTGATCACCCCGGCCCGGACGGTTGTCCCATCGATGCCCCCCACGATCTCCCGGATGAAGCGATCGGCCAGCTCGTGGATCGAGCGATCTTGAACCCACGGGCCACAGAAAGCCTCTTTGTGATGGCCGGTGGCCGCGATCAGATGAACCCCCGTGGTCATCGAGATCCGATGCAGAGCGCGGGCATCCCGGCCGTAATCGGGAGGGGTCATCTCCACCAGGGCCCGCCCGCCGGCCTCCCGGAACCAGAGCAGCTCCTGGAGGGCCGCCGTCTCATCATCCAGGATCAGATCGGGATCTTCCACGGGGGGACGACAGAATACGTGCTCGTGGGCATAACAGATCCCCAGGGCCTCCGGCGCGATATCCCCGCAAACGGTTCGGATGACGGCCACGGGTCCTCCTTTACGCGATGATCTCTGTCCGGATCTGCTCGACGAGGGCGCGGGCCTCCTGGGCCTGATGGATCAGGGCATCCGCCCGGCGCTCGCGGATCAGCCGGCGATCCGCCAGCCAGGTCCCCCCGCATGCGATCACGTTGGGCAGCTTCAGGTAGTCCGCCAGGTTGCTGAGGCGGATGCCGCCTGTGGGGATGAAGCGAACCTGAGGGAAGACCGGGGCCAGCGCCTCCAGGGTTTTCGTCCCGCCCATCGCCTCGGCCGGGAAGAACTTCAGCGTATACAACCCGTGTCGAAGGGCGGCCATCACCTCGGAGGGGGTGGCCACGCCGGGGATCAGAAGAACGTCTGCGGATCGACACCACGCCGCCAGCTCGCTGTCGAATCCGGGGGAGACGATGAACTGAGCCCCGGCCTGGAGCGCCTGCGCCGCCTGGGCTGGGGTGAGGATCGTCCCCGCCCCGATGATGAGCTGCGGATCGACCTGCCGCAGATAACGGATCACCTCCGCCGCCGCCGCCGTGCGGAAGGTCACCTCGATGACGGGCAACCCCGCCTTTCGCATCGCATCCGCGAAAAAGCGCGCCTCCTCCTCATCTTCCAGCACCGCGATGGGGATCGCCCCCGCGCGCTCCATCGCTTCGAGGACTTCCATCGCTCGCGCTCCTTCCTTTGCGAAGGAGGGCTCTACCTTGCACCTACGCATCCGGAGGGCTGGAGCTCACGATCCGGGCCCTCCGGGGAACGACCTCGCGGCGATCCGCGGCGTGGATTCTGAGCGCTTCCGCAGCGGCCCCCTTGTCGGTAACCAGGATGTTGATCAGGCCGCTGCGGAGGGCCGCCAGGATCGCCCGGGCCTTCAAGGTTCCGCCGGCGACGGCGAACACGCATGGGATCCGCCGGATCTCCTCCAGGGTGAGGCCGATCGTCCTTCGATCGAAGGGGGTGGGGATCGGCTGGCCGTTCAAATCCAGATAACGGGCGCAGAGATAGCCGACTGCGCCCTGCCTCCGGAGCCAGGCCAGATCCTCCTCCGAGAGAGACCCGGAACGCTTCAGCGAAGAGACCTCGGATTCCGTCGAGCCGATCCCGACCAGCAGCAGATCCGCTTGGCGGGCGAGATCCAGAACCTCTTTGATCATTCGCTCCTGGAGCAGCTGCTGGCATGTCTGCTCGCTTTCCACCATTAATGGGGCGTGGAGATAGTAACCCTGGGCGCCCAGCGTCTCTGCGAGCCTTCGCACGATCGCCGGGGTATCGCAGGGATGGGTTCCGCCCAGGGCCCCCAGGCATTGCACCACCCGGAGGCGCGGATACACCTGAGGGGGAAGGGCCTGAACCAGCTCCCACAGCGTGATCCCCCAGGTCACCGCGATGGTCATTCCGTCCCGGAGGTAGCGAACCAGCTCCAGGGCCGCCAGCTTCCCCAGCCGGCTTAACAGCTCCGGGTAGGGGAGGTTCTCCACATCCAGCACCCGCGCCGTCCGCAGCCCGAACGTCGCGACCAGCTGATCTTCCAGATCCTTCACGGTCCGGATCGGCCAGTGGATGGAGATCTGGACGATCTTCCTCTGCCGCGCCTCGCTGAGGAGACGGGACACCATGGAGCGGCTGAACCCGAGGGCTTTGGCGATCCGCGATTGATTCCAGCCCTGTTCGTAATAGAGGCTGGCCACGTGGGCAAGCAATTCCTCTCGCGACGGAAAGCGCTTACTGGATTTGCGGGGCATGTTCCGTTCTTCCTGGGCGCTCCCTCCTGGAGGGGAGGAGCAAATTCCGTGAGAGCTTACAGCGCCAGACTCCAGCGAAGAGGACAGGACATGAGCTCCCTTATAAGCACAAGTGTGAACTTATTTCAACTTTGCCCAAAAAGATTTTAG
>BEHY01000140.1 GCA_002898735.1 Candidatus Thermoflexus japonica
GCCATCCAGCACGGGTCCGTTCACCCCGATGAGCGTCAGGGGCTTGTCGATCTGGAAAGGGCCATGGTAGACCCCTCCGTGGACCTCCAGGGTCGCCCCTGGCGGGGCGGCCGCGATGGCCTCCTGGAGCGTCCGATCCGGATCTCCAGGGACCACCACGATCAGCGTCCAGAGGGCCAGGGCCAGGCGCAGCATCATGCGCGGGCTCCCTCCGGGACCAAGATCAGGGGGCCGATCCGAAGGGCCTGATGGCGCTCCAGAGCCGTGCGGACCGCCCGGCGGAAGTGCAGGCCGAGGGCGATCAGGATGGAAGCCATGAGGGCCATCCAGAACCCGATCTGGAGCTCCGCTACGGTCCGGAACTGCCCCACCACCCCCACGCCGATCAGGGGCGGTGTGAAGGGCGGCAGCCGCAGCGGGGCGTTCGGGTCCAGGTCATGGCCGTAGCGGTAGAGCCAGTAATACATGTCGGCCAGGAAGATGATCGGGAACAGCATGGCCGGCAGGGAGAGCACCGCGGCCCAGCGGCGCCGGGTGAAGGCCAGGGCCTCCCCCAGCAGCGCGGCCGCCCCGATGGCCAGGGGCGCCAGGAAGCGCTCCACCTGGGCCGCCTCATGCAGCTTCTTCATCCCGATGTAGTGATTCAGGTTGTCCACCTCGTTCACATCGCCGGCCAGGTGGGTGACGTAGACGTCCACCCGGAGCCCTCCCGGATACTGCGGGGCCTGAAGGGTCATGCGCCAGTAGGGGAAGAGCAGAGAGAGCAAGAGCAGCCAGGACGCCCCGATGAAGAAAGCCCGGGGCAACCGGAAAGGATCCTCCCGAAGCCATGCGTTCAGTCGCTCCACCATCGTAATTTCCCTCCAGGAGATGGAACGGTCCGCGCCTTCAGGCCCCCGCCTGTGGGAGAGGAGAGATGGGCTTCCGGCCCTTCTGACGATAAACCTCGCCCCGAAGAGGGGGAGCGGCCTCCCGGCCGCTCCCCGGGGCTTTCCCCTTTCCCCTACGGCTCCACCAGGAAGTATCCCATCATCTCCAGGTGGAGGGCCGAGCAGAACTCCGTGCAGTAGAAGGGGAAGGTGCCGCTCTGGTCGGCGTCGAACTCGATGGTGGCCGTCTCGCCCGGCTCCAGGCTGAGGTTGATGTTGTAGCCGCCCAGGGCGAAGCCGTGGGTGGCGTCGCGGGCCCGCTCGATATTGGTGATGTGCCAGATCACGTGATCCCCTTTCTTGATGTGGACCCGCTCCGGCTTGAAGTGGCTGCGGATCGCCGTCATCCAGATCTCCACCACCCGCCGGCCGCCCTCCTCCCGCACCTCCACCCGCTCCCGACCGGCCTCCGTAGCATTGGGATCCTTCGCCATCTTCACCGCGTTCCACCCGATCTCCGGGTAGACCAGGAACGGCTTGAGCTTGTCGGCCTTGATGATCTGGGCGTAGTGCGGCTCGCCGATCCCGATGGGCATGTCGTAGAGCAGCCGCATCTTGCCGCCGGTGATGTCGATCAACTGGAAGTTCTGGGGGTGCAGCGGGCCGACCGGCGGGAAGCGGTCCACCGACCACTTGTTGAGCGCCACCACGTATTTGCCGTCCGGCGAGACCGTATCGCCCTCTGTTGCCGCGATGTGGCCGATGTTGTAATGGACCGGCAGCTTCTCCACCAGCTTCCAGGGCTCCGCGCCGTCCTTGCGGTAGGAGCCGCCCAGGGACCACTTCGCCACGGCGCTGTCCAGGAAGAGGGAGGTGTAGGCGTAGCCTTTATCGTCGAACACCGTGTGCAGCGGGCCGAGGCCGAGCTCCACCTGGGCTTCCTTGACGTCCTCAAACTTCAACACCGGCACCCCGAAGGGGTCGCGCTCGAAGTTGCCGGCGGCGATGGCCTTCTGGATCTTCTCGAAGGAGTAAACCGTCACATGGGGATCCAGCTTGCCGCCGACCACAATATACTCGCCGCCCGGCGCCACATCCACCCCGTGGGGGCTCTTGGGCTCGGGCGCGAAGAAGAGCACCCCCTCCTGGGCCGCCGTCGGAAGGCGGATCACTTTGATCCCGTTGATGACCTCATACTTGCCGGCCTGGATCAGCTCCTCCGCCTTCTTCCAGTTAATGATGTGGAGGTAGTCCATCTCGTTCCTGGCCGTGCCGGCCTCGAAGGGCGGGTTGCCCTCCTCGATGCCGCCGGTGGCCATCTCGGTGTTGATGGAGTTGCAGAACACCCAGCCGTAAGAGACCTTCTTGCCCGCGTCGCACAGGTCCTGCCAGTAGGGCGGCAGCTCGATCTGGAACGATCGATCCGGGTCCACCCGGCCCTTCTGACGATCGAAGGCCCAGAAGGTCAGCAGCCCCCGGTATTGGTCTTTGTATTGATCCAGCGGGGCATACTCCCAGCCGATGGGGGCCGCATACTGGGGGCCTTCGACAACGTATTCGGTGTTGGGGGTGACGAAGCCGCCGCCGTGGTCGGAGATCGCATTGGGGTTCTTGACGATCTGCTTGGTCTCGAAGTCCCGCAGATCGATCACCGCCAGGCGGGCGTTGGCCTTATCGTTGATGAAGAGGAACTGGCCATCGTAGTCCCCCTCTGTCTCCGAAAGGGCCGGGTGATGGGTATCCCCCCACAGGATCGGCTTGCCCCGGGCGAAGCCCCCTTCCAGCACCTCCAGGGTGCCCTTCTCCCCGAACCCGTAGCCCTGCCACGGCTCCGGCGTGAAGACACCGATCACCTTGAGCAGCCGCATGGAGGGGATGCCGATCACCAGGACCTGGCCCGAGTGCCCGCCGGAGGCGAACATGATGTATTCGTCATACTTCCCCCCCGGCACATAGGTCCGCAGCGCGGCGACGATATCCTCCGGGGAGAGGCCGCGGTCTTTGATCACCGCCTGGGCCTCCGCCGGCAGGCCTGCCGCCGGGGTTGCCGCCCCCCGGGCACAGGCCGCCACCAGCAGCGCAAGCAACAGCGGAATCACCGTGAAGGCTTTCCACCGCATCATCGAACCCTCCTCTCTGTAAAGCTTGCGCAGCCGAGCCTCCGTTCGGCTGCCTGTATCCTTTCAGGGTCTTCGTATCTCAGTATGCCCAGAACCGTCCAGGAGGGATATGATCTTCGTCATAAAAGAAAGGGATTTTGGGGCGATAAAGATCATCATTTTAATGTGACATTTGTCATAAAGCAGGAGCTGCGACGTCCTGGAGGGGCGACCGGCTTTTCCGCGGTTCACGCCGATGGCGCCGACGATCGGTGGGGGCGCCGGGGGCAGTTTTCCCAGCACGGGAACGGGCCGTGGGAGATTTCCGCCCCGCAATTGGGGCAGCGTCCCCGCTCCTCATAGCACCAGAGCTCGATATCGGGTTCTCCACAGACCGGACAGGTCACGTAATCCGGAAAGGGATCCGGCAGCGGCCGTTTATAGGGTTCCTGGGCCATGGCATCCTCACCAGAAGTCAGCAGATTTCCGCCTCCTATCTTCCTGCGGACGGGGGATTCCGGTATGATCTTCGTCAGGGGAACATCCGGCGCCCTACCCCCAGGAAGACCGCGTCCACTCTCTGAAGGGAGGCGATGCAGGCGGCAGCACAGAACAGTAAGGATCCGAAAAGGCCGGCAGCCCCGGCGCGATTCTTGACAGGCCGCCCGAAATCGGATATGGTTATTCTTGCCGGAAGGGGAGTAGCCATCGGGTTCTTCGCCCGATGACGGGATCGTCAGCACGGGAGATCGCTTGGCTCGATCCCCGGTCCCGTCGGCCCCATGGGCCTGGCAAGACCTTCGGTTGATGTCCGATCCCATTTCCCGAGCGATGGGATTCGACATCGGCCGAAGGTCTTTTTTTTATCGCCTTTTATCGCCCGTTCCGACCGTGGAGAGCCATAGATGGATCCGGAGGTGTGACGATGTGGTTCTGGTGGGATCCGCTGTATTTGGTGTTTGCGCTTCCGGCGCTGGTGCTGGGGCTGTATGCCCAGGCGAAGGTGCAGGCGGCGTATGCGC
>BEHY01000141.1 GCA_002898735.1 Candidatus Thermoflexus japonica
CTGGCCTGGAAGCTGGGGTGCAAGGGGCTCACCGTGTATGTGGCGGGGTCCCGTCAGAAGGAGGTGCTGGAGACGCTGGAGACGAAGGAGAAGAAAGAGCGGAGGAAGGAGGGGATGGCGATGGTGCCGGCGCAGCCGACGTTGCCGCAGCCGGTGGGGCCGACGGTGCGCCCCCGGCCGCAGAAGCTGACCGGGGTCACCTACCGGATCGCCACGCCGGTGGGGACGGCCTTCATCACCCTGAATGAGAACGGGGAGGGTCAGCCCTTCGAGGTGTTCCTGAACGTGGGGAAGGCGGGGTCGGACATCGCGGCGGTGGCCGAGGCCATCGGGCGGTTGATCTCGCTGCTCCTGCGGTTGCCTTCGCCGGTGCCGCCGGCCGAGCGGCTGCGCCAGGTGGTGGATCAGCTTCACGGCATCGGCGGGGGGCGCGCTCTGGGCTTCGGGCCGGAGCGGGTGCGGAGCCTCCCCGATGGCATCGCCCGGGTGCTGGCGGAATACCTGGCGGAACGGGGGATGGAGGCAGTTCCGACCCCGTCCCCGGCGGTCCAGCCCGCCCTCCCGCTATCGGAGCCCCGCCCGGAGGGCGAGGAGGAAACCGCACGGCTGGGCCCGGTGGGGGATCTCTGCCCCCAGTGTGGCGAGGCCACCCTTCTGGAGCAGGAAGGGTGCCGGACCTGTTATAACTGCGGCTACAGCGAATGTTGACCGGATCCCCCCTCCCTGCTTCCAGGGAGGGGGGATTCCGTTTCCGCTCCGGAATCTCCGCAAGGCGATCGGCATCGAGTAAAATCCCCATGATTTGGGATTGCGCGCCCGCTCGGGTCGGCGGGACCCTTCGCCTCCCTCATTGTCGCTTTCCGGAGGAGAGGGGGTGACCATGGATCTTTCCCGTATGGAGGCCACCGCATGCGCAGCGTGGAATGGCACGATGGCGTGCTGCGTCTGATCGACCAGCGGCGCCTGCCCCATGAGCTGGTGATTCTGGAGTGCGATACTCCCCAGGCGGTCGCGGAGGCCATCCGCACCATGGCCGTCCGGGGAGCCCCGGCGATCGGGGCGGCGGCCGCCTTCGGGATGGCCCTGGCCGCCCAGCGCAGCCCGGCTTCCGATCGGATGGGCCTGTTGCGGGATCTGGAGGCGGCGGCGGCCCTGCTCAAAGCCTCCCGCCCCACCGCCGTAAACCTCTTCTGGGCCGTGGATCGGATGCTCCGCCGCGCGACGGATGAGAGCCTGGAGGATCCGCCGGCGCTGCGGGAGGCCCTGGTGGCGGAGGCGATCCGCATTGCGGAAGAGGATGTGGAGACCAACCGCCGGATGGGCCAGTTCGGGGCCACCCTCATCCGGGACGGCGACACCATCCTGCACCACTGCAACACCGGCGCCCTGGCCACGGTGGATTACGGCACAGCCCTGGGGGTGATCCGCACCGCCCATGAACAGGGGAAGCGCATCCACGTGCTGGTGGACGAGACGCGGCCGCGTTTGCAGGGCGCCCGCCTGACCGCGTGGGAGCTGCTGCAGCTGGGCATCCCTTTCACCGTGATCGCCGACGGCGCGGCCGGCTATTACATGCGCATGGGGAAGGTGAACATCGTCCTGGTGGGCGCCGACCGGATCGCCGCCAACGGCGACGTGGCCAACAAGGTCGGCACTTACACCCTGGCCGTCCTGGCCAGGGAACATGGCGTTCCCTTTTATGTGGTGGCTCCCACCTCCACCATCGACCCGCACACCCCGAACGGCGATGCGATCCCCATCGAGGAGCGGGACGAGCGGGAGGTGCTGGAGATCGAGGGCATCCCCATCGCGCCCCGGGGGGCCCGGGCGGCCAACCCCGCCTTCGATGTCACCCCCGCCCGCTACATCACCGGCATCGTCACCGAGAAGGGGATCCTGTATCCGCCCTTCGATCTCCATATCCGCCGCGTGCTGGGGATGGAGTGATTCCCGGGGAAGGGAAATCCTTCGGGGCTGGGGACGGCTGAAGGCGATCCCCGATCTCCAGGGAAGAGGGGGAAGCGGATGTGGTTGCGTTGCGCTTCATGTGACCACCAGTGGCCGTATCTCCGCTTCGAGATCCGCTGCCCGCGCTGCGGCGGCGACTGGCTGGAGGTGGTTTACGATCTTCCCGCGGCTCGCCGCCGCTGGGACCAGGTGCTGGGGAAGCGGCCTTTCACCATGTGGCGTTATCGGGAGCTGCTCCCGGTGCGGGAGGATCTCCACATCATCACGATGGAGGAAGGGGGGACGCCGCTGCTGCGGGCGGAGAACCTGGGGTTGATGCTGGGCCGCCCGCGCCTTTACATCAAGGACGAGCGCCAGAACCCGACGGGGTCCTTCAAGGATCGCCAGGCCTCCCTGGCCATCTCGGTGGCGCGGGAGGCGGGCCTGCGGGAGATGGTGGTGGCTTCCACCGGGAACGTGGCCATCTCCTACGCGGCCTACTGCGCCCGGGCCGGGATCCAGCTCTGGGCCTTCCTGGTCAGCTCCGCGCCCTCGGACAAAATGCGCGAGGTCGCGCTGTATGGCGCGGAGGTCATCAAGGTGACCGGGACCTACGACCAGACCAAGCAGGTGGCGGCCCGGTTCGCGGAGCGGCGGGGGTTGTTCCTGGACCGGGGGATCCGCAGCCTGGCGGCGCGGGAGAGCATGAAAACCCTCGCCTTCGAGATCGCGGAGCAGCTCGGGTGGAGAGCGCCGGACTGGTATATCCAGGCGGTGAGCGGCGGGATGGGCCCTATCGGGGTGTGGAAGGGCTTCCGCGAGCTTCAGGCCATGGGCCTGGTGGATCGGATCCCCCGCATCGGCGTCATCCAGGCGGAGGGCTGTGCGCCGATCGTGGAATCCTTCCGCGAGGGCCGGGAGCAGGCCCGGGTCGTCCAGACGCCGCGCACCCGGATCGCCACGCTGGCGACCGGGGATCCGGGCCCGGCCTACCCGGTGCTGCGCCGCATCGTCCTGGAGACGGGCGGGGCGATGGAGACGGTGAGCGATGAGGAAACCTATCGGGCGATGCATCTGCTGGCCAAGATGGAAGGCCTCTCCATGGAGCCCGCGGCGGCCGCCGCCTTCGCCGGCGCCTTCAAGCTGATCGCCTCCGGGCGCATCCGGCCGGAGGAGACCGTGGTCATCAACGCTTCGGGGCATACGTTCCCGGTGGAGAAATTCGCCCTGGGGGGGAGCTGGGTCCACACCCTGGAAGCCCCCGCTGCGCCTTCCGAGGGGTTCCTCACCGCTCTGGATCAGCTGGACCCGCGCAGCCGGCGGGTGCTCATCGTCGACGACGATCCGGATGCCGTCCGCCTGATCCGCCGCATCCTCCAGGCCCGCGGGGCTTTCTACGTGGAGGAGGCCGATCGGGGCGACGAGGCCCTATCGCGGATCCGGGCGCAGCCGCCGGACGTGATCCTTCTGGACCTGATGATGCCCGGGATGGACGGCTTCTCCGTGCTGGAGGCGCTGAAGGCCGACGAGGAGCTGCGCCGCATCCCGGTCCTGGTGATCACCGCCCGGAGCCTGGCGCCGGAGGAACAGGCCCGCCTGCGCGAACAGGCCTACGCCGTGCTGGAGAAGGGAACCTTCACCGACGAGCATCTGCTCGAGGACATGCTGGCCGCCCTCCATGCTTCGTAGCCGGGATCCCCGGCGTCGGTTCCACCCCCCTGTCCGGGGATCCCGGGTTTCTCAGAGAGCCTCGAACGATGCGAAAGGGCTCCCTTGACTTCGGTCCCCCTGCGATCCTCCCGGAGCAGGGGGGAGGGCTCCGGCTCGTTCCATAGCTCCACCCGCACTCCCCGAGCCGGCAGCCGGGCGCCGGTGAGGGGATCCCGGTAATGGATCCGACCGGAGAGGTCCAGCCATCGGGCCGGAGCGGCAGGCGAAGGAGGGGAGGAAGCCGAGGGAGAAACCGGGGTGGGAGGCTCCTCCGGCTGGAAGTCCTCCGGAGAGACCTCCGGCAGGCCATAATCCGTGCATGTGCCGGG
>BEHY01000142.1 GCA_002898735.1 Candidatus Thermoflexus japonica
CCGGCTTCTTCGCCGCCGCCTTGCGAGCCGGTTTGGCCGGGGCTGGCGCCGGCGGCGGAGCCGCTTCCTCCACGGGCGCCTCAGGAGCCGGCGCGACCGCACCTTCCTCCATCTGGTAGTAGATCCATTTGCCGACCATCGCTCGCTCCTTTCTGTCGAGGATCAGGAGGGGACAACCCATCTTCACGTTCATTGTATGGGCGCGCCCAAAATTTAGGCAAGACTAAATTCATCGCTCGGTGGATCGTTTCGGGCGAACAGGGGCTCATGCCGAATGGGTTTGCTATAATGGCGGCATGCGATCGGGCGGACACCCCTTCCCCATGGCTCTTCGGGCCGCGGGGGGGAGGGGAAAAGGAGGATGGGCCGGGCATCGAAGATGCCCGGATCGATCCCCCAGGAGGCACCGGCGCCTCGTCCGTCCGGAGAACGGGAACCCTGCGGTCCGAAGGGCATGGAGGTGGGCTTTGCGGATCTGGCAATGGCTTGTGGGACTTCTGATCAGCGCCCTGGCCCTTTATGGGGCGATCCGGGGCCTGGATCTTCCGACCCTGTGGGCCGCCCTGCGGGCCGGGAACTACGGCTGGGTGCTCCCCGCCCTCCTTGCCCTGACCCTGAGCGTGGCGGCGCGAACAGCCCGGTGGCGGCTCCTGTTGAATCGTCCTTCGGGGGTGCCCTTCTACCGGCTGTGGAACATCCTCAATGTGGGCTACCTGGTGACCCATCTCCTGCCCTTCCGGATGGGGGAGCTGGCCCGGGTCCTCCTCCTGGCCCGCTACCCCCAGACCCCCCCGGGGCTGGTGGCGATGTCCATCGTTGTGGAACACGTCCTGGACCTGGTGGCGGTCGCGATCCTGGCGGGGCTCGCCCTGGCCCTGCGACCGGAGGCCGTGGGGATCCGGGTCCTGAGCTGGGCCGGGCTGGGTCTGATGGGAGGGGCGCTTCTGGTGCTCTGGATCGGGGCATTCCGCCCCAGCTGGGCATGGAAACTGGCCGAGGGGCTGACCCAACCGTTCCCGGGGCGTTTTCGCGAGCGCCTGCGTCAGGAAGCACGGGCCGCTCTGAGCGGCCTGGAGGTCCTGCGAACCCCCCGAGCCCTGGCGGGGGCCCTGGGATGGTCCCTTGCGGCGTGGGTGGCCGCCGGGTCCCAGCTCTATGCGATCATGGGGGTCTTCCTGGCCCATCCCGACTGGCTGCCGGCCCTGTGGACGATGACGGCCCTCACCTTCGGGATGCTGGTTCCCTCCACACCCGGGTATATCGGCGTGGTCCAGGGGATCACCGTCTGGGTCATGGGCCACCTGGGGATCCCCCAGGCGACCGCCTTCAGCATCTCGGTGGTCTCCCATGCCCTGATTTACGTTTATCTTTCGGTTCTGGGGGCCCTGGGGCTCTGGATGGAGACCGGAAGCCTTCAGCTTCGTTTCCTCCAGCGGAAGGATGAGCCCCATTAGTGTTTCGTCTCCTTCATCTGCGAATCTTTAGAGGCGGGAAGAGGGGCATCCATCCCCCAGAGAGGAAGGGGAAGCGGGTCCGCCGACCCGAGGGCAGGTCGTTCCATCGTGCTTTATAATAGCCACCGCTATGCCTTCGGCTGGAAATCCTGGCTGGCTGCACCGGGAGGTTACAATGCCTGCGCACGCGCTGATCACCGGCGGGGCCGGTTTCATCGGATCCAATCTGGCGGACGCCCTGGCCTCCGAGGGCTGGGTGGTGTGGATCTTCGACCTGCTGGCCCGCCCCGGCGTGGAGCGGAACCTGGCCTGGCTGCAGGAGCGCCATGGCGGGCGCATCCGCTTCGTCCGCGGCGATATCCGGGATTTCCCGGCGGTGGCGGAGGTGGTGCGGCAGGCCGAGGTGATTTTCCACCTAGCCGCCCAGGTGGCGGTCACCACCTCCCTGATCGATCCTCGCACCGATTTCGAAATCAACGCCCTTGGCACCCTGAACATCCTGGAGGCGGCCCGCCAGGCCCGCCATCGCCCGATCATCCTCTATACCTCCACCAATAAGGTCTACGGCGCGATGGAGGACGTGCCCGTGGTGGAAGAGGCCACCCGCTACCGGTATGCGGACCGGCCGTTCGGGATCGACGAGCGCCAGCCCCTCGACTTCCATTCCCCTTATGGCTGTTCCAAAGGGGCAGCGGACCAGTACGTGCGGGATTACGCCCGGATTTACGGGCTCCCCACGGTCGTGTTCCGCATGTCCTGCATCTACGGCCCCCGTCAGTTCGGCACGGAGGACCAGGGATGGGTCGCCCACTTCGTGATCTCCGCGATGAGCGGGCGTCCCATCACGATCTACGGGGATGGCAAGCAGGTGCGGGATCTGCTGTTCGTGACCGATCTGATCGCCGCGATGCGGGCCGCTGTGGAACGGATCGATCGGACGGCCGGGCAGGTTTACAACATCGGGGGAGGGCCGGAGAACACCCTGTCGGTCTGGCATGAGTTCGCCCCCCTGCTGTCCGAGCTCCTGGGCCGCCCCCTGGAGCCCCCCACCTTCGGGCCATGGCGCCCGGGGGACCAGAAGGTGTATATCAGCGATATCCGGAAAGCGATGCGGGATCTGGACTGGCAACCCCGGGTCGGGGTGCGGGAGGGCCTGGCGCGTCTGGTGGAATGGGTGCGGGAGGGCGTTCCGCTCACCGTGCGGTATTGAGAGGGGGGCGGCGAAGCGGCCGCCCCACACCCCGGGGCTTTCCCGTATCATGATCTACCCGGGGGCCGGGCTGGCCCCAGAAGCCCCGAGAAGGCGGCCAGCCGCTTCGGCTTCAGCAGGCCCATCCGGTTTCAAGAACCTCCCGCTGGATTTCGGAGCCTATGAAGATCCTGATCGCGCTCACTTATTATCGTCCCCACATCAGCGGTCTGACGATCTACGTGGAGCGGGCGGCTCGGGCGCTGGCAGCCCGGGGGCACGAAGTCCAGATCCTGACCTCCCAATATGACCGGCGCCTCCCCCTGGAGGAGACCCGGGATGGGGTGCGGATCCGCCGGGTGCCGGTATGGTTCCGGGTCAGCAAAGGGGTCATCATGCCCACCATCGGGGTGTGGGCCACCCGCCTGGCTCGATGGGCGGATGTGCTCTGGCTGCATCTTCCCCAGTTCGACGCGGCCGGCATCGCCCTGCGGGGGCGCCTCTTCCGGAAACCGGTCGTCCTCACCTATCACTGCGATGTGACCCTTCCCCCCGGGCTGATCAACCGCCTGGCCAACACCGCGGTCCATCTCATGGACCACCTGGCCGCGCGTCTTGCCGACGTCATCGTGAGCTATACCGAGGATTACGCCCGGCATTCCCCTTACCTCTCCCGCTATCTGCACAAAGTTCGGGTCATCCCACCCCCGGTGGAGATCCCGGCCCCCCGACCCGAGGCGGTGGCCGTCTTCCGGTCCCGCTGGGGACTGGGGAATCAGGTGGTGATCGGGATGGCCGCCCGGCTGGCGGCCGAGAAGGGCGTGGAATACCTCCTGGAGGCCCTCCCTCAGATCCTCTCCGTTTACCCCAACGCGCGGGTCCTCTTCGCCGGACCCTATCAAAACGTCCTGGGGGAAGAGGCCTATGCCCGGCGGCTGGCCCCCCTCTTCGAGCGCTACCGGGACCACTGGACCTTCGTGGGGGTGCTGGAGCCGGAGGAGATGGCCGCCTTCTTCGCCAGCTGCGATGTGGTGGTGCTCCCCAGCCTGAACGCCACGGAATCCTTCGGCCTGGTTCAGGTGGAAGCCATGCTTTGCGGGACCCCCGTGGTGGCCAGCGATCTCCCGGGGGTCCGGGTGCCCACGCGAACCACGGGGATGGGGCTGACGGTGCCCCCGCGGGACAGCGCGGCCCTGGCCCGGGCCATCCTGGAGGTGCTGGCCAACCGCCCGGCCTTCTGCCGGCCCCGGGAGTGGGTGGAGCAGCACTATAATACGGAGCGGACAGCCATGGCCTATGAGGCACTTTTCGAGGAGCTGCGCGCATCCCGGGGCCGAAC
>BEHY01000143.1 GCA_002898735.1 Candidatus Thermoflexus japonica
AAGGGGATGTCGGGCGATGGGAGATCGGGGGTCTTCCCATCGGCTCAGCCCTGATCCTGAACGCGATGCTTCAGACGGATCCCGATCGAACGGGCGAGCTCTCTTTCGAGACCCAGATTCATTCCCCCTCGATCTCCCTGGGAGGAGACACCCGCCTTTCCATTACAATCCCGCTGACAGCCGCGGTCGATCTGGTGGCACAGGGCTTCCTGGAACCCAACCCGGTGGTGGCCGGGCAACCCTTCACGCTCTCTCTGGCGGTGGAGAACCGGGGGCCCAGCACCGCCCGCTCGGTTCAGATCACAGTGACCACTCCGATCTCCACAGCAGTGATCTCATGTGCGCCCTCCTGCCCACCGCTCACGTACCCGACCCTTCGGCCCATGGAAGCGATCTCCCTCACATTGCAGATGCGGGTGGATCCCGACTTCGTCGGCTTCCTGGAGATCCCCGTGGCCGTCGCATCGGACACCCCGGAGATCGATCCGGTAACAAATTCCTATCGATTTACCCTCCAGGTCCTAACCCGCTTTCGTTATCGTGTGTTCATGCCGGTGATCCTGCGGACGGATCGTCCGTGAGGATCGCCGGGTTGGCAGGATGTGCCGGGCTTTTTCCACCCCCTGCGGCCCTTCAGAGCAGGGGGAGCTGCCGGTGAGCTCTTCCCTCGCCTCCGATGATCGCGCGGCGCGAGGGAAATGGAAACGGAGGAGAATGTGGCCACCCAAACGCCTGTTGAAGTGATGAGCCCGGAGGAGCTGCGCCGTAACCTGGGGACGCGGCGGATCCCTCCGTTGCCGGCTCCCAAATTCCCGGACGCCAGCCCGGTGATCCGGCGATTGCGGCCGCCCCGCTCCCCTGAGGCGGTGGATGTGCTCCTCGTGAACCCTCCCTCCCCGGATGGGGCGGTCTGGATCCGCAGCCAGCATCGGGTGGGACGCCGCTCCCGGGAGAACATGATCTGGCCTCAGGTGAGCCTGGCCCAGATGGCGGCCATGCTCCACCCGGATTACAGTGTGGAGATCGTGGACGCCATCGCGTTGCGGATGGACTGGAAGGAGTTCGAAGATCTGCTCCGCCGCAAGCAGCCGAAATACTACATCACCCAGGTCACCGCCCCTACCCTCACCAACGACATGTATGGCGCCTTCCTGGCCCGCAGCCTGGGGGCAAAGACCATCGCCTTCGGGACCCATGTGACCCCTATGCCGATCCCCACGATGGAGGCTTATCCCGCGCTGGATTTCGTGCTGCGGGGGGAGCCGGAGCTCACCCTGCGGGAGCTGATCGACACCCTGGAGGGCCGGGTCCCCGAGGGCCGCATCCGGCGGCTGTTCGAGGACAGCGATCCTGAATGGCTCCCCCTGAATGAGGGGGAGACCCGCGAGTGGCCTCTGGAGGAGAAGCTGGCCCGCATCAAGGGGCTGGTCTGGCGTCGGAACGGTGAGATCCGCGTGAACATCGATCGTCCCTTCATCCGCAACCTGGACGACATGCCGCTTCCCCTGCACCACCTGCTGCCCCTCTACCATTACCGGGCGCCGATGATCCGGGGCCCCTACACCTTCATCGTGACCAGCCGGGGCTGCACCGCCGGGTGCACCTACTGCATCAAGCACGTGAGCTATCAATACTCCATCCGCCTCCGCTCCCCCGAGAACATCGTGGAGGAGATCCGCCACCTCGTGGACCTGGGGATCCGGAACATCCACATGTATGCCGATCTCTTCACCATCAGCCGGGATCAGGTGATGGGGATGTGTGATCTGCTGATCCGCGAAGGGATCCGGATCCGCTGGACCTGCAACAGCCGGGTGGATTATGTGGACCGGGAGATGCTGCACCGGATGGCTCAGGCGGGCTGCTGGTTGATCTCCTGGGGGATCGAATCGGCGAACGAGCAGATCCTGAAAGGCGTGCGCAAGGGGTATCGCCTGGAGCAGGCCCCGCAGGCGCTGCGCTGGGCGAAGGAAGCTGGGATCAAGAACTGGGGCTACTTCATCATCGGCCTGCCCGGGGAGACCGAGGAGACCATCCGGCAGACCATCGAGTTCGCCAAATCCCTTCCGCTCGATCTCGCCCTCTTCCATATCGCAGCCCCTTATCCGGGCACCCCCTTCTTCTTCCAGGTGGTGGAGAACAACTGGTTCCGCCCGGGCACGGCCTGGGAGGAAGTGGACATGGACCGTTCGACGGTCCTGGATTATCCGGGGCTGCCAGCGGAACGGCTGGAATACTGGCAGAAGCGGGCGTTCCGGGAATGGGCCCTGCGCCCTGGGCCGATCCTCACCTTCCTGAAGGGCGCGCTGGATCCGGCGGTGGTGGGGTCCGCCATGGAGGTGGCCATCCGCCATGCGCGATGGCTCCTGGGGATGGAATAGATCACCGGGGGCGGCTTCCATGATGGAGCCGGCTTCCACCGGGGCTCCCCGGCTGGCCTGGCTCTCCGCCATGCGGGGCCTGGCCATCCTGATGATCGTGCTCTATCACATCACGATCGCCATCTACGGGGTGCCCTGGTTCGCCCATCCCCGGAGCGACTGGCCGGAGCTGACGGCCCGGATCGCCCAGCTCCGGCCGATCCCCCAGGAAAACCTGACAGCTTTCCTGCTGGCCAACCTGTTCCGCTACACGGGCTGGCTGGGGTATCAGGGCACGGGGGTGTTCCTGGTGATCAGCGGGTTCGGTCTCACCTGGGCGCTGGTCGGCCGCTCCCGGGAGGCCCTCCTGGATCGCCGGGCGTTCTACATGCGGCGCTTCCTGCGCCTGTTCCCCCTCTACTGGGCCGGACATCTGTTCTTTCTGGTCTTCAACAACCTGGCGGGCTGGCGGCCGTTTTCCCCTCTGGACCCCCGGTTCATGCTCAGTCTGCTCGGGCTCCGGTTTTTGCCCGGGGTCTTCCATTTCATCTCCCCGGCGTGGTGGTTCATCGTGCTGATCATGCAGCTTTATGCGGTCTTCCCCTTTCTCTGGGAAGCCCTGAAACGGCTCGGGGCGGTCCGGTTCTGGATTGCGGCCGCGCTCCTCACGGTGCTCACCCGGATGATCGGCTTCTTCCTTCTGCCGGTGGATCCGGAGATGTGGTCCCGGGGGTTGCTGTTCACTTCACGGCTGGGGGAGTTCGCCCTGGGGATGGCCCTGGCCTGGCAGGCAGCCGGGGATCCGGGGAAAGTTCATGGCTGGTTGCGCTCGCCACGCTCCTGGCTGGTCCTCTCACTGCTGTATGGTTGTGGAATCGGGCTCTCCTTCACGCGGCCTGGAGCGGCGATCTCGCCCCTTTTCATCGCTCCGGCTGCGGCGGGCTTCCTGATGCTGCTGGCCCGGGATCTTCTGCCCCGCTGGCCGCAAGCTGCCCGGGTGTTCTCGCAGGTCGGGAACTTCTCTTACGGGGTGATGGTCTTCCACCAGCCCATCCTCTGGGCGCTGATCGTCCGGCTGTGGCCGTTCCATATGCCGCTGATGATCCGCCTGAGCCTCATCGGGGCCGCTACCGTCCTCATCATCCTTTTCTCCGCAGCGGCGGAGATCGGGGTGAACGAGTTGCTGCGCCGCTGGCCCCTTAACCGGATCTTCCCGCCCATCGGGCCTTACGCCCGCGTCCCCGTTCGGAATATTTCCCTTTAGTCCCATGTTCCTAAAAGCGGAGGAAAACCATGAGAGCGACACGAAGGTTGCATCACAGCGGGCTGGCGCTGGTCCTGGCGGGGGTTCTCCTGGCCCTCCTGATCGGCACCATGGGGATCCTGAGCGGCACCGCTGTGCCGGTCGCTCGGGCCCAGGGGATCGGGGTGATCACCCATACCCGGGTGGTGGATTTCGCCGCCGGGTGCGCCA
>BEHY01000144.1 GCA_002898735.1 Candidatus Thermoflexus japonica
CAGCCTGTGGATCCAGCATCCGCTTCCCGTGCCTCCGGGCCTCCAGGAGCCAGTAAGCCGCCCTCCCGGGGTCCAGGGGACGGATCGGCTCTGGAGGCTCGCTCCGTCCCTGCTGGATCCTGGCCCATTGATGCAGGACGCCCAGGGCGAAAGCGGCGCGACATGGCGTGGGGAAGCTGGGGATGCTCATCTGATGAAGGACGCGCGCGGCTTCCAGAGCGATCTCGCCGCCGAAGATGACCCCCACCACAGGCCGGGAGGATCCCGCCGCCGCCCTTCCAATCGCTGCCGCCACTTCCCGGGCGGGGGTTACGGCCTGAGGAACAAAGATCGCCATCACGGCATCGACCTCGGGGGCCTCCAGAAGCCCATGGAGGACACGCTCATAATGCTCGGGCTGAGGCCCACCCAGCAGGTCCACCGGGTTTTCCACCATCGTCCCCCGGGGGGCGATGGCCTGAAGACGCTCCCGGGTTACAGGCGAAAGATCCGCCAGCCGCAATCCGTGACGGGCCAGGTGATCCGCCCCGACCGCCGCCGGCCCCCCCGCGTTGGTCAGGATCCCAACACGCGTGCCGGGAGGGGTGGGTTGCATGGCCAGGGCCAGGATCGCATCCATGAGCGCCTCCAGATGATCCACCAGGATGGCTCCCGCACGGCGCGCAGCGGCCTGAAAGATCCGCTCCGGCAGCGCCAGCGCTCCCGTGTGCGAAGCCACTGCGCGGGCCCCATCCGGCGTGCGACCGGCCTTGAGGATCACCAGAGGCTTCCTCGCGCTCACCGCTGAGGCGGCCTCCAGAAAGCGCCCTCCATCCTGAACCCCCTCCACGTAAGCGGCCACCACCCGGGTGAACGGATCCACGGCCAGCGAGTGCAACGCGTCCGCCAGATCGACATCCGCCTGATTCCCCAGACTGATCACCCGGGAGAACCCGATCCCCATGCTGGCCCCCCAGTCCAGGATCCCCCCACACACCGCGCCAGAGTGGGAGACCAATCCAATCAGGCCCGGCTGCGGCTGGATGTGAATAAACGTGGTATTGATGGGAACTCGCGTGTCGATGAGACCAACGGCGTTGGGTCCAATGAACCGCATGCCATAACGTCGGGCGACCGCGCGGAGCTGTTCTTCGCGCTTGCGACCTTCGTCGCCCCGTTCCGCAAAGCCGGAAGCCACCAGGATTGCCGCCCGGATCCCTCGACGGCCACAGGCTTCGAGGGCTTCGATGGTCTGCTCAGCCGGAACCATCAGGATGGCCAGCTCGACGGGATCCGGGACTTCGGCAAGGGAACGGTAAACCGGCAGGCCCAGGATCTCCCCACCCCGGGGGTGGACCGGGTAGATCGGCCCCGGATAACCCGACCGGATCAGGTTCTGAAGGACCCCATAGCTTAATTTGGTGGGCTGGGCGCTGGCCCCTACCAGGGCCACCCCCCGTGCGTTAAAGAAGCACGCCAGAGGATCGTCCATGGGGCACCTCGCTGAGCGAACAACCGATGGGATATCCGACGCTGAGCTCCGATCAGGAAGGCAGAACGACCCCTCCGCCACCTCTCCTACTCCGTCCTTCGGGCCATAAGGAGGAAGATGCAGCCCCTCCTCCGGGGCCACGCCCACTCCGAGGAGGGGTCAACTGTCCAGCTCCGAGGAAGCAGCTTCCAGAGTCATTTAACGAACGATCGCTTGGATTCGCCAGATCGAGGTGAGAGCTTTCGCAAATCCCCATCAGCGAAAGTCGATCGGTCGGCCGACGATGGATACGATCCTCTCTCTTCGTCCGCTTCAGACCGGGGCGCCGCCCAACCCGGCGGAGCGGACGCCAGGGGCAGGCAACACGGGAGATGAGTTCAGGTCCATCCTGGAGGAATTCGAGGGAGAGCAATGGCACCGATCCTGGATTTGATGGGGCCGCACCTCGTAAGCCCTGCTGATGCTGAATGGATTGAAAAGCACGGGGGCAATGAACAGTATAATCAATTAGGTCCTGCTCTGTGGGCTCCCGGTCTTGAGGGGCAGGAATTTGAAGAATCCTGTAGCGGAGGACTCATCGATGGTTCTCGCGGATATCGTTTTCCCGGTTGCGCTGCGCCGGAGCCGGGCGCAGCAGCGGGCGGCGGATGCCCTCCTGATCCTGGGCGGCAGCCTGCTCACCGCCCTGATGGCCCAGATCACCATCCCCCTGCCCTTCACCCCTGTCCCCATTACGGGTCAGACTCTGGCGGTGCTTCTGGTGGGCGCAGCGCTGGGGAGCCGGCGGGGAGCCCTGAGCATGGCCGCTTACGTGCTGGAGGGCGCGCTGGGCCTGCCGGTCTTTGCCGGTGGAACGGCCGGGCTGAAGCGGCTGACCGGGCCCACCGGGGGATACCTGATCGGCTTTATCGCCGCGGCTTTCGTCACCGGATGGCTGGCCGAACGAGGCTGGGATCGCCGGCCTCTTTCGACGGCCCTGGCGATGCTGACGGGGAACACCGTGATCTACCTGTTCGGTCTCCCCTGGCTGGCCCTGTTCCTCGGAGGCTTCTCCGGTCCGAAAGGGGCCCTGGCGCTGGGGCTGCTTCCCTTTATCCCCGGGGATCTGTCGAAGCTGGCCCTGGCCGCCTTCCTTCTGCCATCCGCCTGGTGGATGGTTCGAAACATCCAGAAGGGGTAAGCCGCCGGATCCGTCGAGGAGCTCTGGGGGCCGCGGGGGCCGCTGAAGGCGCCCCCCGCGGCCCGGAAGGCTCGAGGAGCAGCCGAATCCGCCATGGAACCCGCGAAGGCCCCACCTCCCCACGAGAAGATCGCAGAAGCGCTCCTCCGCTGGTATGCCGCGAACCGCCGGGACCTGCCCTGGCGCCGTCGGCGGGATCCCTATGCCATCTGGGTCGCTGAGGTGATGCTCCAGCAAACCCGGGTGGAGACGGTTATCCCTTATTATGAGCGCTTCCTGGCCCGCTTCCCCACGCTGCAGGATCTGGCCACCGCACCGCTGGAGGAAGTTCTGAAGGTCTGGGAAGGATTAGGATATTATGCGCGGGCGCGGCATCTGCACCGCGCGGCCCGCACGCTGGTGCAGGAATACGGCGGATCTTTCCCCCAGACGCTTTCGGAATGGCGCCGCCTGCCCGGGGTGGGCTCCTACATCGCGGCCGCGGTCCTCAGCATCGCCTTCGGGCAGGATCTCCCCGCCATCGATGGGAACGGGGTGCGGGTGCTGGCGCGGCTCTTCGCGGTGGAGGAGGATCCGCGGCGGCCGGCGGGCCGGCGTCGGCTGGAGGCCCTGGCGGAACGCCTTCTCCCGCGCGGCCAGGCGGGGGATTTCAATCAGGCCCTGATGGACCTGGGCGCCACCCTCTGCACCCCGAAGGCGCCGCGCTGTTCTGCGTGCCCTCTCCAGGCTTTCTGCGCCGCCTTCCGCCAGGGAGATCCGGAAGCGTTTCCCGTGCGGGCCCCTCGCCGATCCCTTCCCCACTACGACGTCACCGCGGGGGTGATCCAGGATGGCGATCGCGTGCTGATCGCCCAGCGGCCGCTGGAGGGCATGCTGGGCGGGTTGTGGGAGTTCCCGGGCGGCAAGGTGGAGCCGGGGGAAAGCCTGGAGGAATGCCTGAAGCGGGAGCTCCGGGAGGAGCTGGGGATCGAGGTGGAGGTGCTGGAGCCGATGATGACCCTCCGGCATGCGTACACGCATATGCGCATCACCCTCCATGTGTTCCGGTGTCGATGGATGGGGGGCACCCTTCAGCCCATCGGCTGCGCCGATGCCCGATGGGTCCGGATCGAAGAGCTGGATCGCTATCCCTTTCCGAATACCGATCGCCAGATCGTGGAACGGCTGAAAG
>BEHY01000145.1 GCA_002898735.1 Candidatus Thermoflexus japonica
GCCGGTGTCTTTGTGACCTCCGGGCCCGAGGATCCGGTTCGCTCCTGAAGGCGCCCGATCGGATCCCGGATTCCTCCCCCATGGATTCCGCTCAGCCGCGCTCCTCGATCGGGATGTATTCCATGTGCTCCGGCCCCACATAGAAGAAGCGCGGCCGGTAGATGCGGTTGTCCTTGCGCTGCTCGAGGGCGTGGGCGACCCATCCGGCGATGCGGCCCACGGCGAAGATGGGGGTGAAGAGGGCGGTCTCGATGCCCATGGAAGCCATCACGATCCCGGAGTAGAAGTCCACGTTGGGCTGGATGCCCTTCTGGCCCAGGCGCTCGATCATCACCCGCTCGATCACCTCCGCCATCTTCAACCATTTCTCCGTCCCGGCGCGCCGGGTGACCTCCAGGGCATATTGCTTCAGAATGTGGGCCCGCGGATCGTAGGTCTTATACACGCGATGGCCGAAGCCGGGGATCTTCTTCTTGCGGGCCAGGGCGCGAAGCACCCAGGCCTCCGCCTGGTCCACATCGCCGATCTCATGGAGCATGTGCATCACCTCCTCGTTCGCCCCGCCATGCAGCGGCCCCTTCAGCGCCGCGATCCCGCCCACCACCGCGGAATACATATCGCTCAGGGTGGAGGTGATGGCCCGCACCGTGAAGGTGGACGCATTGCACTCATGGTCCGCGTGGAGGATCAGGATCACATCCATCACCCGCGCGTAGAAGGGATCCGGCTCCTCGCCAAACAACATATAGAGGAAGTTGGCGGCGTGGCTGAGATCCGGGCGGGGGTGAACCGGCGGAAGGCCCTTGCGGGCGCGGCCGATGGCGGCCACCACCGTGGCGATGCGGGACGTCAGCTTGATGGCCTCCCGCTCGTGGGCGATCATCGTATCCTCTTCCGCGGAGTCATCAAAGGCCGCCAGCATCGAAATGGCCGTCCGCAGCACCGACATCGGGTGGAAGTTATAGCGGCGCCCGGCGCGGGAGATGAAGTCGTAAACCTCATCGGGGATCTCCCGATACTGCCGGAGGCGCATCTTGTAGACGTCCAGCTCATCCTCGGTGGGGAGCTTGTCGTAAAGGAGGAGGAAGGCGGTTTCCTCAAAGGTGGACTTCTCGGCCAGGACCTCGATGGGGATCCCGTGGTAAATCAGGCGGCCTGCGATCCCATCCACATAGCTTTTCACCGACTCCGCCACGATCACGCCTTCCAGGCCCTTGGCGAAGGAAACCTCGCCCGGCTTCCCGATATATTTAACTTCCTGGGGGGTCACAGTGGTAGTCATGGCAACCTCCGGAAAGTTGAAAGGTGAAATCCCTGGCGTCGCTGCCTCCCCCCCTTCGCGATCGAGCCGCATCCCGACCATGCATCACCGATCTCTGCTGGAAGAGCTCAACCGCCTGGCCTGCTCCGCGTCCCCTACCTTTCCCCTGTGGCTCTCATGCTCCCGGGAAATTCGACCTTTCACTCTAAATCTTAATTCGAGACCAGCGGGGAGGCAAGAACAAGGGAGATTTCAAAGGCGGATGGGCGCATCTTCAACACGCTCCGGGAACCGAACAGATGCGGCTCAGGGTTTTACGATCTTCCCGGCGAGCAGGGATAGGTTGCGCGATGAGAAAGTCCCCTCTTCCCTATGTAACGTTCATCAACCGTCTATCCTGGCATGGATCATCCCGATCGATCTGCGATCCGTTTTAAAATGAACAGGAGCCGCTCGGTGCATCTGGCAACCCTCGCCATAGGGCTCGGGACGATCTCCTCCTCAACCCCGTCCCATCGTGGAGAAACAGGGCGGGGTGGACAAAGCACGACGCAAGCCCTGACGAATTCGAACCAGGAGGACACCGATGAACAAGATGACCGTGCGCGATGTGGACGTCCGCGGTCGCCGGGTGCTGGTCCGGGTGGATTTCAATGTCCCCATCGCGGAAGGCCGGGTGGCGGATGACACCCGCATCCGAGCCACGTTGCCCACGCTCCAGTATCTCCTGGATCAGGGAGCGGCCCTCATCGTGATGTCCCATCTGGGGCGCCCGAAGAAGCCGGATCCGGCTTTCAGCCTGAAGCCGGTGGCGGAGCGCCTGAGCGAGCTGCTGGGCCGACCCGTCCAGATGGCCCCCGACTGCGTAGGGCCGGAGGTCGAGGCCATGGCCGCGGCCCTTCAGCCCGGCCAGGTCCTGCTGCTGGAGAACCTTCGGTTCCATCCCGAGGAGGAAAAGAACGATCCCGATTTCGCCCGGCAGCTGGCCCGGCTGGGCGATCTCTGCGTGAACGACGCCTTCGGCGCAGCCCATCGGGCCCATGCCTCGGTGGAGGCCATCGCCCGGTTCATCCCGGTGGTGGCCGGCTTCCTGATGGAGAAAGAGATCCGCTATCTGAGCCAGGCTCTGACGAACCCGGGGCGACCCTTCGTGGCCATCCTCGGCGGGGCCAAGATCTCCGACAAGATCGGGGTGATCGAGAGCCTCCTGGCCCGGGCGGATCGGGTGCTCATCGGCGGGGGGATGGCCAACACGTTCCTGAAGGCCCGGGGGTATGAGGTGGGGGATTCCCTGGTGGAAGATGAGGCCATGGAGACGGCACGTCAGCTGCTGGAGCGGGGCGGGGATCGCCTGTGGCTGCCCGTGGACGTGGTGATCGCCGATGCCTTCGCCCCCGACGCGCAGACCCGGGTGGTGCCCATCGATCAGGTGCCGGCCGGCTGGCGCATCCTGGATATCGGCCCGCAGACCGTGGCCCGATACGCGGAGGAGATCCGGCGCGCCGCCTTCATCGTGTGGAACGGCCCGATGGGGGTCTTCGAGTTCCCCCGCTTCGCGGAGGGGACCTTCGCCATCGCCCGCGCGATCGCGGATAGCGGGGCGACGAGCATCGTGGGCGGCGGCGACTCGGTGGCGGCCGTCCACGCGGCCGGGGTGGCCGATCGCATCACCCATATCTCAACCGGCGGAGGGGCCAGCCTGGAGTTTCTGGAAGGCCGCACACTGCCCGGCATCGCGGCCCTCGCGGAGCGGCCTTAGTGGATTTCCACAGGGGCCGGAAGGCCCGCCGAAGGCAGGCCTTTCCGTTCCCCAACCCCGCGTTGAGGGGCCATTCCCATCATGGGCCTTCAGCTTGCGCCATCCGATCGGCCGTGGGTGCGCATGACGATGGGGGCGGCGGAGGTGGCGGAGGACGCCGAGGGGCTGGAGCTCACGCTGCTCCCTAACCCGGGGGATCGTTACGCGGATGCCCAGATCGATGATTACGGGGGCACGGGCTTCATCTGGCGGCCGCCGGTTCGGCTCCTCATCGAGGCTCGTTTCTCTCATCCGGCGGAAGCGCTGGTGGGAACCGCCGGGTTCGGGTTCTGGAACGCGGGGGGGCCGCCGGGGACGGCCGCCGGGTTGCCTTCCGCCGTGTGGTTCTTTTTCGCCTCGGCGCCCTCCCGTGTGGCGCTCGAACCTTCGGATCCCGGCCGGGGATGGCTGGCCATGGTCTGGCGCAGCCCGGGCGGGCTACGCATCCCATGGCCCGCCCCCTTGATCCGGAGACTTCAGCGTCTTCTCGATCAGCCCGCGCTGGCTCGAGCGATGCTGACAGCCGGCCGGCGCTGGATCACAGTCTCGCAGCGCCGGATCCCGACGGATCTGACCCGGTGGCATCGCTACGGCATCCAGTGGAGGCACAGGGAGGTTCTCTTTGAGGTGGATGGGGAGGAAATTCACCGCGCGCCGTTCGCCCCTGCGGGCCCCCTGGGTTTCGTCGCCTGGATCGACAATCAGTTCCTGAGCCT
>BEHY01000146.1 GCA_002898735.1 Candidatus Thermoflexus japonica
GGGAGAGGCGGATTCCTTCCCCGCGGGCAAAACGCCGAAATCCCAACCCCTCGGCGTGATGGCCCGGAGACCTCCAGGGGGGAGCTCTGCCTTCAAACTCAGAGTCGGAGGTTCTCTTGGGGGAGCTGATCGTGTTCTATCTGCTGGCCGGGATCGCCGTTGCCACGGCCTTGGCGATGGTGATCACAAGGAATGCGGTGCACAGCGCTCTGTTCCTGGTGCTGAACCTGGTCGTGGTGGCGGTTTTCTATCTTCTGCTGGGCGCCCCCTTCGTGGCGATGGTTCAGATCGCGGTTTACGCGGGGGCGGTGATGGTGCTGTTCCTGTTCGTGATCATGATGCTGGGAGCGGAGCGGATTGGAGGGGCGTCCGGCCTCCGCTGGCAGACCCCGCTGGCCGGGGCCCTGGGAGCGGCGCTGATCGGGGGCGCGCTGTTCGCTTTTCTCCGGAGCCCGGCAGGCCTGGCACCCGCCGGGAGCCCTCCGGCCCCCCTGGGGGATCCCGCGACCATCGGAGGGCGGCTGCTCACGACTTATGTGCTTCCTTTCGAAATTACATCGATCCTTCTGCTCATCGCCATGGTAGGCGTGGTGGTGCTGGCCCGGGATTCCCGATCGGAGGGGAAATGATGGTCACGCTGACCCATTATCTGGCCCTCAGCGCCATCCTCTTCGGGATCGGTGCCGTGGGTTTTTTGGTTCGCCGGAACGCGCTGATCGTTTTCATGTGCGTGGAGCTGATGTTGAATGCGGCGGGCCTGGCCTTTGTGGCCGCTTCCCGCTACCGCGGCCTCCTGGAGGGACAGCTGACGGTCTTCTTGATATTGACGGTGGCCGCCGCTGAGGTGGCGGTAGGCCTCGCCCTGATGGTCGCGATTTTCCGCACCAAGAAGACCACGAATGTGGATGAGCTGAGCAGCCTGCGAGGTTGAGCGGCCGGGGCTCTCCCCCTATGGCCCGGAGAGCCGCAGGGAGGGGAGAACAGGGACGGAGAGAGGGCCTGGGTGGGGTGCTGAAGATATTCCGCTCCAACCTCCCGACATCGTAGCCGCATGCCCTTCCTGGTCGGCGGGCCCATCGGCTCTCCTCCTTCTTCTTCCTCTGGGGGAGGGGTGAGATCGGGGGGTCGCCGGATATCGAACCTGCAGCGAGGAGCCCGGAATGGAAGCCCTGTTCGAGTGGTCCTGGCTGATCATCGCTTTTCCGTTGCTCGGGTTTCTGATCAACCTGGTTTCCACCGGCCAGACCCGGGAGCGGACGGTGGGGGTTGTGGCCTCGATGGCCGCCGCGGCGTCTTTCGGGATGTCCGTTCTGGTCTTCGCGGCCCTGCTGGCCCGCCCGCCGGAGGCCCGACTGGTGGAAATCAGCCTCTACCGCTGGGCGATCGTCCCCCCGCTGGCGGCGGAGGTGGGATTACGGATCGACCCCCTCTCCACCGCCATGGCGCTGATCGTAACCCTGGTGGGGACGCTGATCCATGTTTACTCGATGGGCTACATGGCAGGGGATCCTCATATCCGCCGCTTCTTTATGTTCCTAAACCTGTTCCTGGCCTCCATGCTCCTCCTGGTCCTGGCGGACAACTTCCTCGTTCTCTTTGTGGGCTGGGAGCTGGTGGGGCTCTGCTCCTATCTCCTGATCGGCTTCTGGTTCGACGTCCCCTATAACGCATGGGCGGGCCGCAAGGCGTTCATCGTGAACCGCATCGGGGATTTCGGCTTCACCCTGGGCCTGCTGTTGCTCTTCTGGACGTTTGGCACGTTCCGATACGGGCCGATTTTCGAGGCGGTGGAACAGGGGAGCGTGGAGACGGGGGTGATCACGCTGATCACCCTGCTCCTGTTCGCGGGGGTGACGGGCAAAAGCGCTCAGATCCCGCTGTATGTCTGGCTGCCGGATGCGATGGCCGGCCCCACGCCGGTCTCCGCGCTGATCCATGCGGCGACCATGGTCACGGCGGGGGTTTACCTGATCGCCCGGGCCCATCCCCTTTTCGCGATGGCCCCCCTCACCCAGGAGGTGGTGACGTGGGCGGGGGCGGCGACGGCGCTGTGGGCCGCCCTGATCGCCGTCGGCCAGTTCGATATCAAGCGGGTGCTGGCCTTCTCGACGATCTCCCAGCTGGGCTACATGGTGGCAGCCGCCGGATCCGGAGCGGTCGGGGCCGCGATCTTCCATCTGGGCACCCATGCCTTCTTTAAGGCCCTGCTCTTCCTGGGGGCAGGCTCCGTCATCCACGCCCTGGAGCATGCCCATCGCCATCACGGCGATCCCTCGCCTTTTGACCCCAACGACATGCGCCGGATGGGGGGACTGGCCCGACGGATGCCCATCACCTTCTGGACGTATGGGATCGGGGCGGCGGCGCTGGCGGGGCTTCCCCCGCTGGCCGGGTTCTGGAGCAAGGATGAAATCCTGGTCGCCCTCGGGGGGATCGGGGGATGGGCGACGCTGGCCTATGGGCTTCTGCTGGCGGCCGCTTTCCTCACGGCGTTCTACATGGCCCGTCAGGTGGGAATGGTCTTCGCCGGTGCCCCTCGAAGCCCCGCGGCCGCCCATGCCCATGAGAGCCCCGCGGTGATGACGGTGCCCCTGGGGATTTTCGCATTCTTTTCCGTTGTGGCCGGCTGGATCAATGTGCCGGGGCTGGGCGCCCTGAGCGCCTGGCTGGAGCCTGGGCACCCGCCGGCTTTCCGCCCGGAGCAGGCGCTGCTGGCCACCCTGATCGCCCTGGCCGGGATCGGGGCCGCGTGGGCGATGTATCGTCCTCAGGCATGGCCGGAGGGGGTGGAGGACCCGTTGCGGCCTGTGCTCCGCGGCTTCTTCGTGGCGTTGAACCGGAAGCTTTATGTCGATGAGCTCTATGATCTCCTCTTCGTTCGGCCCTTCGAAAGGGCGGCGAGGTGGGTGGCGGAAGTGGTGGAGCCGTATGGGATCGACGGGGCGGTCAACGGTCTGGCCCGTCTGGTGCAATCGGCCGCGGGGGGGGTGCGCCGCTGGAGCAGCGGCTATGTGCGCCAGTATGGCCTCTCGGTGCTGATCGGCGCCGTTCTTCTTGTGTTCTATATCCTCTGGATGCTGCGATAGGGGGCGGAAACGGATGGCGAGCTTCCCCATCTTGACGTGGATGCTGCTCCTGCCCCTCATCGGGGCCTCCCTGATCCTGGGGATCCCTCGGGATCGTGTGGGGACTATCCGCTGGGTTGCGCTGGGGACCAGCCTGGGCGTCCTGGCGCTGGGGCTGGGGCTCCTGTTCGGATTCGACCCGGCCCAGCCCGGCCCCCAGCTCGTCCATCGCTGGGACTGGGCACCATCCATCGGGGCGGCCTATCGGGTGGGGGTGGATGGGATCAGCCTGTGGCTGGTTCTGCTGACGGCGCTGATCTTCCCCCTCGCCCTGATGGCCTCGTGGTCCATCGAGGAGCGGGCGAAGGAATATATGGCGCTGATGCTGCTGCTGGAGACAGGGGTACTGGGGGTGTTCCTCGCCCTGGATCTTTTGCTCTTTTATATCTTCTGGGAATTCACCCTGGTGCCCATGACCCTGCTGATCGGGATCTGGGGCGGCCCGCGACGGATCTACGCGGCGATCAAGTTCTTCCTGTATACGATGGCCGGATCGGTGTTCATGCTGGTGGCGATCGTTGCGCTGTGGCTCCTCTCGCGCCCGCTCACGGGGACGGGGACCTTCGACCCGGCGTGGATGGCCGCGCATTTGAGCCCCCTCCTTTCCCCGGCCGCCCAGCGCTGG
>BEHY01000147.1 GCA_002898735.1 Candidatus Thermoflexus japonica
AACAGGTGCCGGGGGCGGGAGTCGAACCCGCACGGCCTTGCGGCCACCTGATTTTGAGTCAGGCGCGTCTTCCTGTTCCGCCACCCCGGCGTCTCCTCCGCATGCTTCATTCTAAGAGGGGCCTCGGATGACTGTCAAGACGGCAGAGCGCCGGATCCCATCCTCCATCCAGTTGCTCGCCCTCGGGCTCTGGATCTATGTGACGGGGGCGATCCTGCCGCCCATCCTGATGAAGTCCGGCCTCCAGCGGCCTGCAGCTATCCTTTACACCCTCTATTCCTTCACATGCCATCAGCTTCCTCAGCGCTCCTTTTTCCTGTTCGGAGCGCATCCCGCTTATTCCCTGGAGGATCTGAAAGGGCGCGTGGGCCTGGAGAGGTTGCCCGGTTATCCCTGGCCTCGCGCTTTCACCGGCGACCCCCAGATCGGATGGAAGATCGCTCTCTGCCAGCGGGACCTGGCCATTTACGGCGCGATGGCGCTGGCGGCCACCGCGATGATCCTCCGAAGGCGTCCCTGGCGTCCTCTGCCCCTGTGGGCTTTCCTCGCCCTCGGCCTGGCCCCTATCGCCCTCGATGGCGGCTCCCAGTTTGTGTCTTACGTCCTGGCGCAGATCGGCCCTTTCACTCCGCGGGAAAGCACGCCGTTCCTGCGGGTTCTTACAGGGGCTCTGTTCGGGGGCACCTTCGCCTGGACGTTTCTCTCGCGCCTGTGGCTTCTGGAGTGGGCCGCCTGGGAGGAGGGGCGCTGAAAGGGTGCCCCCCGCCCGGGAGGGATCCTCCCCTCCCATGGGGTCCGGAAGGCCGCGGAGGGCGGGGAAGGCGTTTGGGGGGTGCCTCTGACCGCCCTTCCCCCCCGGCGTCCCGCAGGTAAATGGGCCAAAATATAACTGGGCGGGGCGCCGCCCTTAAAAACCTCAATGGGAGGAAGCCGATCCGTGGATGCGCAGGAGCCGTCGCCGGTTTTCCCGGAATATGAGGAGGTCCCTCCAGGCCATCGCTCCGGTTTCGTGGCCATCATCGGCAAGCCCAACGTGGGGAAATCCACGCTGCTCAACGCCTATCTCGGCGCCAAGATCTCCATCGTCTCGCCGAAGCCGCAAACCACCCGGCATCGGATCCTGGGCGTGCTGACGCGGCCGGACGCCCAGGTGATCTTCATGGACACGCCGGGCATCCATCAGCCGTTCCACAAACTGGGAGAATATATGGTGGAAGTGGCCCGCCGCGCGATCCCGGACGCCGATGTGATCGTTTTCTTGGTCGATGTCTCCCAGTGGCCCGATGATGAGGATCGCATGATCGCGGATCTGCTGAAGGAGAAGGCGGCGGATAAGCCGGTGATCCTGGCGTTGAACAAGATCGACCTGCTGAGGTCCGACCGGGAGAGCCGCCTGGCGGCCTACCGGGCGCTGGCCCCCACCCCGCCGGATGCGGAGCCTCCTTTCCCGTGGGAGGAGGTCCAGATCTCCGCCGTTCGGGGCGACAATCTGGATCTCCTGCTGGAGCGGATCGTTGCCCATCTCCCGGAAGGGCCTCGATACTACGATCCTGAGACGCTCACGGATCAGCCGCTCCAGATGATCGTCGCGGAGCTCATCCGGGAGAAAGCCCTCCTCCTGCTGCGGGAGGAGGTCCCTCACGGGATCGCCGTGGAGATCACCGACTGGGTGGATCGGAATCCGAACCTGACTTATATTGCGGCTACGATTTACGTGGAGAAGGAAACCCATAAGCCGATCGTGATCGGCGAGAACGGCCAGATGTTGAAGCGCATCGGGGCCGCGGCCCGTCAGGAGATTGAAGCCCTCCTGGGGCGCTCCGTTTACCTGGAGCTCTGGGTGAAGGTCCGGAAGAACTGGCGCCGGGATCCCGAGCAGCTGCGCCGCCTGGGCTACGCCCTGCCGCGCGAACGCAAGGGACGGCGGTGAAGGGAGAAAAGCCCGCTCATGCGCTGAGCGCAACGGCGTAAATTCCGCCATGAAAGCGCCTGCTGGGCTGCTGGTGCTGGATAAGCCGAAAGGATGGACCTCGCACGATGTCGTGGAGCGGGCCCGGAAGGTCACCCGCGTCCGGCGGATCGGCCACGCGGGGACGCTGGATCCCCTGGCGACCGGGGTGCTGGTGCTTCTGGTGGGCCACGCGACCCGGCTGGCCGAGTTCCTGCTGGGCCACGATAAACGCTACCGGGCCACGATCCGCCTGGGGATCCGAACGGATACCGATGACGCGGAAGGACGGATCCTGAGCGAGCGGCCGGTGGAGGTCTCCCGGGAATCCTTGGAGGAAACGCTGCGTTCCTTCGTGGGGGAAATCCTGCAAACCCCGCCGGCCTTCTCAGCGATCCGGCAGGGCGGGGAGCGTCTGTATGAAAAAGCCCGGCGCGGCGAAGCGGTGGCGCCGCCGCCCCGGTGGGTGCGGATCGATGAGCTCCGCCTGGTGGAATGGAATCCGCCATGGGCGACCATCGAGGTCGCGTGTTCCGCAGGGACCTACATCCGGGCCCTGGCCCGGGATATCGGGGAGCGGCTCGGATGCGGCGCTCATCTCACGGAGCTGCGCCGGCTGGCCAGCGGCCCCTTCACCCTGGCGGACGCCATCCCCTGGGAGCTCCTGGAAGCCGCCGCCCGGGCTGGGGGCTGGCTTCGCTATCTCCGGCCGATGGCGGACGCCCTGCCGGATTGGGAGCCGATCACGCCATCGCTGGAGATCCTGAGCCGGCTTCAGCACGGGCAGCCTATCCCGGTCGAGGCGCTGCCCCATCCTGGCCCCCGGCTCCGGGTGCACCGGCCGGATGGGACATTGCTGGCGTTGCTGGAGCGCCAGGGGAAGCGCTGGCAGCCGGTGCGGGTGTTTCCGGAAGATCCATAGAAGCAACTTCCAGCAGCGAGCCCGGGCAGTGGAACATTTTTCAATCCAGGGGGCATCCGGATGAGGTTTGCTCAGCGTTTCGAGGAGATGGAGCCCTTTCCATCGGTGGTGACGGTGGGGGCTTTCGACGGCGTGCACCTGGGCCATCAGGCCCTGATCGGACAGGTGGTGGCGATGGCGCGCGCTTATGGCTGGCGTTCGGTGGTGGTGACGTTCTTCCCCCATCCCGCGGTGGTTCTGCGGGGGGAATCTCCCTTTTACCTGACCTCGCCGGAGGAGAAGCGGGCGTGCATCGCCCGCCTCGGGGTGGATGTCTTCGTCCAGATCCCCTTCACGCTGGAGACGGCGCGCATCCGCGCCGCGGATTTCGTGGAGCGTCTGGTTCGAATCGGCATGCGGGCGCTGTGGGCGGGGCCGGACTTCGCGCTGGGATACCGCCGGGAGGGCACCCTGCCGGTGCTGGAGGAGCTGGGGCGCCGTTATGGCTACACCCTTCATGTCGCGATGGAGTTCCATCTGGGCGGGCGCCCGGTGCGGAGCAGCCGCATCCGGGAGACCTTGCGCGTGGGGGATGTGCGAGCGGCCGCCGAATGCCTGGGGCGACCGTTCTCGGTGCGGGGCGAGGTCATCGCGGGCGCGGGCCGTGGACGGCGTCTGGGGTTCCCCACGGCCAATCTGAACATCTGGCCGGAACATGCGCTTCCCGCGAATGGGGTTTACGCCTGCTGGGCGGAGCTGCCGGATGGCCGCCGCCATATGGCCGTCGTGAACATCGGGGTGCGCCCGACCTTCGATCAGAGCAGCGAGCGG
>BEHY01000148.1 GCA_002898735.1 Candidatus Thermoflexus japonica
TGGGAGTCGAGACCACATTCAGGATGCCCAGCCGGGGAAGGCGGAGCGGCCGGCATATCGGGCCGTCTCCCCGAGCTCCTCCTCAATGCGCAGCAGCCGGTTGTATTTGGCCACGCGGTCGCTGCGGCACGGCGCCCCCGTCTTGATCTGCCCTGCGTTCAGGGCCACGGCCAGATCCGCGATGAAGGTGTCTTCGGTCTCCCCGCTGCGATGGGAGATGATCAGGCCCCATCCCGCCCGCTGGGCCAGCCGCGCCGCCTGGATGGCCTCCGTCAGCGTCCCGATCTGGTTCACCTTGCACAGCAGGGCGTTGCACGCCCCCTCGGCGATCGCCCGGCGGATGCGGTTCACGTTGGTCACCAGGAGATCGTCCCCCACCAGCTGGATCCGGGACCCCAGGCGCTTCGAGAGGTGCCGCCAGCCCTCCCAGTCGTCCTCCGCCATCCCGTCCTCGATCGAGAGGATCGGATACTGCTCGGTCCATCGGGCGTAGAGCTCGACCAGTTCCGGCGCTCGCATCGTCCGCCCTTCCTTGCGAAGGACATAAACGCCGTCCTGATAGAGCTCGCTCGCCGCCGCGTCCAGCCCCAGGGCGATCTGATCGCCCGGCGTATACCCGGCTGCCTGGATCGCTTCCAGGATCAGCTCGATGGCCTCCTGATTGGATCGCAGGTTGGGGGCGAATCCTCCTTCATCCCCCACGTTGGTGCTGTAACCCCGCTTCTTGAGGACCTTCTTCAGATGCTGATAAACCTCCGCTCCCCAGCGCAGGGCTTCGGCGAACGAAGGGGCGCCGATCGGGAGGATGAGGAACTCCTGGAGATCCGCCGAATCGTCGGCGTGCTTGCCGCCGTTGAGGATGTTCATCATCGGCACCGGCAGCACCCGGGCCTCCACGCCCCCCAGGTAGCGATACAGGGGAAGGCCCAGGGAGCGGGCCGCGGCGACCGCCACCGCCAGGCTCACACCCAGGATGGCATTGGCCCCCAGCTCCCGCTTGTTCTCCGTGCCATCCAGGCTGATCAGCGCCTCGTCGATCCCGACCTGGTCCAGGGCGTCCCACCCCACGATCTCCTCGGCGATCCGGCTGTTAACGTTCTCAACGGCCCGGAGGACCCCCTTGCCCAGATACCGGGCCGGGTCCTCATCCCGGAGCTCCCAGGCCTCATGGGCGCCGGTGCTCGCCCCGGAGGGCACCGCCGCATACCCCACCGTGCCATCCGCCAGATGCACTTCCACCTCCACCGTCGGGTTGCCGCGGGAATCCAGGATCTCCCGCGCCCGCACCATCTCGATCCGCGTGGGGAAATCCAGCGCGCGCGTCATCGTGAGGTTCCTCCATGGGGATCTTCGCTTTGATTATAGTGTCGTTCATCGGCCGATCCCTGCCGGATTCGGAAGAGCCCGGCCGCCGCCTCGGCATCCACCAGCCACAGGATCCGCCCGGGCCCCGGGCGAACCCCCTGCGCGGGCCAGCGGAGGGGATCGAAGGGCCCCTCCAGCACGGCCCGCAGGATCTCCGCCTTGCGCGCCCCGGCCACCAGGAAGACCACCCGACGCGCCTGGTTCAGGACCGGGAACGTCAGGGTCACCCGCGGGGGATCCGCCTCCGGCACCGCGGCCACCCAGCGCCTTCGCTCCATCACCGCCGAATGAAAGGGGAAGAGGGAAGCCGTGTGGCCGTCCTCCCCCAGGCCCAGGAGGATCAGGTCGAAGCGCGGCGATGCTTCCCGGAAGAACCCGCGCAGCACGGCCTCATAACGAACAGCGGCCGCCTCCGGATCTCCTTCGCACCGGATGGGATGGATCTGATGGGGCGGGATGGGGACGTGCCGCAACAGGGCCTCATCCGCTATCCGGGCGTTGCTCCGCGGGTCCTCGAAGGGCACACAGCGCTCATCCCCCCAGAAGACGTGCACCGCCTCCCAGGGGACCGCCTCCCGGCATTCCGGGCGGGCCAGCCATTCGTAGGTCCGACGGGGAGTCTGCCCCCCGGAAAGGGCCACGACGAACCGTCCGGCGCGCCGGACGGCGTGTTGCGCGGCGCGGGCGAAGAGGGCCGCCGCGGCCCGGCTCAGGGCCTCCACATCGGGGAAGACGCGGATCATCCCGATGTCGCTCCGACGGGATCCAGGATGGTGGGGAGATCCCACAATCGACCGTCCCGGGCGATCAGCTCGTCCGCCGCCGGCGGACCCCAGGTGCCGGCCGGGTAGTTGGGGAAATCCGCAGGCGGCCGGGCCGCCCAGGCCTCCAGGATGGGCTGGATCACCTCCCAGGCGGCCTCCACCCACGCCGCCTCCAGGGATTGCGTGGTATCCCCCCGGATGAGATCCAGGAGCAGCGTCTCATACGCCTCCGGCGGACGGTTCCCGAACATCTCCTCATACAGGAAATGCATATCCACCGGCTGCAGCCGCATCACCGGGCCCGGGACCTTGGCCTGGAAGCGGAAGAGGACGCCCTCCGCAGGCTGCAGGCGGAGGATCAATCGGTTGGGCTGCCAGGAGCGGACGGCGGACTCGGGGAAGGCCCGATGGGGCACCGGCCGAAACGTGATGGAGACCTCCGAGGCCCGGGCCGGGAGGCGCTTCCCGGTGCGCAGGTAAAAGGGCACCCCCTGCCAGCGCCAGTTGTCCACGAAGAGCTTGAGGGCCACGTAAGTCTCGGTGTTCGAACGTGGATCCACCCCGGGCTCCTCCCGATAGGCAGGGATCTCCTCCCCATCCAGGCGGCCTCGCCCATACTGGCCGCGCACGGCGTAAACATCCACCTGGTCCCCCGGGATGGGGCGGATGGCCTGGAGCACCTCGAGCTTCTTGTGGTGGATCTCCTCCGGGGTGAGGGAGACCGGGGGCTCCATCGCGATCAGGCAGAGGAGCTGCAGGAGATGGCTCTGGACCATATCGCGGAGGGCACCGGTCTGGTCATAGTAGCCGCCCCGGTGCTCGACCCCTACCGTCTCGGCAACGGTGATCTGCACGTGATCGATATACTGGCGGTTCCACACCGGCTCGAAGAAGGCGTTGGCGAAGCGCAAAGCCAGGATGTTCTGGACCGTGTCCTTGCCCAGGTAGTGGTCCAGGCGGTAGATCTGGCTTTCCGTCAGAAACTGGCGCAGGCGCGCGTTGAGCCGGCGGGCGGAGGGCAGGTCGTGGCCGAACGGCTTCTCGATCACCACGCGATGGCGGGAGGGATCCCGCACCAGGCCGGCCGCGCTCAGGTGGTCCACGATGGTCTCCGTGACACCGGGAGGGACCGCGAGATAGAAGATGTGATGGGTCGCCCCCGCGCCGGCCTCGTCCGCGGTCTGGAGCCGCTGGCTCAGGGCCGCATAGAGGGCGGGGTCATCGTAGTCGCCCCGCAGGTAGGAGAGGCGTTCCGCAAAGCCCGCCCAGGCCGCTTCATCGGGGCGATGGCGGGCGAAGCGCCGGACGCCGTCGAGGAGCCGGGCGCGGAAGGCGGCATCGTCCATCGCGCTCCGCCCGATGCCGATGATCGCCCAGCGC
>BEHY01000149.1 GCA_002898735.1 Candidatus Thermoflexus japonica
GTGGATCGCATCGGCGGCGTGCCGGTGGTGATGAAGGCGTTGCTGGATGCGGGGTTGCTGCACGGGGAATGTCGCACCGTCACCGGCGAGACCATCGCCGAGCGCCTGGCCCATGTGGTCTTCCCCGAGGATCAGGATGTCGTTCGGCCGGTCAGCCGTCCGCTGCACCCGACCGGTGGCTATGTCATCCTGCGAGGCAACCTGGCCCCAGAGGGCGGCGTCCTGAAGATCACGGGGACCACCAGGCGCTACCATCGCGGCCCGGCGCGCGTCTTCGATCGGGAGGAGGATGCCTTCCAAGCGGTCAACACGGGGCAGATCCGGCCGGGCGATGTCGTCGTCGTGCGTTACGAAGGCCCAAAGGGCGGGCCGGGGATGCGGGAAATGCTGGCGGTCACCGCGGCTCTGGTGGGCCAGGGCCTGAAAGACGAGGTGGCCCTCCTGACGGATGGGCGGTTCTCCGGGGCCACCCATGGGCTGATGATCGGCCATATCTCCCCGGAGGCCGCCGTGGGAGGCCCACTGGCGCTGCTCCAGGATGGCGACATCATCGAGATCGATGTGGATCGCCGCGTGGTGAATGTGGCGCTTTCCGAAGAGGAGCTGGCCCGACGCCGGGCGGCCTGGACCCCGCCGCCGCCGAAATACCCGCGGGGGCTCTTCGCCAAATATGCCCGTCTGGTCTCCTCCGCCGCCCGTGGGGCCATCTGCGAAGGATAAGAACCGGACTCCGGGCAAGGCCGCTACGCGGCGCGGGGAGAGGAGAAGCGTGATCATCCGGACAGGCAGGCGCGCCTGCGGCGCGCCTGCCCGATCCCAGGAAGGCACAGATCCTCTGGGAGCAGAGCCCGATGGGCGCGAAACCCTCTTTTCGAGTCGCTGTGCTGGGCGCGACGGGGGTGGTGGGCCAGTGGCTGGTGCACCTGCTGGACCGCCATCCATGGTTTCGCGTGGTCGCGCTGACAGGGTCCGATCGCTCGGTGGGCCGCCCCTATGGCGAGGCGTGCCGCTGGCTGCTGAGCGCCCCGATGCCGGAGTGGGCTGCCCGCATGGTCGTGCAGCCGACGGAACCGGGGTTCGACGCGGAGATCGTGCTTTCAGCCCTCCCATCCGACATCGCCCGGGAGGTTGAGCCCCAGTTTGCCGCCGCGGGCTATCTGGTGGCCAGCAACGCCTCCGCCCACCGGATGGCAGCGGATGTGCCGCTGTTGATGCCGGACGTCAATTTCGAGCACCTGGGGCTGCTTCCCCGCCAGCAGGAGGCCCGGGGATGGCCCGGCGCTCTGGTCACCAACCCCAACTGCACCACCACCGCGGCCGTCCTTCCCCTCAAAGCGCTGATGCCCTACGGCGTTCGGCGAGGGCATCTGGTGAGCCTGCAGGCGCTCTCCGGCGCCGGCTATCCCGGCGTCTCCGCGGTCGAGATCGCGGACAATGTCCTCCCGTATATCCCCGGGGAGGAAGAAAAACTGGAAACCGAACCCCGTAAGCTCCTCGGGCGGCTGCAGGATGGGAAGGTGGAGGAAGCCCCGATGCGCCTGAGCGCGCAGACGAATCGAGTTCCCACCCTGGATGGCCATCTCGTATGCCTCTCCGTGGAGCTGGAGGAACCCATCGGCCCCGAGGACGCGATCAGGGCGATGACGGGTTACCGTCCGCCGGAGGAAGTGGCGGATCTTCCCAGCGCAGTGGCCCAGCCGATTGTGATGCGGATGGAGCCGGATCGACCCCAGCCCCGCCTGGACCGCATGGCAGGCAATGGGATGAGCGTGGTGGTGGGGCGGGTGCAGCGATGCCCGGTCTTCACCCTGAAGTTCGTGGCCCTCACCCACAACACCATCCGCGGGGCGGCCGGCGCGGCCCTGTTCAACGCCGAAGCCACCCTGCGGTGGATGGGACGGGTGTAGAGGCATTGTTCTCCCCCCTCTCCATGGCCCTTCGCATGGGGAGGGGGGAGATCGAGCGAAAGGACCCTCAATGACCCCTCAGAGCGGCCACCCGGGATCCCTTCTCCCCGCAATGGAAAGCCTTCAGGTCGGGAAACCGCCGCGGCCGTTACATGGTTGGGCGGATCTCCGAGAGATCCAGGCCTGTGGTTTGGGTTAGCCCTTCGAGGGAGTTATAACAGGCCAGTGGGGCTTTAAAGACTTCCATCTGTGGGATACCCTTCCTCCGATCGGACAGGCATGCTTCTCCGGATTCGCGGTAGCTCGATGGGAATCTCCCTGGAGCGCACGACAGGGATGAAGGGGGCTCCACTGCGATTGATCCCGGAAACGCCTGTTGAGGTCTCCTGATCTATGATAGGGACATCGAATTCTGACAGGGGATCCCATGGGAAGGATGCGCATCGGAGATGTCTTCACATTGCTCATGCTGGGGGCGATCTGGGGCGCTTCCTATCTGTTTTTCGCCCTGGGGGTGCGGACGATCCCGCCCCTGACGTTCGTGACGGGACGTCTGCTGATCGCCGCCGCTCTCCTCGGGTTGTTCCGGCAGATCCGTCCCGGTCCCCGGGGGGATCCGCCGTGGGGTGCCTACCTGGCGATGGGGCTGTTCAACGCCGCGCTGCCCCACACGCTGATCGCCTGGAGCGAGCAGACCATCCCCAGCGGGCTGGCGGGGGTGCTGGTGGCCACGATGCCGCTCTGGGCCGCAGGATTCACAGCCATCGGGATTCGAGAGGAGCGGCCATCCGGACGGCAGCTGGCCGGGCTGCTCCTCGGCTTTCTGGGGATTCTGATCCTGCTGTTCCCGGATCTCCGGCGGGCGGCCCGGGGACATCTGATTGGCGAAGGGGCTGTGGTAGCGGCCGCCCTCTCTTACGCTGCGGCCACTGTCTATGCCCGGCGGGCCCTGCGAGGGGTTCCCCCGGTGGATGCGGCGATCGGTCAGCTCGGGTGGGGCGGGGCGCTGCTGCTGCCTTTCAGCCTGCTCTTCGATCGGCCGTGGACGCTCTCCCCGGCGCCGGAGTCCCTCGCCGCCCTGGTTCTCCTGGCGGTCCTGGGCACCGCGATCGCCTATGTGATGTATTACGGGCTGCTCCAGCGGGTGGGGGTGGTGGGCGTCTCCCTCGTGGTGTATCTCAACCCGATCTTCGCGGTGCTCTGGGGGGCGATCTGGCTCGGGGAACCCCTCTCCGGATGGCTGCTCGGAGGCATGGCGCTCATCCTGGCCGGGGTGTTTTTAGCCGGGCGGTGAGCAGCCGTGAGGTGGGTGTCGAATGAATTCGACCTCGATAGGCCTTCGGCCACCGGCCGGCCTCCGCCGGCCAGAAGGTGATTCGCGCCGGCGCAGGCCGACGCCCGGCGCACGGGATGGCGTCGAATGAATTCGACCCCGATAGGCCTTCGGCCAGCGGCCGGCCTCCGCCGGCCGAAGGGTTTCCCGCGCCGGCGCAGGCCGACGCCCGGCGCGCCAGCGCCTCTTAAGGTCGATTTCAATCGGCGTGAGGGGCCGACGCGGGATGGGCGCCGAATGAATTCGACCCCG
>BEHY01000150.1 GCA_002898735.1 Candidatus Thermoflexus japonica
CCCCCAAACCCGGAAAGTTGCACACCCCTCCCCCCGCCTTTATGATGAACAAAACGAGCGTTTTCGCAGGGGAGGCCGGGTATGGGCGAGGCGCGTGTGCAGTGGCGGGAGTGGGGGGAGGAGGCCTTCCGGGAGGCCCGGGAGCAGGACAAGCCCATCCTGCTCAGCATCTCGGCGACCTGGTGCCACTGGTGCCACGTGATGGATCGGGGGATCCCCGGCGATCCCATCCACACAGGCACCTACTCGGATCCCCAGATCGCGGAGATCATCAACACGTATTTCGTCCCCATCCGCGTGGACACAGATCGGCGGCCGGATATCAACGCCCGCTACAACATGGGCGGATGGCCGACCACCGTTTTCCTGACCCCGGACGGCGAGATCCTCACCGGGGCCACCTATATCCCCCCGATGCAGATGCGCCAGGTCCTCCTGCAGGTGCTCCAGTATTACCGGAGCAACCGCTCCGAGATCCAGCGCCGGGCTCAGGAGATCGCCCGCCGCCGGCAGGAGGCGAGCCGTCCCGTCGCCCGGCCCGGCGCCCAGCTCTCATGGACGATCCCCATGCATCTGATCGGGCTGATCGCCCGCGCTTACGATCCGGTCTACGGCGGTTTCGGCGAAGCGCCCAAGTTCCCCCATCCGGAGGCCTGCCTCCTTCTCCTGGTGGAATACACCCGCGGCGGCCGGCGCGATGAACGACTGGCCGAGATGGTCCACCGCACCCTCCACGGAATGGCCGATGGGGGAATGTATGACCATGTGGAAGGCGGATGGTTCCGCTATTCCACCACCCGCGACTGGAGCCTCCCTCACTTCGAGAAGATGCTTGAGGACCACGCCCGCCTGATCCCCCTCTACCTTTATGCGGCGGAAGTCCTTGAGGACGATGGGCTTCGGCAGGCGGCCCTGAAGGCGCTGGAATACGTGCAGCGAACCCTTTACGATCCAGAGCGCAGTGTGTTCTGGGGGAGCCAGGACGCCGATGAGGAATACTATGCCCTCTCGCGGCGGGAGCGGGCGATGCGCCCTCCGCCCGCGGTGGATCGCACCGTCTATGTCAACTGGAACGCGCAGATGGCCCTCGCCTGGATGATCGCCGGCGATCTCCTCCAGGACCCTGCCTGGACGGAGAGGGCGCTCCAGGTTCTGGATACGGTCTGGACCCTGGCTTTCGATGAGGGGGCGGGAGCTCTTTATCACTACGTGGATGAAAAGGGGGAACGGGCGGATCGGAAAGGGGTGCCGCCGTTGTTGGGGGATCAGGTTCAGTTCGGAAGGGCCGCCCTGGCCGCCTTCCAGCGGACCGGCGAGCGGCGCTTCCTGGAGCGCGCCCTCCGGCTCCGGACCTATCTGGAGTCCGCCCTGGCGGATTCGGAGGGCGGCGGCTTCTTCGACCGGCCGGAGGACCCCCGGGCCATCGGCGCACTGCGGATCCGGCAGAAGCCCCTGGAGGAAAACGCGGCGGCCGCCGAGTTCTACCTGACCCTGTATGATCTCACCGGAGATCACCAGGCCCGGGAGATCGCCGAACGGACCCTCCTGGCCTTCGAACAGGAATACGTGAAATATGATTTCACAGCAGCCCCCTACGGGCTGGCGGTGTATCGGGCGATCACCGAGCCAGTGCGGATCCACGTCATCGGCCCCAAGGAGGCCCCGGAGACCCGGCGGCTGCTCCAGGCCGCCTGGCGCGGGGATCCCTTCCACCGGGTCGTGGTGCCAATGGATCCCCGGCAGGATGCGCCCGCGATCCAGGCCCAGGGGTTCCCGCTGGACGAATGGCCCGCGGCTTACGTGTGTGTGGGCACCCGCTGCCTGCCCCCCGCCCGCACGCCGGAGGAGCTCGCGGAGCGGTTGCGCACGTCCGGCCCATAGCGGAAGGCCCACGATAGGGCGAGCATCAAGAGGGACAGGCACGGATGGGATGGATGACGAGCAAGGAGCCCTGGGCACAGGATCGATTTTCCTTCGCTCGAGCGAACGGGAGGGAGCTATGATCCATGGGATCCTCTGGTTCCTTCAGGTTGTGCTGGGCGTGTATTTTTTCATCACCGGCATCATCCACTGGATCGTGCCGCCGGGCCTGCCCGCTCCGATGGCCTGGATGTATGAGCTTCCCCGCAGCCTGCATCAGCTGAGCGGCACAGCCGAGATCCTGGCGGGGATCGGCCTGATCCTGCCCGGCGTGGTCCGGATTCAGACCCGTCTGACGCCCCTGGCCGCGCTGGGGCTGGTTTTCATCATGATCGGCGCGGCCATATGGCATCTCACCCGCGGTGAGCTCCAGAATATCTTTATGAACGCGGCGCTGGGCGGATTGTCCGCCCTCATCGCTTACGGGCGGTGGAAGATCGCCCCCCTGAGGGATCGATCCCGGGGATCACGCTGAACCATTGTGAAGTGAGAAAGGAGCGTCCGATGCCGTGGCGGCGGCGGGAAGTGCTGCGGTTTTTCATCGGCGGGGCGCTGGGGGCCGCTGCGGCGGCCTGCGCCCGTCGGTTCCCCCTGCCTGGATCCTCACTGGACGAATCCCCTCCCTCCACCCGGGTGCCGGTTCAGCTCCCCGGCCCCGAGCGCTGGGAGATCGAATCCCCGGTCCCCATCACCCCCACCCACGAGTTCTATGAGGTGAAATACAGCACGGTTCCCCGGGTGGATGTGGGAACCTGGACCCTGGAGATCACCGGGGAAGTGGAGCGCCCGCTCCGCCTGACCTACCCGGACATCCTGGCCATGCCCGCGGTCATCGAGATGCGCACCCTGGAATGCATCAGCAACCCGGTGGGCGGCGATCTCATCGGCAACGCCGTGTGGAAGGGGGTGCGCATGGTCGATCTCCTCGAGATGGCCGGAGCGCGGCCCACGGCCACGGAGGTGGTCCTTTACGCGGCCGACGGCTACCACACCAGCATCCCGGTGGGCCTGGCCCGGGATCCCTATTCCCTTCTGGCCTATATGATGAACGGCGAGGTCCTGCCCCCCGAGCACGGATTTCCGCTGCGGGCCCTCTGGCCAGGCCGCTACGGCATGAAGCAACCCAAATGGATCACCCGCATCGAGCTGATCCGCGGGGAGCACATCGGCTACTGGGAGGGTCAGGGCTGGTCGAAGGAAGCGATCATTAAGCCGAACTCCCGGATCGATGCGCCGGGCTCCGGGATGATCCCGGCGGAGCCGGTGGAGATTCGAGGCATCGCCTTCTCGGGCCCGGTGGGGATCGCCCGGGTGGAGATCAGTGTGGACGATGGCCGGACCTGGCAGGAGGCGGAGCTCATTCGGGGGCCCACACCGTATGTCTGGACCGTCTGGCGCTACCGGTGGGAGCGCCCGGAGGAAGGGGAACATGTGCTTCGGGCGCGCGTGGTGCAGAACGACGGCTACGCCCAGCCCCGGGGACGGGGCCGGCTCCTCAGCGGCACCTTCCCGGACGGAACGGACGAGCAGCACGCCGTGCGCGTGGTCGTCCGCCCGGG
>BEHY01000151.1 GCA_002898735.1 Candidatus Thermoflexus japonica
TATCCCATCGGGGAATGGACGCGCGGGGAAGAGACGAAGAACGCCTGCGTGGCATCGATCCAGGCGCGGGTTTCATAGTCATGCACGTAGAAAGCCGCCACGTCCTCCGAATGCTTGCGATGGTAGACCACCATATCCCCGATGTCGTCAAAGAGGCGCGCCTGGCCGTCTCGCGTGACGTAGGCAGCGGCGAATCGGGGATCGCTGATGATCATCCCGCACTCCGCACAGGGATCCTTCCCGTAGGCGATATCCGGCGGCCGCGGCCCCGAGGCCCGGGCGCACGCGGCGACCCCCATCCATAAGAGCACGAGCAGCCCGACGCTCCAGCGCATGGAAAACGATCCTCCCGGAACGAGAATTTTCACGCCACAACTACCGCCCCTCAAACCGGTCCTCCAGGCCGATCGAGTGGCCCTCGCCCTTCTTTCCCCGCCACAGGCGTAATCCCCGAAAGATCGATGGAGGGGGCAACGGCCACCGCGGCCGCGGGGTTAAAGGCCGGAATCCCGGAGGCCCCGAAAGCGGAGGGCCGCCGCCAGAAAAGCGAAGGCGAGCCAGATCCCCATCGCCCCCAACAGCAGCGGGCCCAGCGCCTCCCCGTAGGTCCGCCAGGCGAACCAGCCGGCCGGGCCCAGAAGATCCGGCGACCCGTTCAGCATCACCATGGCCAGGATCCGGAACCCGTGGAGCGGATTCAACAGCGCCAGCCACCAGAGCCAGGCCGGGGAAAGCCCGATGGCCCACGTCAGCCCCATCAGGCCCAGATCCGAAAGGAAGACGGCGATCAGCCAGGCAATCAGGGTGACCCCCAGGGCCGTGCTCTGCCGTCGCAGCCCGACGCCGATGGCCATCCCGATCCCGTAAGCGATCCAGGACAGCAACGTGGCCCCCGCCGCCAGGCCCGCATAACGGCCGATCTCCTCCAGGCCGCCCAGCCCTCCTCCCAGCCCGATCCCCAGTCCGGTCACCCCGAACCCCAGCCCCATCGCGGCCGCAAGGGCGATGGCTCCGCCAGCGGCTTTAGCGACGAAGACCTGAGCGCGCGAGACCGGATACGAAAGCAGATACGCCAGCGTCCCGCTCTCCCGCTCCACGGCCCACGTGAGAGCGCCCAGGCCCAGGCCCATCAGGGAGGCCAGCAACATCGACAGGTTCACCAGGCTCGCCGCTGTCCGCCCGAAGCCGGCCAGCCCGATATAGCCGGAGCCGATCATGGAGAAAGCGGCCAGGGCCAGGGCGACCATGGCGAAGCTCCCCGCCGTGAACAGGAACCATCGGCTTCGGAGGGCCTCGCGCCCCTCCTTGTGGATCAGCAACGGCCAGCGGTGCATCTCCACCCCCCCGGATGGTCGCTACTCCTCCAGCTCCCATTCCATATCCTGCACGGCGATCCCGGCCTCCCAGAGCTGGCGCACCGGCGCCAGCTTGCGATCGGCCGGCACCGTGAGGATCAGCCCGTGGCCGTTACTGGCGGGCCGGTAACCGGATGCCTCCAGCACATGCCGGGCCCGTTCCAGATCCATCGGAGGCAGGCTCAACCGAAGCCGGGCCCGCAGGCCTGCCGCCTCCCCCAGGGCCTCCGGAGGGATCTCCGCAACCACCCGCCCGGCCTGCATCACCAGCACCCGATCCGCCAGGCTCTGGACCTCCTCGATGCGATGGGAGCTGAACAGCAAGGTCTTCCCCTGAGCCTTCAGCTCCCGCAGCCGACTGAGCCACTCCGTCCGTGCCATCAGGTCCAGGTTCGCCGTCGGCTCATCCAGCAACAGGATCGGAGGATCCCCCATCAGCGCGAGGGCCAGGGCCAGTCGCTGTTTCAATCCCCCGGACAGCGTTCGCACTGGATGATCCCGATAGGGCGTCAGCCCCAGCGCCTGCACTTTTGTGGGGTCCACCCTCACACCCCGCAGCGCCGCGAAAAATTGCAGGGTCTCCCCGACCGTCCAGTTATAGAAAGCCAGCTCCTGAGGAACATAGCCGATCCACTGCCGGGCGGCCCGGCCCTCTTTTCGGACATCCCGGCCTGCCACCCGGATCGTGCCCTCGCAGTCCAGCAGGCCCAGGATGCAACGGAGGACCGTCGTCTTCCCGGCGCCGTTCGGCCCCCACAGGGCCACCGCCTCGCCTGGCCGCACGATGAGATCCAGCCCCCGCACGGCCCAGGTCTCCCCGAACCGCTTGCGCAGCCCGCGAACCTCCAGGATGGCTTCCGGGGTTGTCTGTTCCCCCGCATCCCGGGAAGGCCGGGGGGGACGCCGGAGCCATCCCCACCCGATCGCGGCGAGGAGGATCCCTCCCAGCCCCAGGCCGATCCATCCTCCGGCGTCCCCCGTCGCTTTCACCGGCGCCTGCGCCGGGGGCCGGATCCGGGGCGCGGGGTCCTCCAGGCGGATCTGGGGTTCAAAGAAGGGGACGAGGATGGCGGCGGACTCGAGGGCCTGCATGGCCGGGGTGCCCCAGAACAACCGGAGGAGGGGAGCCTGATCCATCAGGCTCTCGAACACCCGTCGGGAGCGGTAGGGGACATCGCCGATCCCATCCCCGTCGGCATCGAAGCCCGCGTAATCGCTCCAGAAGTTGCCCCGCCAGTCGCTGGCCATCAGGCTCCCTTCCCCCTGCGTCGCCGCCTGCTGCTCGTTCTCCCAGAACACGTTTTCCCGGAAGGTCACCCCGCGCACCATCGGCAGGGCCAGCACGCCGATCCCGTTGTAAGCGATGATATTGCGTTCGAAGCGGACCGGCGATCCCTCCTCCCGGGGCGTGTTGTCCAGGAAGATCGCCGCCGTGTTGTCCAGGAAGAGGTTGCCCTCCACGCGGACGTCATCGCTGTCCTTGAAGGCCAGGCCGTAGCCGCTGGGGCCCCGTTGATGGAGAAAGCGATTGCCCCGCAGGGCGAGCCCCCGACTATACATCACGAAAACGCCCACGAAGTTACCCCGCAGGACGTTCCCTTCCACCTGGCTTCCGTTGCAATACATGTAATGGATGCCATAGCGCCCGCCTTCGAACTGGTTGCCCCGCAGGAGGGAGCGGTCGGAGAACCAGATGATGACATCGCGTCCGCGCCGTGTCCGGTTCCCTTCGATCCGGGCATCCGGGCTATACCAGAGGCGGATCGCATCCCCCCGCTCCGCCTCCGGGACATCCAGGCCGATCACCGTGTTGTTGCGGATGCGCCCGCCGGGGGAATCCTTGAGGTAGATCCCGAAGAGCACATCCTCCAGATAGTTATCCTCGAGGGTCACCCCCGGGGCTCCCTCCGCGAGGATCCCGGCGTCTTCATGCTCCAGGGATCGACCGGAGTTCCGGATCACAAATCCCCGCACGGTCACGTGAGGCGCCCGGATGCGCAGCACCGTGCCCCGGCCCTGGCCATCCAGCACGGGTCCGTTCACCCCGATGAGCGTCAGGGGCTTGTCGATCTGGAAAGGGCCATGGTAGACCCCTCCGTGGACCTCCAGGGTCGCCCC
>BEHY01000152.1 GCA_002898735.1 Candidatus Thermoflexus japonica
AGATACTCCACGCCGTTCACCTTCACCTCGTTTCCCGAATACTTGGGGAACAACACCCGATCGCCGACGCGAACTTGAATGGATTCGTCGTCGCCGATGGCGACCACGACCCCGATCTGGGGCTTCTCCTTGGCCGTCTCGGGGATGATCAGGCCGCTGGGGGTGCGGCTCTCCTGCTCCACCGGACGGATGACCACACGGCTGCCTAAGGGCTGCCAGGGGAAACGCTCGCCCGCCATCGGTTCTCCTCCTCCGTATTCTGGATTTCAGGGTTGCTGCATCGCCAGAGGCGAGATCGCAACTCTGGAACTCGTCACTTCTTCTTCAGCCCCAGCAGCGCATCGATCTGGGGCCGGTTGAAACCGATCACGATTTTACCACCGATATCCAGCACCGGCACGCCCATCTGCCCGGTGCGGCGAACCAGATCCCGGGCCGCCGCGGCGTCCCGGCTGACATCGACTTCTTTGAAGGGGACGCCCCGCTGCCGGAGATATTCCTTGGCCGCGCGGCACCATGGGCAGCTGGGTGTGGTGAAAATGATCACCCGGGGCCATCGCTGGGTTCCGGCCATCGTTTCCCCTCCGAACTGGCTGGAGATCTTCCTTCCAGGTTCCCACCCGAAGGCTTCCGGACAGGGCTTTTTCATCGGCGGCCAGCCCTGCCCCATTTTTTATTAGATGCAATCGGGCGGTTGGGGTGACAGGAACGCGCCTGAACGGGAGGATGGTCGGAGCCCCATGCGGTTGCCCGTCCACTCCCCGGACCCGAGGGGAAACCTGAAGAGCACCCCCGGCGCATTCCCGATGGCTCCATGCGGGATTTTGACGCTTCCCCGGGCTGAATATACACTGGGGCACGGATCGTTTCCCGGGGGAGTCTGCGGGCAAGCAGGCTGAGAGGGCGCCTTCTGGAAGAGGGTGAGGAAAGGCGGGCCGACCGGTCCCGCGGTGTTCGCCTCTTCCATAGCCCGGCACCGACCCCTTGAACCTGATCCGGGTCATACCGGCGGAGGGAAGGGGATATGGTCAGCCCTCGCCCATGGTGGTCCCATCCGTCTCCGTTATGGACTTCCCCTTTTCTTCCACCTCTGGATAATCGGGGATGGGGGCTTCGTCCAGCCCGGACTTCCCGATACGGATCACCCGGATCCCAGGAATCCCCTATGGGAGGAAGCCAGCCGGATGCTTTTTCCGGCGGGGTTCTGGAGGCGCGGACGGCCCATAGGGCCTGATCCCCCTGCGAGAAGCGCCGTCCTTCCTGGCAGGGGTCTGGGAGCTGGATGGCATCGAAGACGCTTCCGCGGCTCCAGAGGGAAAGAGGCATCATCCGGCGGGAGAATCCGATGGGCGAGCCTGAAATCATCCTGATCGTAGCGGGAGGCGAGGTCGATCGGGAGGCGCTGCGCCGGGCCGTTTCTCAGGCGCGATGGATCCTGGCGGCGGATGGCGGGGCTGCGCATCTTCGGGCCATCGGGGCGATCCCCCATCGGGTGATCGGGGACCTGGATTCGATGGATCCGGAGACGCTCTCCTGGCTGGAACAGGCCGGGGTGCCGATCGAGCGTCATTCGGTGGATAAGGATGCCACCGACCTGGAGCTCGCCCTGGAGTATGCCCGGAAGCTGGGGGGAGCGATCCGGGTGTTCGGCGCATGGGGCTCGCGGCTCGACCAGACGGTGGCCTCCCTGTTGCTGCTGGCTCATCCGCGCTGGGTGGGATGGGATATCCGCTTCGTGGGCCTGGAGCGGGAGGCCTTCGTCCTCCAGGGGGAGGGATGGATCGAAGGCGAGCCCGGCGATCGGGTCTCCCTGATCCCGCTGATCGGCGACGCGGAAGGCGTCACCCTGGAAGGCCTGTTCTATCCGTTGCAGGAAGGGGTTCTGCCCTTCGGGTCCACCCTGGGGATCAGCAACCGCATGATCGCCCCACGGGCCCATATCCGGGTTCGTCGGGGCCTCCTTCTGGTGATCCATGAGCGCGGGCTGTAGGGGCGACCCGTTGGGTCGCCCGACCCGCTGGGTCGCCCGACCCGTTGGGTCGCCCAACCCCCGGGTCCCCCCAACGGGCGTCCCTTCACAACAACGGTCGTCAACCCTGAACGGGAGGAGAGACCGCGATGGGATACCGACATCGGTGGCTCTGGGGATGGGTTCTGGCGGCCCTGATGGCGGCCTGCACCACGCCGACGGCCACCCCGACGCCGACCCCGGCTCCGGCGATGGCGACGCTGGCCCCGACGGCTTCTCCGGTTCCCGCCACGCCCCCATCCACCCTTTCTGGCCCGCGGGAGCTGGTGCTGATGACCCACGACAGCTTCAGCGTCAGCGAGGAGGTCCTTCGCGAGTTCGAGCAGCGTTACAACGTCCGCGTGCAGATCCTCAAGGCCGGCGATGCGGGGGCCGCCCTCAACAAGGCCATCCTGGCCAAGGGAGCGCCGCTGGCCGATGTCTTCTTCGGCGTCGACAACACCTTCTTCAGCCGGGCGATCCGGGAAGATCTTTTCGAACCCTATCGGCCCCAGGGCATCGAGGAGATCCCCCGGGAGTTCATCCTGGATCCGGAGTATCGCCTGATCCCCATCGACTACGGGGACGTCTGTCTGAACTACGACAAAAAGTATTTCCGGGAAAAGGGGTTGAAGCCTCCGGAGACGCTGGAGGACCTGATCCGCCCGGAGTATAAGGGATTGCTGGTCGTGGAGAACCCGGCCACCTCATCGCCGGGCCTGGCGTTCATGCTGGCCACCATCGCCCATTTCGGGGAGGAGCGCTGGCTGGACTTCTGGCGGGCGCTGAAGGAGAACGATGTGAAGATCACCGAGGGCTGGGAGGATGCCTACTACAAGGAATTCAGCGGCGCCACAGGGAGCCCGGGGACCCGCCCGATCGTGGTGAGCTACGCCACCAGCCCGGCGGCGGAGGTGTATTTCAGCGGGGGGAAGCTCACCGAGCCGCCCACGGGGAACGTGCTCGGGAAGGACGCATGCTTCCGCCAGATCGAGTTCGCCGGCATCCTGAAGGGGGCGAAGAACCGGGATCTGGCGGAGCGATGGATCGATTACATGATCAGCCTGCGCTTCCAGGAAGACGTCCCGCTTCAGATGTTCGTCTTCCCGGTCCATCCGAAGGCCCGGCTCCCGGAGTTCTTCCAGAAATTCGCCGAGGTCCCGCCGGAGCCGGCTCGGCTGGATCCTGCCCGGATCGACGCGAACCGGGAGCGGTGGATCCAGGAGTGGACGGATCTCATGCTGCGGTGAGGGGAACGGGCGCCTGGCCCGCCGCACCGGACATCGGCCGCTGGGCGTCGCCCGGGTTCCCCCGAAGGGGCCATGGGCGC
>BEHY01000153.1 GCA_002898735.1 Candidatus Thermoflexus japonica
CCCCGCGCGGCCATATCCTGGGGAGGGGGAAGGGTCATTCTCCAGCCTCAAGCCATCGGGTGAACGCCTCGATCGGCCGTCGGGGTTTCTCCCGCGGCGGACCCGCCGGGAACCCCACCAGGATCATCCCCTGGGGCTCCCAGTCCGCCGGCAATCCCAGCGTCTCCTGCACGACCTCCGGGCAGAAAAGCGGGGCGCAGATCCAGCAGGCCCCCAGGCCCAGAGCGTGGGCCATCAGCAGGATGTTCTGCCCCGCCATGGCCACGCTCTGGGCCGCCATGGTCCGCTCCGCCGCCTGGCGCCGCGCATCGGGATATCGGTCCATCTCCGCCATCGAGAGGCAGACCACGATCCCCAGCGGGGCGGAGACGATCCGCTCATAGGAGCGGGCGACCTCCTCCGCAATCCGTTCCTCAGGAACCCCATCCCGCCGCAGGTCCGCTGTCAGGCGTTCGCCCATGGCCTGGGCCAGCCGGGCTTTCCATGCCGGGTCTTCCACCACCACGAACCGCCAGGGCTGGCGGTTATGGGCGGAAGGTGCCCAGCGGGCGGCCTCCAGCAGGGCCATCACCCAGATTCGTGGGATGGGATCCGGGCGATAGCGCCGGATGGAGCGACGGGTGCGGATCTGTTCCAGCAATATGCGGGCCGCGGGGGGGAGGGATCCCTCCATCACGGGTTCCATGGGAGATCCTCAACGCCGTGAATGGCGTTGGCCCATCGGGCCAGCATGAACAGGAGATCCGACAGACGATTGAGATAGGCCAGGATCCAGGGGGGCACCGGCTCCTGCCGGTGAAGGGTCACCACGGCCCGCTCGGCCCGCCGGCAGACCGTGCGGGCGACGTGAAGCCTGGCGCTTAAGGGGTGCCCTCCGGGGAGGATAAAGACCCGGGTCGGCCCGGTCACCGCTTCGCACTCGTCGATCCACGCTTCGAGCTCCGCGATCCGCCTTTCCGGGGGAGGCGGCAGGGCGGGCGCTCGATCTGCGACCGCTGGATCCAGGGCCAGATAGCTCCCGATCACGAAGAGATCCCGCTGGATCTCCCGCAGCCGCTCCGTCCATGGGGCCGGCATCCCCGCCGCGTTCAGGTAGCCCAGCCAGGCGTTCAGTTCGTCCACCGTGCCATAAGCGGCCACCCGGGGATGATCCTTGGGGACCCGGGTCGGGCCCATCAGCTGCGTGGTGCCATCATCGCCGGTCCGGGTGTAGATCTTCACGTTCCCCTCCTGCTCATGGCGCAAGCTGCCACCAGAGCCACGCGATCCCAACCCCCAGCAACGCGCCCACGAACACCTCCATCGGCGTGTGGCCGATGAGCTCCTTCAGGCGTTGTTCGCTGAGGGGGCGACCCGCGAACACTTCCTCCAGGATCTGGTTGAGGAGGCGCGCCTGGATGCTGGCCGCGCGGCGGACCCCCGCAGCGTCATACATCACGATCAGCGCGACGATCGCGCTGATCGCGAAGGCGGTGGAGGTCAGGCCCTCCCGCAACCCCACTGCGGTTGCCATCGCGGAGACCAGGGCGGCGTGGGAGCTGGGCATGCCGCCGGCGCTGATCCACAGCCCCAGGTTCAGCTGTCGCCGTCGGGCCCACTCCACCGGAACCTTGGAGGCCTGGGCCACCATCCAGGCCAGGAAGGCCGGCGTCAGGATCGGATTCTGAAAAAGATCTCCGAGGCTCATCCCCTCACCCTTCGAAGGGGGTCAGACGGATCGAGCCGGATTCATCGCGTTCGAGCAGCTGAACCCGCAGCTGCGCTTCCTGCAATAATTGCTGGCAGCGATCCGCCAGGGCTCGTCCCCGCTCATACAGGGCGATCGCTTCCTCCAGGGGAAGCCCGCCGCCCTCCAGGGTGCGCACGATCTGCTCCAGCTCGGACAGCGCCTCTTCGAAGGTGAGCTCATGGATCGGTTTGTTCATGGGAATCCCCCGTGAGCGGAGATGGGTTTATGTCCGGAAGTCCTGCCGGGGCCTGGCCCCCAGGCTTGGGAGGAACCTGGAGGGCGGCGCACCTCTCCCGGAAGCCTGGCGTATCCCCACGATGGTTTTCAGATGGTGGAGGAAAGGATCTGGAGCTCAGGCGTTGCCTCCTCGATGGCGCGGGCGACCGCCTGCACGCCCATCTTCAGGGCCAGTGTGGGCCGCAGCCCCCCGATCTCCGCCGGCTTCAGGATCCAGGCCCCCGCCCCATGGGGTTGAAAGCGCAGGGCCACCGTCTCCACCCATGGGCCCTCCGCGATCAGCAGTTCGATCAACAGCCCGTCCCCCTCCACCGGGCGATATAGCCCTTTCACCCGCCAGATCGTTTCCCCGTCCTGCCAGAGCCGCCCGCGCAGCGTCTCCACGATACGGGAGAGCTCTGGCGTGCCTTTCCAGATCCGGTGGGGCATGGCTTCCTCCGGACGCAGCATGCGGGGGAGCGGAGGCGCGGGGACCGGTCCGCTCCGCCGCCAGATAAAATAAAAACACGTCCGTCCGGCCGCAAGGGCTTTTCGCTCGTAGCGGGTCAGCTCCCGATCCGGCAGCGTGTGCACCCATGGCGTCTCGAGGGCGCTTTCGAGCCCGGGCGTCTCCTTCAGCGCCTCCGCGATCCAGAGCCCGTAATCCGCGTCATCGGTCGCGATCAGGAGCGTCCCCTCCGGCTGCAGACGATGGGCGATCAGCTGCAGGAAAGCCGGTGTCAGCAGCCGTCGATGGTGATGCCGGGCCTTTGGCCAGGGATCCGGGAAGTTGATGTAAACCCCGGCGATGGATTCCGGGGGGAAAAGGAGGGCGAGGGCGGCGAAGGCATCCCCCAGCACCAGGCGGACGTTCTCCAGCCTTTCCCGGCGCAGCCGCTTGAGCGCCCAGCGGGTCGGCTCCAGGGCCCGTTCCACCCCCACGCAGTTGGCCTCCGGCATCCGACGGGCCAGCGCGGTCAGGAAGGCTCCGTCACCGAACCCGAGCTCCACATGGAGTGGGCCGCTCCGGCCGAAACAGGCTGCCCAATCCGTCGGCCATGGCAGCTGCCGCAGCTCCAGCAGCCAGTGGGGATCCCCCAGCTGGAACCGCGCGGGGGGGATCGGGAGAGCGAACGCCTCTGTGGCCTCGCGAGGATCCACCATCGTTGCGCACTCCCCGGGCCGGCAGGATGCGAGCAGGCCGCCCGAAGGGGGGCGGGGTGGATACCGGCTCCAGGGGAATTATAAGATAGCGGGCGCAGCGGGAGGAGAGGAGGAAGCGATGGCCGCTGGATGATGGGGGAGGTGGG
>BEHY01000154.1 GCA_002898735.1 Candidatus Thermoflexus japonica
GGCGCTTCACCGCCTCCGTCGGGAGGCCCCGTTCCGGGAGGGGGTGGTTTCGTGCATCCGCAGGGGGCGGGCGAGGGCGGCCTGAAGGACTTCGTCCATGGTCTCCACGAAGATCAGGGTCATGCCCCGGATCTCCCGCCGGGGCAGCTCGACCAGGTCCCGCTGGTTCTTCTTCGGCAGAATGACCCGCTGGATCCCCGCCCGATGGGCCGCCAGGATCTTCTCCTTCAACCCCCCGATGGGCAGCACCCGACCCCGCAACGTGATCTCCCCCGTCATCGCCGTGTCCCGCCGCACCGGGATCCCGGTGAAGGCGGAGACCAGGGCGGTGGCGATGGTGATCCCCGCCGAGGGGCCGTCCTTGGGGATCGCCCCCTCGGGCACATGGATGTGCACGTCGGTCTTCTCGAAACGCTTCGGCCGGATGCCGAAGGCCCGCGCCCGGGAGCGCAGGTAGCTCATGGCCGCCTGGGCCGATTCCTGCATGACTTCGCCCAGCTGGCCGGTGAGCAGCAGCATCCCCTTCCCCTCCATCAGGGTCACCTCCACCGGCATCACCTCGCCCCCCGCCTCGGTCCAGGCCAGGGCCATCGCCACCCCCACCTGGTCCGTCTCCTCCGCCCGCCCGTAATCATACCGGGGCGGCCCCAGATACCGCTCCAGGGCCGCCGGGGTGATCACCCGCCGATACGGCTTCCCCTCCGCCACCAGGCGCGCGGTCTTGCGGCAGATGGCCGCGATCTCCCGCTCCAGGTTCCGCACCCCCGCCTCCGAGGTGTATTCCCGGATGATCCGCCGCAGGGCCCCCTCGGTGATCTTCAGCGGGATCCCCTGAAGCCCGTTCTCCTCGATCTGCCGGGGGATCAGGAACCGACGGGCGATCTGCACTTTCTCCCCCTCGGTGTAGCCCGGGAACTCGATCACCTCCAGCCGGTCCCGCAGCGCCGGGGGCACGGTGTCCAGGATGTTGGCGGTGGTGATGAACAGGACCTTCGACAGGTTATACGGGATCTCCAGGTAATGATCCGAGAAGGCATGGTTCTGTTCGGGGTCCAGCACCTCCAGCAGGGCCGCCGCCGGATCCCCCCGGAAGTCCACGCCGATCTTGTCGATCTCATCCAGCATGAAGACCGGGTTGATGGTCCCCGCCCGGGCCATGCCCTGCAGGATCCGCCCCGGCAGCGCCCCGATGTAGGTCCGCCGATGGCCCCGGATCTCCGCCTCGTCGTGGATGCCCCCCAGGGAGACGCGGACGAACCGCCGGCCCAGGGCCTCGGCGATGGCTTTCCCCAGGGAGGTCTTCCCGGTGCCCGGGGGGCCCACAAAGCACAGGATGGGGCTGCGGCTGCGCTCCCCGGCCAGCTTGCGCACCGCCAGGAACTCCAGGATCCGCTCCTTGGCCTTCTTCAGCCCGTAGTGATGCCGCTCCAGCACCTCCGCCGCATGGGCGATGTCCAGGTTGTCCTCGGTCTCCTCGGTCCACGGGAGCTCCAGGATCCAGTCGATGTAGGTGCGGATGATGCTGACCTCGGGGGAGAGGGGCGGCATCTGGGCGAGACGGTTGAGTTCTTTCTCGGCCCGAGCCCGCACTTCCTCGGGAAGGTTCTTGGCCTCGATCCGCTCCCGGAGCTCCTGGATCTCCTGCGTGTAAACGTCGACCTCACCCAGCTCGTGCTGGATGGCTTTCATCTGTTCCCGTAAATAGAACTCCCGCTGGGTCCGGTCGACCTCCTGCTGCACCTGGGCCTGGATCTTGCTCTCCAGCTCCAGCACGTCCAGGAGCCGGGCGAGCAGGATGGAGAGGCGCAGCAGCCGGGCGGAGGGCTCGACGATCTCCAGGAGCTCCTGTCGCTCCGCCGTCTTCAGGTTCAGGGTGCTGGCGATCAGGTCCGCCAGCCAGCCCGGCTCGTCGATGTTCGTGGCGAAGACGTAAGCGTCCTCCGGGACGGCCCGGTCGAGCTGCACCACCCGTTCGAACTGGGAGAGGACGGCCCGCATCAGGGCCTCGGTGGCCGGCGGCCGGTCCGTGCGTTCGGCGATCAGGCGAACCCGGGCCCGCAGGTAGGGCTCCTGCTGGAGGAACTCCACCACCTGCGCCCGCTGCTGCCCCTGGACCAGCACGCTGACGGTGCCATCGGGCATGCGCAGGACCCGGGCCACCGAGACCAGCGTCCCCACCGTATACAGGTCCTCCGGGGTGGGGTCCTCGATGTTCTCCTCCCGCTGGGTCAGGGCCACCAGGGGCTCCTCCCGCTGGACGGCGGCCTCCACCGCCCGCAGGGATTTATCGCGGCCCACCAGGATGGGGGTCGCCATGCGCGGGAAGACCACCATATCCCGCAAGGGGAGGATCGCCGCCTCCACCAGCTCCTCCCCCTCGATCACGCGATCCAGCGGCTCTTCCATGACCCGCTCCACATCGCCTCCTGCAAGGGTTCTCCGTTATAGCCGGGGATGGGCCATGAGCGGAAAGCCTGCGCCCCCCTCCGAGGGGATCCTCCCCCCTCCCGGCAGCTCAAGGGGTCACGGGAAGAGGGGAAAGGAGAGAAGCGTGGCCTTGAGATACCCATCCTGGTCCCCGGGCAGGTAGTAGAAAAGCAGCGCTCCCCTCAACCCGTGGCCTGATCCCAAAAGCGAAGGTTGGTCAGGGTTCGGGGCGGAACGATTCCCCGATCCCCCCTGCCCCTTCGGACTCTTCCGGGATCTCCCGCGGGGGAAAGGCTCGCCCGTCCCGGACCCACCATACCTGGAGATCCCGGGCGGCTTTCCGGGCGAGGTCGGTGAGCTCCTCGGCTCCTACCACCGGCCACACCTCCGCCTGCAAGGCGCGGGCGAATATCGCCGCCCGCTCCACCGCCCGCTTCACATCCTCTGTGTCTCCCAGATAGGAGATCTCCACCACCAGGTAGATCTTACGGTTCTCCCGACGGTGGAACCCTTCCACCATCAGATCCACCCGGGCCGCGTCCTCGGCCTCTCGATTCGTGATTCGACCTGCGGCCACGGCTTCCTCCAGGACCTGATCCACGCGCTCATAAGGGACCGGCCTTGCCTCGCGCAGGAGCCCCCGGAAAATCAGGGCGGATCGCTCCCGATAGCGATTCTCCATGCTATATTTCTTGAGCCTGCTCAGATCCCGAGCGTGATCCTCCGTCCGTCGCTCCAGGCGGTCCACCCGCTCCGTCAGCTGCCGGAGGGC
>BEHY01000155.1 GCA_002898735.1 Candidatus Thermoflexus japonica
AGCGAGGAGCTCTGGATTCACCTGGGGCTGACCGACAGACCTGGCCTCAACAGGCTCGGTGCTTATCGGCTCGCCCGCATCCTTCCATCCCATGATGGCGGGAGTGAAGTTGCGGACGTTGGAATAGCCCAGCAGCTGCAGGGCCGCCGTCGCCATCCCAGCCCGATGACCCGTTCGGCAGTAAACCACCACCGGCTTATCCTTCGGCAGCTTGTCCAGATTCTTCGCCAGCGTCCGAATGGGAATGTTCACCGCCCCGGGGATGTGGCCCTCCGCATACTCATTGGGCTCCCGCACATCCACCAGAACCACATTCCCCGCCGCCAGCATATCCTTCAACGCCTCCACCGTCCCCACCGTGTAATACTTGTCCGGAATCCCACTCAGGAACTTATCGACAACCGACTGGAGGTCCAGCGCCACCCGGGTCGGGGTGGGCGGAATCGGAGTGGGGGCCACCGTGGGGGTCGGCGGCGCAACGGTCGGGGTGGGAGTTGCCGCAGGCCCGCAGGCCGCCAGCAGCAGGGCGAACACCGTCACGAGAATCCACCAGGTGCGCTTCATGGCCATCTCCTCCGTCCTCAGAGCGTATTAAAGGCTGAGGGTGAGCATTTATCCGGTCGCCTCTTTTTCTAAGGAGGCGATGTGTTCCTCTCGCACTCCGGGCATCGCTTCCTGCACCTCAATCACGTAAGGCGGTGCCGGGGGCAGGGAAGCCAGCCACAAGGGATGTTCCATGCGGGCATATTCCTCTGTCACATATCCCGTAGTCATAGCAGGCAGCGCATCATAAACGAAGGTGAAGTAGATATGGCCCACTGTGAGCACCGCCATGATGGCCATGGAAAGATCGTGGGTCATTGTGGCGATGAGCAGGCCAGTGGGGCCCAGCGATCCCTTGCCCAACCACAGGATCAGGCCAGATGCCGAGATCGTGAAGTAAGAGAGAATCGTGAGGGCGTGATGGATCTTTTGCCCCGCGTTGATCCGCCCCTGAGGGGGCAGATGAGAGGTCCGGCCCAAAAAATATCCCGGGAACCCCTTCAGCCACTCCAGGTCCTCCCGGGTGTAGGTGAAGGAGTCCCGGATCAGATCGCGAAGCCCCCTGAAATCCAGCAGGGCGTAGAGAACGGGGGTGAGGAGGAAGACGACGGCGGCCACGCGATGGAGCAGCCGGGAGAGGCCGCCGGCGGCCAGGAACGAGAGGGGTGGCCAGACGAGCGCCATGCCGGTGATCAGCAGGACAAAGAAGGCGACCGCATGGACCCAGTGGACGAATCGCTGGCCGGAACGATAGCGCAACACCCATCGCGTGGTTCGGAACGCCATGGTCTCATCACTCCTTTCGATCCGGATGGTGAGTGGCCTGTGCCTCATCGGAGCTGGCGGCTGCTCCGTTCTTTTCCTCCAGATGGCGACGCCGGGCGATGAAAAAGGCGATCCCACTGGTAAGGGCGCTGAGGAAGATGGCCCCCAGGCTTAGAGGCTGAATGCCGCTCTTCCACGTGGTGATCGGCGGTGGTTGCGGCCGCGGCGGCAGCCCCAGGACCTCGGGTGGCTCGGTGAGCACCAGGATGACTCCCAATCCGCCCATCTGGGTTTCGCCATAAACCTGAGCGCCTGGATAACGCTCCTGAAGCGCTGCCGCTCGTGCCCGTGCCTCCGCGAGGATCTCCTCTCGCGGGCCGCATTGCAACGCCCCAGCCGGGCATGTCTGGACGCACCATGGCTCCTGCCCGGCCTCCATCAGATCGAGGCATGTGGCGCATTTGGAGACCCGGCCATCCACGATCCGGGGCACGTTGAAGGGGCAGACCTCCACACAGTAACCACATCCGCTGCAGCGGTTGAAGTCCACCATCGTGAAGCCATCCTGCTTGTAGAGCGCTCCTGTGGGACAAACCTGGACACAGGCAGCCTCCGCGCAGTGAAAGCATCGACGGGGGACGAAAGCACCGCGCAGGTCCGGAAAGCGCCCTACCACCACTTCCCGGATCTCGATCCAGCGCTCCCCAGGCAGGAGCTCACGACCGGCTTTGCATGCGATCACGCAAGCCTGACACCCCAGGCAACGGCTCAGGTCGATCAGCATCGCCAGCTGGGCCACCTCACACCTCCCGGATCACGCGCACGAAATTGACTCGCATCCCTGCCCCACCGGAGATCGGATCCAGACGATAGCGGGTGATCAGCATATTGTCACTGGCCCCACGGCCCTCCGCCCGGCTCAGCCGAGAACCCCGGTGGCCGAACCCGTGAACCAGGTAGACGGCGTCCTTTCGAATCCGGGGGGTGGCTCGCACCCGGACCGGGCCGCTGCGCACTCCATCCTGGTTTTCCAGGAGCACACGATCTCCGGTCTTCAGCCCTAACGCTGTTGCCACCTCCTCGTTGATCCAGACCTCATTCTCTGGATAAACCTCAGTCAGCCAGGGGTTGTTCTGCGTCTTTCCGAAAGTATGCAGGGGATGCCGGCCATAGAGCAGGCGGAAGTAGCCCGGTGGCGGATCCTCCACCGGCTCATAGACAGGAAGAGGATCGAAGCCAGCACGAGCCAGGGCCTCTGAGTAGATCTCGATCTTCCCGCTGGGGGTGGGGAACGGCGATTCTCCCTCACCGTAATCCTCCAGATAGGGCTTCCCCGACCATGTGAAAATCCCCCCCTCCTCCCGCAACCTGTCCAGGGAGAGGCCGACGGACATCAGACGGGTGTTGAGATACTCCTCGATATCCGACCAGGCGAAGTAATCCGCCAGCCCCAGCCGCATCCCCAGCTCCCGCGCGATCCACCAGCCCGGCCGGGTATCCGGCAGGGGCTCCACTGCGGGCTCCCGCAGGGCGATATAGGGCGTGCGATGGGAGGCCACCCACAATTCGTCATAGCGCTCCAGGAAAGTCGCCTCAGGCAGGATGATGTCCGCCCACGCCAGATGCTCCTGAGGCAGCACATCAATGGCCAGCACAAATTCCAGACGCCTCAAGGCCTCGATGGTCCGCGGGACATTGGGGATTGAGTGGAAGAGATTGACGCCATACACCACCAGGCCCCGGATAGGATAAGGCTGGCCGGTGATCATCGGCTCGATCAGCTCCTGGATCACCACCGGGCCGGTGGCAAACTTTGTCCCCACGCCATCCGCTCGGGGCGGATGCCCAGGGGTATCGGGGATCCGGATGCCGGT
>BEHY01000156.1 GCA_002898735.1 Candidatus Thermoflexus japonica
GAGAGGGTCGCCGGGCTATGACCGCAGAGACGCGACTTCCAGTGGAAGCCTTCGCCTGTGGGAAGGTGATCCTGCTGGGGGAACACGCGGTGGTTTATGGCCGGCCAGCCCTTGCCGCTCCGGTGTGCGGATTACGAGCTCAGGTGCGGACAGAGCCCCTTCCTCGTGGATCTGGATGCTGGATCGAGGCGCTGGATACCGGCGAGAGGCTCCGGCTCTCCGAGGCCTCGCCGGATCACCCACTGGTCCTGGCTGTTCGCCTGGCCCTGGAGCATCTGGCTCTTCCTGAACCGGACCTCCGGCTTGTGTTGCGCTCCGAGCTGCCCATCGCCGGCGGGCTGGGGAGCGGTGCGGCGGTCTCCGCGGCGCTGATGCGGGCGATCTTCCAGTGGGCCGGCCGGTTCCCCGATCCGGAGCTGATCTCCGCCCTGGTCTATGAGGTGGAAAAGCTTCACCACGGCACCCCCAGCGGGATCGATAACACGGTGATCGCCTATGAGCGCCCCATCCGGTTCGTCCGGGGCCAGCCCCCGGTTTTCCTCTCGATCGCCCGGCCCTTCACCCTGATCATCGCCGATTCCGGGATCCCCAGCCCGACGCGGGAGACCGTGGCCGCGGTGCGGGCGGGATGGGAACGGGAGCGAGAACGGTATGAGCGGCTGTTCGATGCGATCGCGGCGCTGGTGCAGGAAGCAGAGGCCTGCCTGGCCTCCGGCCGGATCGAGGAGCTGGGCCCGTTGATGGACGCCAACCATCGGCTGCTGGGGGAGCTGGGGGTTTCCTCGCCGATTCTGGACGATCTGGCCCGGGCGGCCCGGGGGGCCGGCGCCCTGGGGGCCAAGCTCACCGGCGGCGGCCGGGGAGGGAATCTCATCGCCCTGGTGCGCCCGGAGCAGGCGGAGACGGTGGCCCGCGCCCTGCGGGCGGCCGGCGCACGAGCCACCTACCGAACCGAGATCCCCGCCACCCCATCCCCTGACCCGTCCTCGATGCGCTGAGGGAGGAGAGACCCCGTGCCCGCCCGTCCATCCGTTCGATCGCCGGCGCGCTATTACGCCCTGAAGGCCCTGCACCGGATCGAGACCCGGGCCGCTTATGCGGATTATGTGCTACAGGCCCTGCGGCGGGAGGTTCCCCTTCCCCCGCGGGATCAGGACCTGCTCACCACGCTGGTGGATGGCGTGACCATCTGGCGGAAGACCCTGGATTGGGTGCTGGCCCGCTACGTGCGGGGCGGGCTGGAACGCCTGGATCCCTGGGTGCGGAACGCGCTGCGGATGGGGCTCTATCAATTGATGTTCCTCGATCGAATCCCCCGCTGGGCCGCGGTGCACGAGACGGTGGAAGTGACCCGGGCGGTGGCCGGAGAGGGGGCGGCCGCGCTGGTGAACGCCGTGTTGCGGCGGATCTCCGCCCGGCTGGAAGAGGGGCGGCCGGTGGCCACGTTCCCCTCGATCGAGAGCGATCCCGTGGCGCACCTGGCGATCCGGTATTCTTTTCCGGAATGGATGGTGCGGCGCTGGATCGCCCGATATGGGGTGGAGGGAACCCGGGAGCTCTGCCGCTTCCACAACACGCCGCGGCCGTTCAGCCTGCGGGTGAACCGCCTGCGGGCGACCCGGGAGGAGATCCTCGCGGACCTGGAAGCGCGGGGATTGCGGGCCCGGCCCAGCGCTTATCATCCTTACGTCGTGCGGGTGGAAGGCGGGCTGGACCTTGCCGCGTGGCCGGCCTACCAGGAAGGAAAGGTGATCGCGCAGGACGAGGCGGCGGCTCTGGTTCCTTATTTGATGGATCTCCGGCCCGGGTTGCGGGTGCTGGATCTGTGCGCGGCGCCCGGGGGGAAGACCACCGCGATCGCAGAGGGGATGGGCGATCGGGGGATCATCGTGGCGGCAGATGCCCACTTCGGCCGCCTGCGGCGCCTGCGGGAGCATGCGCTCCGGATGGGCTTCACCATCATCCGGGTGGTCCAGGCGGATGGACGGAGGCCTTTCCTGCCGGAATGGGCGGACCGGATCCTGATCGACGCCCCCTGTCTGGGGACCGGCGTGCTGGCCCGGCGGAGCGATGCCCGGTGGCACAAGCAGGAATCCGATCTGAGCAACCTGGTCCGGATCCAGCGGGAGCTGCTGGAGGCCGCAGCTCGGATGCTCCGGCCGGGAGGACGCCTGGTCTACAGCACCTGTTCCCTGGAGCCGGAGGAAAACGAAGAGCAGATCCACGCTTTCCTGCGCGATCATCCGGAATTCCGCCCGGTGTCCGCCCAGGGGAAAGTGCCCAGCCCCTTTGTGGACGCCGAGGGCTTCTACCGGGTCCTGCCCCATATCCATCCTATGGACGGCGCCTTTGGGGCCATCCTGGAGAAAGGGGCGGGATGAAAGCCAGGAACCCCCCCGTCCCACCCGAATTGGGTTGACAGCGATCATCCATAAATTGTGACATTTATCACTACCTGGGACCCCTGGCCCTTTTTATGATGAAGCTGCAAGCAGCGCCATCGCCGCCCACTCCACTGGCGTTCGCTTGCCCTGGCCCCTCCTTTCCTGCTGCGGCCCGGCTCGGACCCAGACCGAGACCGGGCCGCATGCATTTCCCGGGGGAGGGCGGAGCCCGGCGCTCTGTCCTCAACGCCTCAACCCTCGAACACCCCCCTGGCGGCGGGCGATGCGCGTGACGATGCTCCCCATGGTCAGACCGTAAGCGAGATGGGCCAGCGCGAAGGAAGGCCAGTCCACATAGCGGGCCATAATCGGGTTAAAGATGGGGAGGATCACGAAAGTGGCTCCCAGCCAGAGAAGGGGTCCGACGATCACGGCCCAGACCAGCGGGGATCCGGGCAGCGCAGGCAGGATCAGCGCATAGAGGGCCCCCAGCAGGGCCGAGAGCAGGATATGGACGAACAGACCGGCGATGAGCGCAGGGAAGTGGAAGTGGGTCAGGACCTCCAGCGGAGCATCCTGCAGCTCCCGGACGAGGACCGCGCCGATGAGGTTAACTGGGAACCAGACCCCACGGCCGGAGAGCAGGCCATAAGCCAGGGCGACTCCCACCATCACGCCCCCACCGGCCAGCCCGCCCAGGATCCCCGCCCGGTAGGGGATGATCTCCACGGGCCACGCCACCCCCAC
>BEHY01000157.1 GCA_002898735.1 Candidatus Thermoflexus japonica
GGGCGATGGCGGGCGAAGCGCCGGACGCCGTCGAGGAGCCGGGCGCGGAAGGCGGCATCGTCCATCGCGCTCCGCCCGATGCCGATGATCGCCCAGCGCGCCGGCAGCCAGCCGTCGCGGTAGAGATCGAAGAGGGCGGGAGCCAGCTTGCGCCAGACCAGATCGCCGCTGGCGCCGAAGAGGACCATCGCAACCGGTGGGTAAGACACGCGCAGGGCCATCCTTGCCTCTGGAATCCAGATTTTGGGGAACATCATACCGCGAAGCCTTCCACCCCGCACCGATCCGCGGTCTCCCGGAGGGATGCCGGAGGGCTCACTCCAGCCCACATCCCCTACCCCAGGATGGGCAGCGATTGGGAACGGATTTCGGAGGCGACCGTGGGGAACCGGAAGACTTCCCGATGGATCCGCATGGTCACCGGCGGAATTCGACGCTCGTGGACCAGCCTGGTCAACAGGGGACGCAGCGGCCGCAGGCCCCGACGGCTTTCCCCTTCCGGCACCCGTCCCGGGGATTGAGACCACAGCTTCCCCCGCGCCCGAAGGGGCGCGCTGGCCCTTTCTTCTTCACCCTGGAACTTCCGGTGAACCCGGAGGCCCTGCGCGATGGATCTCAGACGGTCAGCGTTCACGGCCTGCCGATAACGGTGGATGGCGTCCTCTACCTCCTTTCGAAAGTCCGGAGGGCTTCCCGATACTGGGCCCGGATCTCGTAAACACCTTGAATCGCCATCCGAAGCCGATGGAACAGCAGCCGCAGCTCCCCCTCCGAGTCCAGACGGCCGATCGCCTTCCCGCCCCCGTGATACAGCGGACGAGCGATGCCGGCGGGTGCCCGGAATTCCCGCGATTCCCAGAACCGCCCTGCCTCCCGCACGATCGCGATATCCCGGGGATCCCCCTGCAGCACCTCATAGACCATAACATACTCCAGCGATCCCATGGGGATCACCCCCTCCTCCGGGAGCCGCAGCCGCTTCAACCCCAGCACCGGCGCCACCTCGTCCTGATCCACCCCCAGCACCACCACCCCCTCCCGAAACCGCCCCTCCAGCCACCGCCGATCCTCCTCCTTCATCCACCCCAGCGCCTCCCCATCCACCACCACCCCATCCAGCGGCCGCCCCATCCCCGCCACCCGCAGCGAAACCCACCCCGAAAATACCGCCACCCCCTCGGCTCGAAGCCTCTCCATCGTCAGCAAACCCCGAGCAAAAGGAACCGGACCCACAAAGGCCACAAAAGGCTCCGGAGGCAGCGCCGCCGCATGGGCCGGCGAGGGCGTCAGCACCGCCGGCACCCCCCACCGCATCCCCCACACCCCCAGACCCAGCAGGACCCCAACCCCCAGAAGCCCCATCCCCCGGAAAAACTTCCGCCCCATCCCCACCTCCTTCGCCGGATGAGATCTCCATCTCGATGGTAAGGTCCTGGCCGTCTCCGGTCCATCCCCATTTGGCCCACTCCCGCTGGCATCTGGACCACCCCTCGGCTCCGCAGGCCCGGATCCCCGGTGAGCCCAGCCAGTGGAGGCCGGCAGCCGAAGCGTCATAGGGCATTTCGCCAGCCCTCCCCCCTCAACAGCGCTGGCCGGACCCCGGTTAAGAACTTCCCACGCACCCCCGTAAACCAGTATGCAATCCCCGCTGGATCCTGGACCACAATAACCCACCCCTTCAATCCGGCAGGAAGGTCTTCCTTAGTCAGGGTGCTGCGCGCCAGAGGAGAGTGTGTCAAGCCAAATGATAATGTTACCGGAGGGAGGTCACCGCTCAAATGATAATGTTGCCGGGAGCAGAAGCTCCTCTGGCAAGGTGGACGGCATGTTCAGGGTTTTAAAAGTGTTCTCGGTCACGCCCGGTCTTGCTCCGGGAAGGGCGAAAAGCTGCTCAATCCGTTCGTAAATTTCCTCCCGCCACCGAAGAGGAATTCACTCCCGTTGTCCGGGTGGAGAGACCGAATCCGGAAAGGAATCCGGCCGAGAATGTGCCGGAGTTCCACCCAGCCGGTCTCCATATCCACCATCACCAGGCTGCAGACATACTCCCCCGAAGCGCTGGGGCCGCAGTGATGGACCAGATCTCCCTCCATATGGCCCGGCTCCCCGATGTCCCAGGGAATCCGTCCAGCTGGGATTTCACGCAATATGGCCGGCTTCGGGCTCCGGAGGCGGGATGGGGGGCGTGGCTTGTCCCTGGGGACGCGCTTCAGGATCCGCCGAACGGTGGAAACACGGATGGTGGCTAAGAGAGCCAGAAGGTGGTCATGGACCGACAACTGGCCGTGCTGGGCCAGAAGGGTAGCCATCGGGACCAGCATGGGTTGAAGGCGCTCCGCCGAAGGGGAATCCAGCGCCTGGGCGATGAGGAAGACGACAGCCCGGACTTCGGGGCCGTATACCGGGCCCCGTTCCTTTCGGCGAGGCTTCCGTTTGGTTGCCACCGGGCCGCGCATCAGACGGATCAACGACTTGCGGTGGAGTCCCGTAACCACTTCCATTTCGTCCAGGAGGGCAGAGCGCTCGCTGGGGGAAGCTTTCTGGTAGCGCCTATACATCAAGGCCAGATACTGGCGACGTTCGGTGAAGCTCATTCCTTCCTCCGGGTGCATACTGACCCCCTGGTAACATGATCATTTGGCGACAGTATGCACCCGGTAACATGAACGAACGCGATAAGTTCCCTGCCATAGGGCCAGGCGGTCTCCCCGGATTGTATTGGTGGTCCCCGGTCAGCATCCATGGTGTCCCACTCCCCGCGAATCGCCGGATCCGACGGGCTGATGATGGGATTTTGACGATCCTTTGGCCCGAAGAGAAGCACTAACACGAAAGCGGGAGACCACCCAGATGCTTTCCCAAATTGCAGCGGCGCAGTATCGACCAGCTCCACCTCCGGCCGGTGGAACCGGAGCCCCAGATCCGCCAGCCGATACGGCTATCCCATGATTGGAGAGGATGTTAGGCCGGAGACGCATCCATCTCTTGTGCTTATGATGCCTCACGCAATCTTATACCAGTTGTCTTTAGAAAAGTCATGATATGATAGAGGCATCCCAACGAGAAGGGGTGAGGCCTGTGGCGAAGCGGTTGGAAGTTGAATGGCAGGACGA
>BEHY01000158.1 GCA_002898735.1 Candidatus Thermoflexus japonica
CGACTGGCGCCCCATAAATTCAGCGAAGACATCACGGTCCCTCGTTCCCGCATCCCTCAGATGGTCCGCCGTATTCGACAGATCGCTCAGGAAACCGGCATCTCGATCGTGCTTTACGGGCACATCGGAGATGGGAACCTGCACCCCACTTTGCTTTGCGATCGCCGGGACCCGGACGAGGTGAGCCGTGTCGCCCAGGCCGCCACCCGGATCTTCCAGGCCACCCTGGAACTGGGGGGCGTCCTCTCCGGCGAGCACGGCATCGGAACGCTGAAACTGGATTTCATCCCGCAAGCCTTTCCGCCCATCGTGATCGAGAAATTCTGGGCGATCAAGCTCCTCTTCGATCCGAAGAACATCATGAACCCGGGGAAGAAGCTTCCGCTTCCGAGGAGCTGGGCCTGATCGCTCCATCGCCGAACCTGGGAGGAACCATGACCACCCTGCGACGAGGAGACCGCGCCCCTCTTCTGGTCGGGCTCACGCTGGATGGACAGCCTTACCTGGAACAACCGGAAGGCCGTCTAACCGTTCTGGTCTTCTTCAAAGAATCATGCCCCACATGCCGCCTGATTCTGCCCCGCCTGGAAAATCTCCACCGCGCTTACCCCTCATCCGACTGGCGATTGCTGGGCATCGGGCAGGATCCCCTTCCCATCCTTCAAAGCTTCGCCCAGGAGCTTCGCTTATCTTTCCCCATCCTGGCGGATCACCATTTCTCCAGCTCCGCCGCCTACCGCCTGACCCATGTGCCCACCACCTTCGTCATCGACCCTCAGGGTCAAATCCTCCACGTCACCGTAGGCTTTGTTCGGGACGATCTGGAGGCGATCTCCCAGCAGATCGCCCGGCGGCTGAAGGTCCCCTTCCACCCCATCGCATCGGATGAGGATCCCGCCTTCCGACCCGGCTGAGTTTCCGCCCATCTGGAGCCTCGGTGAGGCTCCGCATCCCAACCCATGAACATGGCACCCACCCCGCCTTCATCCCGCCTGCCGCCCGGAGGGCCACGGAGAAGGCTGCGCTATAATAAAGTGCACAATTAGCCCTTTATATGGGGAGGCCATACGGCTTCCGTCCCTTTCCAGAACCCTTCGGGTCACGGAGCAGATCGCAACGATGAAGGCATCCACCCGGGAACAACGCCTGGATCTGTTCACCCGCTGCCTTCAAGAGCTGCTGAACGCGCCATCCGGAAGCGTTGTCGTCTTTGAAATCCCGGGACGCCCTCTGGCCTACGTCCAGTTTGAACGAACGCCGGAAGGATTGAAAGGGGAGGTCTGCAGCGGAGATTGGGGACCTCGCCGCAAGGCCCGCCCGCTCTCATCCGCCATGCTGGACCGCCTGCGCTCCATGGGATGGCAGATTCCCCCGCGCCTTCGGGAAACCAACCCGAGCAAATCCTTCACCGGGGGAAACCCTTCCGCCATCGCCGAGGAGATCGAGCGGATCTTCCTGGAAGTCTTTCTATGCCCGCCCGGCTACACCGTGCGAACAGAGGGAGTGCTTCGGAGTCATGGATAACCCGATCCGGAGGAATCGGCCATGCGAATCCTGGTGGTGATGGCTCATCCGGACGATCCCGAATTCGCCGCAGGCGGCACCATCGCCCGGTGGGTCCGGGAGGGACACGAGGTCATCTACTGCCTCGCCACCCGTGGCGAAAAAGGAAGCGACGACCCCACCATGACCCCCGAGCAGCTTGCCGCCATTCGCGAAAACGAGCAGCGCCAGGCTGCCGCCATGCTGGGGGTGCGCGAGGTGATCTTCCTGAACTACATCGATGGCACCCTGGAGCCCCGCCTCGAACTGCGCCGGGATATCACCCGCATGATCCGCCGCTACCGGCCTGAGATCGTAGTCACCATGGATCCACAAACCCTGATCCGGGGCGACCGCTATATCAACCACAACGACCATCGAGCCATCGGGCTGGCCACCCTGGACGCCATTTTTCCAGCCGCCGGGAACCCCATGTATTTTCCCGAGCTGCTTCAGGAAGGACTGGAGCCTCATCGGGTGCGAGAGGTCTATCTCTCCACCACCGAACACGCCAACCACTGGGTGGACATCACCGACGTCTTCCCGCTGAAAATGGCCGCCCTCCGGTGCCATGCCAGCCAGATCCGGGATCCCATGGCGCTGGAACAGAGGCTGCGGGAACGCCTTCGACACCCGATCGATGGCCGGGAGATCCTCGCCGAAAGCTTCCGACGCATCGTCCTGGAAGGCTAAGGAGCCCCATCGATGTGGACCATCCGGTGCGCCCGCTGCCATCAGATCGCCACCTACGATCCCATCCGGTGGCGCTGCGACTGTGGTGGGCCCTGGGAACCCCCGCGCCCGCTTCCTTTCGATCACCGGGCCATCCGCCCGCATCAGCCCGGAATCTGGCGCTATATGGAACTATGGCCCTTCCGTCATGATCCCATCACCATGGGGGAGGGATGGACCCCCCTGATCCCTCTATCCTCCATCGAACCGCGCCTGTGGGCCAAGCTGGATTACGTAACGCCCACCGGGTCCTATAAAGATCGAGGGACCGCCACCGGTTTGAGCGCCCTGCGGGAGATGGGGGTCCACCACGTGATGGACGACTCCTCCGGGAACGCGGGAGCCTCCCTGGCCGCCTACGCCGCCCGCGCGGGCCTCCCGGCCACGATCTTCACACCCGCTCATGCATCCCCCGGCAAGAAAGCCCAGATGCGCGCCATGGGCGCCCACTTGGTCGAAGTCCCCGGGCCCCGCGGCCAGGCCACCGCCGCCCTGATGCAGGCGCTGGAACAGGGCGGGATTTACGCCAGCCACGTCTACAATCCCTTCATCCTGCTGGGCCTGGCCGCCGCCGCCTGGGAGATCTGGGAACAGCTGGGACGGGCTCCGGATGCGGTGATCACCCCCCTGGGGCATGGGATGCTCTTCCTGGGCCTTTTCCTGGGCTTTGAAGCCCTCCAGGCGGCAGGATACATCGATCGAATCCCCCGGCTTTACGGCGTCCAGGCCGCCGCCTGTGCCCCCCTGGCCCGGGCTTTCGCCGCCGATCTGGAGACACCCGCTCCCGTCGAAGAGGGGGAGACCATCGCCGAGGGCGTTCG
>BEHY01000159.1 GCA_002898735.1 Candidatus Thermoflexus japonica
CTCGGATTTCAGAACCTCCTGCTCGAAATTCTGCGCGGTGATCACAACCTCATGCTCGCCCATCGGAGATGCCTCCTGGAAAGAAGATGCGCGCTTGAAGCGCAGGACCGCTGTCCTGCCAGGGGAAGATACGTTTTGAGTCTATGCGGAGGAGAGAAGGTCGTCAAAAATTGGGGCGAGCCCGGGGCAGGCGCTCTTCCTTCACAACGGAATCAGCCCCCGCTGCAACCCTCGACGGACCGCCTCAGCACGGTTGGCGGCCCCCAGTTTGCTGTAAATGGCGGAGAGGTGGAACTTCACGGTGTGTTCACTGATGCCCAGCCGGGCGGCGATCTCCTTATTCGCCAGCCCCAGGGACAGGAGCCGCAGCACTTCGATCTCGCGCGGGGTGAGGGGTTCCATAAGCTCCTCCTCAGCGGCTGGAAGCTCCCGAGGAAGCGGCGAAGATCCCACCAGGCCCGGGGCCAGGACGATCAGACCCTCCCGGAGCGCCCGGACGGCAGCCCGCAGGGTTTCGGGGGGAGCTCCGAGGGGCAGCACGCCATAAACGGGGAGGGAGAGGGAGGATAGCATCTGAACGGGTTCCGGGCCCTCCACCAGGAAGAGCACCGCCCGCTCCGCCCCCAGGGTCTGCCATCGGCGTCGCGCGGCTTCCCGGGCCGCAGGCTCCAGGACCGCCACAACGACCTCCACCTCCGGAGGGAGCTCCAGCTCCGCCGGCGAGGAGGCCTCTTCCACCACCCGGATCTCCCCCGAGGCCTCCAGCAACGCCCGGAGGCCCGCTCGAAGGGCCGGCACGCTGGCAACGATCGCCACCCCGATCATCGGGAAACCTTCTGCACGAACGCTTCCGCCAGATCCGCCGGAACGGCCAGGCTCTGATCTCCGCCCACGACCATCCCGCTGATCCCCACCACCCGCCCCCCCATATCCAGCAGAGGGCCGCCCGAGTTGCCCGGGGCCAGGATCGCATCGGTCCGCAGCAGGCGAAGGGTTCCCCGCGGCCCGCGCGTTCGAGCGAGGACCCATCCGCCGAACACCCCCAGGCTCACCGCGTATCGCTCCCCCCAGGGGTGGCCCAGGGCCAGCAGGAGGGATCCCACGGGAAGGGTCGCGGGCTCCCGCACCGGGATCGCCCGGCCCTCCGGGCGGGGGAGGCGCAGCGCCGCCAGGTCGATTTCCCGATCCACCTCCACCACCTCCGCCGGCAGCGCCTCCCCGGTCCACAGGATCACGCGATGCGCGCCCGGGGCCAGCAGATGGGCGCTGGTGATGACGATCCCGGGCCGCCAGATCAGGCCGGCCCCAAATCCGCCGCGGCTGTTCCACACCTGGACCACATCGGGGATCACCTGCTCCACCAGGGCGCCCATGGCGGCATCCACCGCCGCCGGAAGCCCCACCGTCCGCCCCGGAACGGCCATCGTTCCTCCTCCCATGCCTCCCGGCGTTCGCCCACGATCACCGTCAGGATCCGTCGCTCCTCCCCCCGGAGCACCTCCAGCTCCACGGGGCGGCCCACCCCTTCCCCTATCAGCCGACCCTGGAGGTCCTCCGGATCCTCCACCGGCTGTCCCTGGAACCCCGTGAGGATATCCCCGACTCGGAGGCCTCCCTCGGCGGCCGGGCTTCCCTCCTCAATTCCCACAATCAGCAATCCGCGGCCCTGGGCTCGTCCCAGCCGCTCCTGCTGGGCAGGGGCCAGGGGCACGGCCTGGGTGCGCACCCCCAGGTATCCCCGGCGCACGCGGCCTTCCTGCGCCAGGGCCCCCGCCACCCGCCATGCCAGCCGGATAGGGATCGTCAGCGGGATCCCCGCGAGGCCCGAGGTGTTGATCCCCAGCGCCCGCCCCTCCGTATCGATCAGCGGGCCGCCGGAGAACCCTGGATACATGATGGCATCGGTGCGGATGTAGCGCTCCAGCCATCCGCCCCACGGGGTGCGCAACGCGCCGCCGATGGCGCTGATCACCCCCAGGCTGGCCTGGACGCCCTCCGCGCCCGGGCGGCCCAGGGCGAGGACAAGCTGCCCCACCCGGGGCTCCCGTTCCGCGATCTCCAGGATGGGAACCGCGCCCTCCGCCACCCGCAGCAACGCCAGGTCGGTGGAAGGATCCCGGCCGATCCGAACGGCGGAGCGCTCCCGGCCGTCGGGCAACACGACGCGGATCTCCTCCCGCTCGATGACATGATCCGCCGTGAGCACCAGATCCGCCGCGTAACCCACTCCAGTGGCCGGCAACCGATCCCGGGCATCCACTGTGACTGTGGCCGCTGCCCCCCGGGCCACCGCCTCCACCATCGCTTCCGAAAGCGCCGTGAGCAGATCGCGTTCTTCCCGATCCATCGTTCCCTCCTTTGAACATCGGCTGGGCAGGCCCTGCCTCATTCAGCATAATGCGGGCTCCGATCCCGCGCCTCCCCCAAATGGCCAGGGTCAGACCCGCCCGTTTGGGGAGGCGATCCGCTATAATGGCCATGGGGGGGCCCGCGGAGGGAAAACCCATGCCGGATCTTCCGGAGAGCGCCCGCCTTCCGACTCTGGACCGCCTGACGGAGATCTTCAGGAAGCATCCCCAGATCGAAGCGGTCTATCTCTTCGGCTCCGCTGCCGAGGGCCGCCGGCATGCGGAGAGCGATCTGGATCTGGCCATCCTGGTGCGCGAGGGGTCCCCACGGCCGGATCTTCTATCCCTGCTGGCCGATCTCGCCCGCCACGGCTTCTGCCGGGTCGATGTGGTGTTCCTGGACACCGAGGATATCCTCCTGAAGTTTGAAGCCGTCCGCCACAACCGGATCATCTACCGGACCGAGGATTTCGACCCCGGGGCCTTCTTCTCCCGCATTGTGCGCCAGTACCTGGATTTCGTCCCCTATCTGCGGGTGCAGCGGGAGGCCTATAAACGGAGGATCCTCCATGGTTCGGCCGGAAGTTCTTTAACGTCGACTTCGCAAGCTGGATGAATACCTGGAGATCCTGCGCCGCCTGCAGCGTTACCGTTTTGAGGAATTCATTCAGGACCCCGAGCGTTACGGCAGCGCGGAGCGCTTCCTGCAACTCGCCATCGAGGCCCTCCTCGA
>BEHY01000160.1 GCA_002898735.1 Candidatus Thermoflexus japonica
ATCCAGGGCGTCCTGGAGGCAACGCTCCATCGTCTGGCCGGAGCTCCGGTTCAGGTGCGCGGGGCGGGTCGAACGGACGCCGGGGTCCATGCGTTAGGGCAGGTGGTCGCTTTCGATATCTCGTGGCGGCATTCCCTGCAGGATCTGCAACGGGCCCTGAATGCCCTCCTGCCGTCCGACATGGTGGTCTGGGCCCTGGGGGAGGCGCCGCCGGATTTCCATCCGCGCCGGGAGGCCCAGGCCCGGATTTATCGCTATTTGATTTACAATGGACGCTGGCGGGATCCGTTCGGGCGCGCGCTGGCCTGGCACGTGCCGCCACCGCTCGATGTCGAAGCGATGCGCCGGGCGGCTGCCCTGTGGGTTGGACGCCATGACTTTGGGGCGTTTGGCCGTCCTCCCAGAGGACAAAATACGGTGCGGGAGGTCCGAAGGACGGCGATCGTGGCAGACGGGGAATGGGTGGCGTTTGAGATCGAGGCGGATGCGTTTCTGTATCATATGGTCCGCATCATGGTCGCCGTGCTGGTCGCCATCGGGCGGGGGGAGCAATCCCCGGAGGTGGCGGCCGCCTATCTGAGGCGGCCGGACGCCTATCCTGCCCATGCCCCGGCCCCGCCTTATGGTCTGTATTTTGTCGGCGCACGCTACGATCGGATCCCTGTCCCGCTACCACCGCAGTTTCTGCCCGGTAGCCTTCGATTGTTCAAGGATCGTTAGGGCTCTGTCTGGGTTCCCTTAGGTGGGGGCCCCCGGTGGGATCGGGGGGGGATCCCCATCCCTGACAGGCGACACGTATGACCGCCGATCATCCGGGCATATCTGTTACAGGAGGGAAAGCGCCGTGAAGACTTATGTCACCAAGCCGGCCGATATCCAGGCGGAATGGTGGATCGTGGATGCGACCGATCAGAACCTGGGGCGGCTGGCCAGCCGGATCGCCCAGATCCTCCGCGGCAAGCATAAGCCGTATTTCGATCCCTCGCAGGATTGTGGGGACTATGTGATCGTGATCAATGCGGCGAAGGTGGCGGTTCATCCCCGCCATCTGGAGCAGAAGATTTACTATCGTCACAGTGGGTATCCGGGCGGTTTGAGGGAAATCCCGCTGCGCCGGATGTTGCAGACCCATCCCGAGCGGGTGATTCAGAAGGCGGTGTGGGGGATGCTGCCGAAGAACCGTCTGGGGCGACGCATGCTGAAGAAGCTGAAGGTCTACGCCGGGCCAGAGCATCCGCACCAGGCTCAGCAGCCCAAACCGCTTCCGTTGTAAGCTTATCCGGCTTCCAACCTGCAATACAGGGGGAAAGGAGCACCTATGGCGGCGGTTGTGGAAGGGATCACCTTTGAGGCTTTCAAGGGCCGCCCTTATGTCGAGGGTGTGGGTCGACGCAAGCGGGCTGTCGCCCGTGTTCGACTATACACGGGCGGGAGCGGGGTTTTCATTGTGAATAACAAGCCGGTGCAGGATTATTTTGTCCGCGAGCAGGATCTTCATCACCTGTTCGAGCCCCTCCGCCTGACCGGCCTGGAGGGGAAGCTGGATGTCACCGTGAAAGTGGAGGGGGGCGGCCTCACCGGCCAGGCCGGGGCGATTCGTCTCGGGCTGGCCCGCGCGCTGCTTCTGGTGGATCCAGGGTTGCGTCCTCTGCTGAAGCAGCATGGCATGTTAACGCGCGATCCGCGCGAGAAAGAGCGCAAGAAGCCTGGCCTCCGGCGCGCGCGCAAGGCGCCTCAGTCGCCCAAGCGCTGAACGCCATATCCCTCTCGGGGGTCGGGCTGGCTGCCCCCGGCGGGATCCCCACCCCGGAACGATCCCCCCTCCCCACGGCCTGAAGGGTCGTGGGGAGGGGCCATCTATCCTTCCGTTGCTCTATGCCTTCAGGATGCGCTGGAGCTCGCGAAGAACCAGGGCCGGCCGCTCGTCTCGCAAAAGGGGCAACCGAATCCGGGCCCGGCGGATCTGATCCAGATCGATCGAAGCGATGATCAGCGCTTCATCGAAATAAGGGCCCTGCACTACCAGATCTCCGTTCGGATCGAAGATGGTGGATCCTCCCCAGAAGTTCTGCCCGTCCTCAAATCCAGCGCGATTTACATGGATGACGAAGACGGTGAAGAGGCTTGCGTAAGCCTGATTGACCAGCTCGACCCACCTTGTGCTCCCCAGCTTCCCCTGGGTTCCCAATCCACGCCCCGGGCTCGCCGAGGTGAAAATCAGCACATCCGCCCCGTCCAGCCACAGAAGGTAAGGCGGGCTGATATGCCAGAAATCCTCGCAGATCAACAACCCGAAGCGCCCAAAGCGGGTATCGAACGCCCGAACCTGATCCCCCGGGGCCATATCCCGGCCTTCATCGAACATCCCATATGTAGGAAGATAGACTTTGCGATGACGATGGATGATGCGTCCCCCAGAGAGATAGGCTCCTGCCGTGTAGTAGCGCCCTCGCTCATCGAGCTCCACAAACCCGACGACCAGATCGGCCCGCCGGCTGGCTTCCAGCAGGGGCTGGAGGATGGGATGGCCCGGTTCAGGGCGGATGGCCACTTCGTATGTTAGGTCCTGGAGCACATATCCGGTGAGGGAGAGCTCGGGGAACACGATCAGCTCAGCGCCTCGCGCCACCGCGTCCTCGATAACCTCCAGATGCTTGCGGAGATTGGCCTGCAGATCGCCCAGCAGCGGGTAGATCTGGGCCAGACCGATTTTCAGGGCTTTCATTCGGGAACCTCCACAGTTGCCATGTTCGGGACGGATCTCCTGAACGTCTGTTTGATTCCCTGATCCCCTATGGCAGGCGCCGAATCTGGAACTCCGAACAGATCCCTGGCTTGGGCCAGCAGGGCGCAGGCTGTTGCATGGTCGGTTTTGTGAAATAATAACCTGGAAGGGGTTTCCGCCGCCAAGGGTGGTGGGGCGAATTCCGGGCCTCTGTTCGGCAGGACGTGCGCGGGATGGCCTGTCTCTTTTTCTGTCCCCTGCTCCGAAGCCCAAAAGGTGAGGGGAAGGGGGAAACCGATCTGGAGGCCGGCGCGGTCCCCACATGCCCCCGGGGGGAGG
>BEHY01000161.1 GCA_002898735.1 Candidatus Thermoflexus japonica
ATCTCCAGGGTCACAACCCCCAGGACGGCCTCACCCCCTGGCTCGCCCAAGAGGACGGGAGTATGGCCTTCCCCCTGGGGGAGGGCGATGTGGCATTCGGAGATGTGGCGCTGAATCGTGGTGCCATCCGCCAGGATGAAGGTGGCAGACCGTTTGGGCGTCAACTCGATCGCCCGCCATACCTCATAAGGAAGCAGGGTATAGGTCGCTCCGCCGTCGATCAGGAAGCGGACGACCGCCTGTTTCCCCGTTGGGCCTGTCACCACGCCTTCGATGCAGGTCAATCCCATGAGCCCAGCCCCCTTATCCAGGCGGAGGGCATCCCGCAGGCAGCGCGGCGATCCGCACTCCGCCGATCAGCGCGATCGTCCCGATCAGGATGACCAGGCTTCCCCCGATGAAGGCCGCCCACTTCAGGGCCTGATTCCAGCCCCGATGGTGCACGTAGTCATCGATCACATGGCGCAGGCCGTTCAGGCCGTGGACGTAGGCCAGGAACAGCAGCAGGGCGTCATAGACCCGCCACCAGAACAGCACGTTCCAGCGATAGTAAACAAAGCACGTGTTGATGTCATGGACATTGTTGATGATATGCATGATCGCCAGATGGCCGAAGGCCAGAGGGATCAGCAGCACGCCCGAAACCCGCATGAAAGCCCAGAGCCAGACCTCCAGGCGGGGACGGATGGCCGGCACGGTGCGTGGGGCGACTTTCGGGATGGCCGCCATGATCACCTCCCCAGGATGCCTTTCTGAAGGATCGTGTTGCCCATGATGAAGAAGGTGGGGATGTAGAGGGCGAGGAAAGCGACGACCGTCCACAGGATCATACGGGCCTGGATCTCCGCAGCCCACAGGCGAGGGCGGAAATCGCTGATGGCGATGCGCAGCCCGTTGAGGCCGTGCCAGAGCACGCAGCCCACCAGGATCAGCTCGCCGAGGCCGAAGAGGGGATGACGATACAGGGCGATGGCATGCTCATACCAGGTGGGAGCGAAGTAGACCAGCGCGGTGTCGAGAATATGAACGGTGAGGAAGAGGAGGGTGCCCAGCCCCGCTACCCGATTGGCCACCCAGGCCCACTGGTGGATCCGACCGCGATATTGAGGGATCTCCTGGAGCACCCGTCCCAATCCGGCCCCGGGGGTCCAGGCCCATTCCAGGGCCCGCCATCGCTTCCGCGCCTCCTCCGGGAGGACCACCTCTGAACCGGCCATGGCAGGCTCCTTTGGGAAAGTTTTCACTTGAATTATAAATCCAACGGAGGCTGTTGCAATTTGGGGGGATCCTCTTCCCGACCTTCCGGCGTCATCGGAAAGGGGTCTCCCGCCTTCCCGAATTTCATGCACTTCATGGCCAATGGGGGTGCCTTCGGTATCCCTGCCATCGCGGGGTTTCCCGGGAAAGGCCAATCGCGTAATGCCTATGAAGCGGAGGCCCGGCGGGCCTCCAGGGCCTCACGAACCAGTTCGTTCACCCGCTGGGGATCGGCCTGGCCGCGGGTGGCGCGCATGACCTGTCCGACGAACCACTTCAACACGCCTTCCTTCCCCCGCAGGTAGCTCTCCACCTCCTTAGGGTTCGCTTCGATGACCTGAAGGACGATCTCCCGGAGGGCCTCCACATCCCGGATCTGGGCCAGACCCCTGGCCTCCACGATGCGGCGGGGCGCCTCCCCGGTCTCGAAGGCCTCGCGCAGGACCAATTTGCCGGTGTTCATGTTGATCTCCCCGCGCTGGACCATGCGGATCAGTTCCACCAGCGACTCCGGGGGCACCCGCACATCCTGGATTTCCCGATTGGCTTCGTTCATAAGCCGGAACAGCTCCCCGGTGATCCAGGCGGCCAGGGTTCGGGGCTCCACGGCCGGCTCTCCCTGGCGGGCCAGCGCGACCGCGCGTTCGAAATAGTCCGCGACCCGATGATCTTCCGTCAGCAGGGCGGCCTCATACCGGGTGAGGCCGTAAGCCTGCTCGAAGCGGGCCAGCCGGGCCCGGGGCAGCTCCGGCAGCATGGCGCGGATCTCCTCCACCCATTCGCGGGAGATCACCAGGGGCGGGATGTCCGGCTCCGGAAAGTAGCGATAATCGTGGGCGTGCTCTTTCCCCCGTTGGGGAACCGTCACCCCCCGCGCTTCGTCCCAGCCCATCGTCTCCTGCTCCACCCGGCCGCCGGAGCGGACGATCTCGATCTGCCGTCGGATCTCATATTCCACGGCCCGCACCAGAGCCCGAAAGCTGTTGAGGTTCTTGATCTCGGTGCGGGTGCCCAATCGGGTCTCCCCTTTCGGGCGCACCGAGACGTTCGCCTCGAAACGGATCACGCCCTTCTCCATATCCCCCGAGTTCACCCCGAGGTAACGGAGCAGCGTGCGCAGGGCGATGGCGAAGGCTTTCACCTCCTCCACGGAGTGCATGTCCGGTTCGGTGACGATCTCCATCAGGGGGACCCCGGCACGGTTGAAGTCGACCAGCGTGACGCCGCCCATATGGATCAGCTTCCCGGTGTCCTCTTCGATATGAACGCGGCGGATGCGCACCCGCCGGGGCCCATCCGGCGTGTCGATCTCCAGATAACCGTTCCGGCACAGGGGGTAGTCATACATCGAGCGCTGGTATTCGGAAGGGAGATCCGGGTAGAAATAATTCTTCCGGTAGAAGAGGCTGTATTCCGCGATCTCGCAGTTCAGGGCCAGGCCGGTGAGGATCGTCCATTCGATCGCCCGCCGGTTCGGGACGGGAAGCGTCCCGGGCATCCCGGCGCACACCGGGCACACGTAGCGGTTGGGCTCGGCGATGGTGCTATCCACCACCGGGCACGCGCAGAACATCTTGGATCGGGTCTGGAGCTCGGCGTGGATCTCCAGGCCGATGACAGGCTCGAATTCCACCGGGCACCTCCTGAGTCGGGAATCGGGTGAGGCATGCGCAGCCGGGATCAGAGGGGGAGAGCGAGCGTTCTTCCCCCCCTCAGGGCCTTTCAGGCCGTGGGGGAGGGGAAAATCCCTCTGGATGAAAACCCGTTGCGCCGCTCTCACAAAAATTATAGATGGAAGAACCC
>BEHY01000162.1 GCA_002898735.1 Candidatus Thermoflexus japonica
GTGGTTCCCGTGGGTAGCGGTGGCCCCGAACGGCCGGGTGGACGTGGTGTTCTATGACCGGCGGGACGATCCGGGTAACAAGCTGGCGCATACGTTCCTCGCCCGCTCCACGGATGGCGGCCAGACCTGGACGGAGATCCGGGTCTCGGACTTCGCCTCGAACTTCGACGACGCCTTCTTCGGGACGGGCCGCTTCATCGGCGACTACAACGGCCTGTCCATCGACTTCCGTGGCTTCTCCTTCCCGGTCTGGACGGGCGTGCGGCCGGGCAAGACGGATTCGGATATCTTCTTCGCGATCGTCGGGCCGTGAGGTCTGCAGGATATGGAGGAGGGGAGGGGACGCGCTCCTGTCCCCTCCCCCCTTGGGGAGGAGGTGCGAGATGGCCCTCTATGCGATCCTCACCCGGCTCTCACCGGAAGCCATCGCCCGCCCGGGGGCGATCCAGGAGCTGGGGGCGAAGGTGAGTGAAGCCCTCAAGGCCCAGGTCCCGGAGGCTCGCTGGGTGGCCAGCTACGCCGTCCTTGGGCCGTGCGATTACCTGGACATCCTCGAGGCCCCCAATGAGGAAGTGGCGGCCCGGGCCAGCGCGGTGATCCGCACTCTGGGCCATGCCACTACCGAAACCTGGGTGCTGATCCCCTGGGATCGCTTCAAGGCGATCGCTCCATAACTAGGCGGGAGATGCCCGCCTTGCAAACGATCCGGTCTCCCATGTCCCGCCTCCCTTTGGGCTAGGCGGGAGGAGGGAAGACCGCTCTGAAAGGGGAAACGAGCGACAGCGCTTGATTAAGATCCACGCTGACCTCAGGAGGGAGCGATGTGGCGTCGAAGCGCAGGTGGGCTGATCGCTCTGGCGCTGGTTCTCCTGATGTTTTTACCCGCCTCTGCGGCCCCAACGACCTCCGGTATCCATCCGAACACCGATGCGCCGATCCCCGGGCCTGCACGGGCCGATTATGTCATTGTGGAGCTCCAGGATCTCCCCCTCGCCCGCTATGACGGGCGGATCCCCGGCTACCCGGCGACCCGGCCGGCGCGCGGGAAGCGCCTGGATCTGGGATCCCCGGCCGCGCAGGCCTATGCCCGTTACCTGGCGGAGAAGCGGTCGGCCTTCAAGGAGTGGCTGCGTCAGAACGCCCCGCGGGCTGAGGTGGTCCGGGAGTTCGAGATCGTGGCCCACGCCGTGGCGGTGAAGCTCAACGGCCACGCGGCCGAGGCCCTGGCCCGCGCCCCCGGCGTGGCCCGGGTGTTCCCCAGCGCTCTCTACCGGCCGACCATGAACGTCTCCACCGGCCTGATCGGCGCCCCGGCCCTCTGGGAGAAGCTGGGTGGCGTCGGGCATGCCGGGGAAGGGGTGAAGGTGGCGATCATCGACACGGGCATCGATCTCACGAACCCCTTCCTGAGCGATGCCGGATATCCTCCAGTGAGCCAGATCGACGCCTGTCGGCCCTTCACCAAGCCCGACGGCCGTAACACGAACAACAAGGTGATCGTCTGTCGGGTTTACGCTTCCGGGGTGGCGCCCGGCGCGGCCGCGCCGTTGCAGCTGATGGTCTTCGATCACGGAACCCATGTGGCGGGCACGGTGGCCGGCAACTTCGGCACGACGGCGGTGCTGACCTTCACGGCGGCGGGCTTCACCACCACGGTGGAGATCCCCGGGCTGAGCGGGGTGGCGCCGCGGGCCCTGCTGGGCGACTACAACGTCTTCCCCGGCTTCGGGGCCGGCTTCGTCGCCTTCGGTGGGAGCGCCTTCAGCCACGACATCGCCGCCGCCCTGGAGGACGCCCTCCGGGATGGGATGGATGTGGCGAACATGAGCCTGGGCGGTCCGGTGCAGGGCCCCCACGACTTCCTGGCGGAGGCCGTTAACGCGGCGGTGGAGGCGGGGATGGTGGTGGCGGTGGCGGCCGGGAACTCCGGGCCCGGCGATATGACGGTGGAGTCCCCGGGCAGCGCGGAGAAGGCCCTCACGGCCGGCGCCAGCACCAACCCGCACTTCCTGGGGATCCCGGTGACGGTGATCTCGGGCACAGAGACCCTGACCTTCGGCGCGGCCGTGGGCGAGTTCAACCCTTACATCCCGCCGATCGTTAACGCCCCGTTCACCACCACCGTCCCGGCCAACGGGTGCACGACCATCACCAATGAGATCTCCGGCACCATCGCCCTCATCGACCGCGGCGTCTGCAGCTTCACCACCAAGATCCGCAACGCCCAGAACGCGGGGGCGATCGGGGCGATCATCGTGAACAACGTGGCGGGCGATCCGGTGGCCATGGGTCACGACGGCACGGAGCCCAAACCCACCATCCCGGCGGTGATGGTCTCCCGGGAGAACGGGGCGGTGCTGAAGGCCCTGGCCGGGAAGACGACGGTGAGTGCGGATGGGACCCATCCGCAGGAGTTCGTTACGGCCAACGCGGATATCATCGCCGGCTTCTCCAGCCGCGGCCCGACGCCCTTCACGTTCCTCATCAAGCCGGACGTGACGGCTCCCGGCGTCAACGTCCTCTCGGGCGTCTTCAACGGGGAGTTCGCCTTCTTCCAGGGCACCAGCATGGCCACCCCGCATGTCGCCGGCGCGGCGGCCCTGTTGCGCCAGCTCCACCCCGACTGGTCGCCCGATCAGATTAAGTCGGCGCTGGTGAACACGGCGAAGCGGCCGGTGTGGGACCACAGGCGGGGCATCGGCACGCCGACAGGAGCCCTGACCCGGGGCGGCGGGCGGATCGATCTGGCGGCGGCCGCGGAGACCCCGCTCACCATCGAGCCGGCCAGCGTCTCCTTCGGCTTCTGGAACGGCAATAAGCCGGTGGCGGATGCCCGGACCCTCGTGCTGACGAATGTCAGCGGGGGCGCGCTCTCCTGTGGGCTGAGCGTGGAGACGATCCGCGGCCATCCGGCGCTCCAGGTCACGGTCAGCCCGGGGGCGCTCTCCTTTAGCGGGGCGGATGGCACCGCCACGGCGACCCTCTCGATGTCCGGCGGCCGGGCCCTGCCCACTGGGGACTATGAGGGCGACCTCGTCCTCACCTGTGGCGG
>BEHY01000163.1 GCA_002898735.1 Candidatus Thermoflexus japonica
GTTCAACCTGCCCATCCGGGTGGTGATCGCCCCGCCGGATTGGGACGGGAAGCCGCTTTCCGCTGCTTATGAGGGGCCCGGGACGATGGTGAACTCCGGCCCCTTCGATGGACTGCCCAGCGAGGAGGGGAAGAAGGCGGTGGTCGCCGAGCTGGAGCGGCGCGGCCTGGGTCGCCCCGCCGTCTCCTACCGGCTGCGGGACTGGTGCATCAGCCGCCAGCGCTACTGGGGCACCCCCATCCCCATCATCTACTGCCCGAAGTGCGGCACCGTCCCCGTGCCCGAGGACCAGCTGCCGGTGCTGCTGCCGGAGAGCGTCAACGTGCTCCCCACCGGCGAGTCGCCGCTGAAATACCTGGAGGATTTCGTCCGGACCACATGCCCGCAGTGCGGCGGACCGGCGGAGCGGGAGACCGACACCATGGACACCTTCGTGGATTCGTCCTGGTATCAGTATCGCTATCTGAGCCCGCACAAGGATGACGCGCCGTGGGATGAGGAGGAGGCCCGCTACTGGCTGCCGGTGGATCTGTATACCGGCGGGGTGGAGCATGCCACCATGCACCTGCTCTACACCCGGTTCTGGACCAAGGCGCTGCGGGATATGGGGATGGTCTGGTTCGATGAGCCGATGATCCGCCTGCGCAACCAGGGCGTCATCCTGGGCGAGGATCGGGAGAAGATGTCCAAATCCCGGGGGAACGTGGTGGCGCCGGACGAGCTGGTCATGCGCTATGGGGCGGACACGGTGCGGGCTTACCTGATGTTCGGCTTCCGCTGGGATGTGGGCGGGCCGTGGAGCTCCACCGGCATCGAAGGCGTGCACCGGTGGCTGCACCGGGTGTGGAACCTGGTGCTGGAGCCGGCTGCGGCGGAGGGGGAGCCCACGCCGGAGCAGGTGGCCGCCCTGCGGCGGTGGACCCATCGGACCATCAAGCGGGTGACCCGGGATCTGGAGGATTTCGAGTTCAACACGGCCATCGCCGCGCTCATGGAGTTCACCAATTACCTGCAGGACGCCCGGAACACCCCGGTGGTCCGCCATGAGGCATGGGCGGAGGCCATCCGGACCCTGGTGCTGCTGCTGGCGCCGTTTGTGCCCCATCTGGCCGAGGAGCTGTGGGAGCGGCTGGGGTATCCCTACAGTGTGCACCAGCAGCCATGGCCCCAGTGGGATGAGGACCTGGCGAAGGCGGACACCATCACCCTGGTGATCCAGATCAACGGGCGGGTGCGCGATCGGGTGGACGTCCCGGCCTCGATCACCGAAGAGGAGGCAAAACGCATCGCCCTGGATCGGGCCAACGTCCGCCGGCATCTGGGCGACCGGCAGCCCCAGCGGATCATCTACGTGCCGGGGCGCCTGATCAATATCGTGGTGGAATAAAAAACCGGGGCGGCAGCGGTTGTGTCGCTGCCGCCCTCGCTTTCTCAAACACCGATCCTACAGGCGGGGAGGTTGAGCGGATATCCCATCACGCCGGCCCGGTCCTCCCTTATGCCGTTGAGATCGGGGTCCCCTGCAGAGACCAGGCGCCCGCCGAGGTGATGCGGACCTGAACCAGCTGGCCGTGCCAGTCGCGGTCGCCGTCCTCAAAGAACACCAGCTTGTTGTTGCGGGTTCGCCCGAACCACTTGCCCTTCTCGTTGCGATCCTCCACCAGGATCTCCACGGTTTGCCCGATAAGGGCCTCGTTCTTGCGGCGGGAGATCCGCTCGTAGAGCTCCTCCAGCATGCGGAAGCGGCGTTCCTTCTCCTCGGGCGGCACGTCGTCCGCCATCGTGCGCCAGGCCACCGTCCCGGGCCGGGGAGAGTATTTGGCGATGTGCACCACGTCGAACTCCAGCTCCTCCACCAGCCGGTAGGTGTCCATGAACTGTTCCTCGGTCTCCCCACAGAAGCCGACGATGATGTCCGTGGCGATGGAGGCGTTCGGGATCCGCTTCCGGATTTTCTCCACCACCCGCTTGTAATCGGCCACCGTGTAGCCGCGGCGCATCCGGGCCAGCACCTGGTCGTTGCCGGCCTGAACCGGGATCTCGATATGCTCGCACACTTTGGGCAGCTCCGCCACCGCGTCGATGATCCGGTCGGTCATGAAGCTGGGGTGGGAGGTCAGGAAGCGGATGCGCTGGATCCCCTCCACCGTGTGCACCGCCCGGAGCAGATCCGCCAGGTCCGGGCCGTCGGGGATGTCCTTCCCGTAGCGATCGACGATCTGGCCCAGCAGGGTGACTTCCTTCACCCCCTGTTCAGCCAGGGCGCGCACCTCGGCGACGACCTGGCCCACCGGGCGGCTCCGCTCCGGGCCGCGGCGGTAGGGGATGATGCAGAAGGTGCAGCCGAAAGAGCAACCGTGGACCACCGGGACGTAGGCGGTCACCTTGCGGCCCCGCTCCGAGGGCGGCAGCACCAGCTCCTCGTCCTGGAGGGCGTAGCGGATCATGCGCTCCAGGTCCGCCACCGCCCGGCCCTCATCGATCCGCCGGGCCAGGAAGTCCACCAGCGGGCGGGGATCCGCGGGGGGCATGAAGACATCCACCCAGGGGAAGGCCCGACGGAGCCCCTCGTTGCCCTTCACCCCCACCAGGCAACCCATGACGGCCACCACGCGATCCGGCCGCCGCTCCTTCAGGGGCCGGACCATATGGAGCCACCCGTAGGCCTTCTCCTCGGCCGACTGGCGCACCACACAGGTGTTGACGACCAGCACATCGGCCTGTTCCGGGCGCTCGGCCATCTGGTAGCCGAGCTTCTCCAGGGCCGAGGCCAGCCGCTCGCTGTCGGCCACGTTCATCTGGCAGCCGAACGTGTGGATGTAATACCGCATCCCGCTCACCTTCCCATCCCTCCCATCGAATCCGGGAGGCCCCATAGCGAGGATCCGCTTGATCCTTTCGAAGTCCGGATGGGGAGGCGGCGCGAGCTTCCCTATTTCCGCATCGGTTCCCTCGGGAGAAAGCCCGCCGCCCCGTCCATA
>BEHY01000164.1 GCA_002898735.1 Candidatus Thermoflexus japonica
GGAGGATCCGGAGGTGGAGGTGGTGGAAGCCCGGCGCCCCTCGCCGGAACGGTTGCGGGAGCTGGTCCGGATGTGCGACGCCCTGATCGTGCGCAGCGGCGTGCGGCTGGATGCCGGGATCCTGGAGCAGGCGGAGCGGCTGCGGGTGATCGCCCGCGCCGGCATTGGGGTGGATAACATTGATCTGGAGGCCGCCACCCGGCGGGGGATCCTGGTGATGAACACCCCGGGGGCCAGCACGATCGCGGTGGCCGAGCACACGTTCGCGCTGCTTCTGGCCCTCATACGGAAGATCCCGCCCGCCTGGCTTTCCTTACGGGAAGGGCGCTGGGAGCGGGAGCGCTGGGTCGGCGCCCAGCTTGCGGGCAAAACCCTGGGCCTGGTGGGCCTGGGGCGGATCGGGGTGGAGGTGGCCCGCCGGGCCCGGGCCTTTGAAATGCACGTGATCGCGTTCGATCCCTACATCCCGGAGGAGCGGGCCGCCGCGCTGCAAATTGAGCTGGTCCCGGATCTGGAGGAGCTCCTCGCCCGGGCCGACGTGATCAGCCTCCACGTCCCCCTGACCCGTGAGACGCACCACCTGATCGACCGCCAGGCCTTTGAGAAGATGAAGCCGGGGGTTTATCTGGTGAACACCGCACGGGGCGCTGTGGTGGACGAGGAGGCCCTCCTGGAGGCGCTGAACAGCGGCCGGGTGGCCGGGGCCGCTCTGGATACCTTCAGCGAGGAGCCGCCCCGCTCCCCCGTCCTGCAGGCGCTGATCGCCCATGAACGGGTGGTGGCGGTGCCCCATCTGGGCGGCAGCACCCGCGAGGCCCAGCGCCTGATCAGCCGCCAGATCGTCCAGCAGGTGCTGGACGCGCTGCGCGGGCGGGATTACCGGAATGTGGTCAACCTGCCTTTCCCCGAGGGGGCCGATTACCGGGCCCTGGCGCCGTTCATGCGCCTCGCCGAGGTGATCGGGCGCCTGCAGATGCAGCTGATCCGCGGGCGCATCCATCGGGCCGAGATCGACGTGCGGGGGGAGGAGCTCCGGGCGGCCCTCCGCCCCCTCGGGGTGGCGTTCCTGAAGGGGCTCCTCACGCCGATCCTGGGGGATGAGGTCACTTTCGTGAACGCGCCCCTTCTGGCCCGGGAGCGGGGGATCCAGATCGCGGAAGCGGCCCAGCCGATCCTGGGGGCCTACGCCCAGGCCATCGCATGCCGGGTTTTTTCCACCCGGGAAACCCGGCTGATCGCGGGCGCGCTGTTTGCGGGGGAACCCCGCATCGTCCAGGTGGATGATTTCCCGATGGAGGCGCTGCCCCGCGGGGCGGTGCTCTTCATGCGCAGCCAGGATGTGCCGGGCGTGATCGGCCGTGTGGGGACGCTGCTGGGGCAGCACGGGATCAACATCGCGGAATGGCGCCTGGGGCGGGATCGGCCGGGGGGCACGGCCCTTTCTTTCATCAATCTGGACACCCCCGCTCCCCCCGAGGTCCTCGAAGCGCTGCGGGCGATGCCGGAGATTGAAGACGTGCGCCAGGCGTTTCTGCCGGAGTAGCGATCGCCCTGATCCTTCTCTCGGAGAAGTGGAAAGAACCCTGCTTCGGAGAGCGGAGCCTGCGATGGTGAAGCCGGAAGACCGCATCCTGATCACGGACCTTTATGAGCTGACCATGGCCCAGGCCTACTGGGCCCATGGCGTCACGGGTCAGGCCACGTTCAGCCTGTTCGTGCGCGATCTCCCCCCTGAACGCGGATTCCTGGTGGCCGCCGGGCTGGAAGACGTGCTTCGTTTTCTGGAGGATTTCCGCTTCCCTCCGGAGGCCCTGGCCTACCTGGAGTCCACCGGGATCTTCTCCCGCCCCTTCCTGGATTACTTGGCGACCCTCCGCTTCACCGGGGAGGTGTGGGCGGTTCCGGAAGGGACGCTGGTGTTCGCCAATGAGCCCATCCTGGAGATCACCGCGCCGATCATCCAGGCCCAGATCGCCGAGACCTATGTGATCAATCAGATTCACCTTCAGACGATGATCGCCACCAAGGCCGCCCGCTGCATCGTCGCGGCGCGGGGGCGGGGGGTGGTGGATTTCGCCCTGCGCCGGACCCATGGGGTCGATGCCGGCCTGAAGGTGGCCCGTTGCGCTTATATGGTCGGATTCCAGGCCACCAGCAATGTCCTCGCCGGCAAGCTCTATGGGATCCCGATCACCGGAACCATGGCCCACTCGTTCATCATGGCCTTCCCCGGCGAGGAGGAAGCCTTCCGGGCCTTCGCCGAGACCTTCCCCGAGCGCTCGATCTTCCTGATCGACACCTACGACACCCTGGAAGGGGCCCGGCGGGCGGCGCGAGTGGCGCTGGAGATGAAACAGAAAGGCCGGCGCCTGATCGGCGTCCGCCTGGACAGCGGGGATCTGCTCGCCCTGAGCCGCGAGGTGCGCCGGATCCTGGACGAGGCCGGGCTGCCGGAGGTTCGGATCCTGGCCAGTGGGGGCCTGGATGAATACCGCATCGATGAGCTGGTGCGGGCCGGGGCGCCCATCGATGCCTTCGGCGTGGGAACCCGGATGGGGGTTTCGGAGGACTGGCCGTGGCTGGATATGGCTTACAAGCTGGTGGCGTATGAGGATCGCCCGGCGTTGAAACTCAGCCCCGGCAAGGCGTCCCTCCCGGGCCCGAAGCAGGTCTTCCGGTTCTACGATGAAGCCGGCCAGATGCGGGAGGATATCCTGGCCCTTCGGGAGGAACGGATCGATGGGGGGACGCCGCTGCTGGAGAAAGTGATGGAGGGAGGACGCTTGCTTCGGCCTCATCCCACCCTGGCGGAGATCCGCGAGCGGTTTCAGGAGGCATTCCAGCGGCTGCCGGAACCTTATAAGGCGCTGCGGGATGCCCCCCGCTACCCGGTGCGCCTCAGCCCGGCCCTGGAGGCCCTGGCTAACACCCTGGC
>BEHY01000165.1 GCA_002898735.1 Candidatus Thermoflexus japonica
CGCTCCCATGCGCGACGGATCCTGATGCGCGGCTGGCACAGCGGGTGGCGCCGAGGGATCCTGATTGTCGGCCTGGGGGGGCTGGGCTACTGGGCCTATGTCGAACCGGTCGTCCTGAACGCGCTGATCCTGCTGTTGCGCTTCGCCCTCCAGCTCCTCTTCGCCATCACCTTCGTCCTCATCCAGTTCGTGGCGATCTTCTGGTTCATGTCCCGCAGCCGCGTGGAGGTCATCAAGCCGGGCGACCCCAAACAGGTCACCCTGGCGGATTACTGGGGCCAGGAAAACCTGGTGCGTCTGGTCCGCCAGTGGATCGATCTGCTCTCCAACCGGGAACAGTTCGTGAAAATGGGCGGGCAGTTCATCAATGGCATCCTGCTGGCCGGGCCGCCGGGGACCGGGAAAACCATGCTGGCCAAGGCCATCGCCGGCGAGGCGGGCATCCCCTTCATCTCCATTGAGGGATCGAGCTTCCGCTCGATGTTCTGGGGAGTGGATGTCCTCAAGATGATGTGGTTCGTTGGGAAAGCCCGCAAGCTCGCCCGGGAATACGGAGCCTGCATCGCCTACATCGATGAAATCGACGCGGTGGGCGCCAGCCGCGGCGGCGTGCTGGGCGGCGAGCGCGCCGGCCCTCTGGGCTGGCTGGGGTGGGGCGGCACCGGAGCCCTGACCCGCCTCCTCTATGAAATGGACGGCATCACCCAGCTCACCCGCTGGGAGCGCGTGAAAGGGCGGATCTATCGGCTTCTGGGGAAGCGCCCTCCGCCCCGCAGCTGGCATGTGCTCTTCATGGGCGCGACCAACCGTCCGGACGCCCTGGATCCTGCCCTGGTGCGGCCGGGGCGATTCGACCGCATCATCTACGTGGATCTGCCGGATCGGGCGGGGCGTCGGGAAATCATCCGGGGATATCTTTCCAAAGTGAAGCACGATCCGAACATCGATATCGAATCCCTGGTGGCCGATACCGCCTGGGCGACCCCGGCCAAGATCATGGCCGCCATTACCAAAGACGCGGTGCGCATCGCCTTATTCAACGGGCGAGATTACATCACCCAGCGGGATATCGAGCTGGCCCTCCAGGAGCAGGCGATGGGCCTGGAGAACCCCATCGCGGAGATGGACCCCCTCCAGCGCCGTCAGGTGGCCTATCATGAGGCCGGCCACGCCGTCGCCCAGTATTACCTGCTGCCGGATGAGCGGATCATCCGCGCCTCGCTGATCCGCCGCACCAACATGCCCGGCGCTTTAGGATACGTCCACAGCGCCCCCAAGCAGGAGCTTTACACCGTCCCCCTGCGGCGTCTGGTGGCGGAGATCATGGTCTCGCTGGCCGGCCACGTGGCCACGAAGATCTTTATGGGGGAATACTGGACCGGCGCCAGCGCGGATTTCCAGCACGTCCGCCAGCGGATCCTGACGCTGCTGGACCTGGGCTACTTCGGCTTTCACCCCATGAGGCCCGATGAGCCCGAGCGCTATCAGGAGATCATCGAACGCTTCTGGGCGGAGTGCGAGGAGAAAGTGGAACGGTTGCTGCGGGAGCACGCCAGCGAAGTGGAGGCCGTCGCCCAGGCCCTGCTGGAGCGTCATGATCTATCCGGGAACGAGGTGATCGCCATCATCGAATCCGCCCGCGCGGGACCCCTGATCCCGGTCCCCGCCTCCGCGCCCGCTTCCACCTCCCCATCGCCTCATTAGAGGGGGCGGAAGGGGAAAAGCCGGCTGGGATGTTAGCGTGGGGACCAGAAGGCGAGCACGCCATCCCCCAGCCGGCGAGGCTCCAGCCAGCCCGAGACATGGAGCGCATAGATCCCCGCCTCCCCTTCCGGCTCCACCGCTGAGATCAGAAGGAAACGATCATCCGGAGACCACAGGGAGGCCGATGGCTGGAATACATCGAAAAAGGCCAGGACCTCCAGGAAGGAACGGGTGGGGATGAAGGCCGCCAGATCCCTCCCCCTCTTCCCGGGCGGGTCGTAAATCCGCGCCTGAAGCAGAACCTGACCGGAGGCAGGATCCATCTCCAGGAGGCGAAAGGCCGCCAGCTTCCGGCCATCATGCGACCAGAACAGCGCCAGGTTGGGCTGGTCATCCAGGCGGGTCAGAGTATCCGTTTCCACATCGTAAAGATCCAGCGGGCCGATGCGCGGGAGGGTCGTCGTGGGATCGGTGATCAGGGCCAGGTAACGGCCGGAGGGGGACCAGGCGAAAGCGACCCCTCCGGTGAAGGTGATGATCGTGCGGGCCATCCGATCGCCGGCCTCCTCCAATCGAAGGGCGCTGACCGATCCTTCCTGTTCCGCCCAGACCAGCCACCGGCCATCGGGCGACCAGGCCGGCGCGTTGAAAGCGGCGGTGTGATCCGACCGTTGCCGGACCTCCCCTTCGTCCAGCCCGCGAAGCTCCAGATAGCGCCCTTCCCGATGCCAGGCCAGCGCCCTCCGGGCGGGGTTCCAGCTGAAGAAGAGCGGGCGGCCCTGCGCCAGAAGGGTTTCCTGCCCTCCCGCTGGATCCAGCAGCCGTAGAGCGTAAACCGTGGAACGGGCGTCCTTCCGGCTCAGGACGATCAGGGAACGGGAATCCAGCCAGCTCAGCACAGCCGGCTCCTCGCCGTCCCATTCCCCCCACACCTGGCGGGTGGGGCGCCCGGCGGATAGATCCATACCGATCACCCGCATCCTCGTGACTTCTCCGCTGAAAACCTCGAAGACCGCCAGGCGGCGTCCATCGGGAGACCAGGCCGGGAGCCGATACGCGCGACGACCCGCGGCCGTTGGGCCGGCATCCTCCGTGAGCGCCTGCTGCCGCAAACCGCTCTGGTCTGTCAGATACAGATTCCCATCGACCCCTACCACGATCACCCGCCCAACCCGCCTGCCCAGGATGCGAGCCAGAGGATCATCCGGGAGCTGGAAGCCGG
>BEHY01000166.1 GCA_002898735.1 Candidatus Thermoflexus japonica
GCCGCACATGGATTACTTCAGGATGTAATACGTTCCGCGCTTCTCTCCGATTTTCAGGAGGATCCCCCGCCGGACCAGATCCGCCAGATCCAGCCGGAGGGTCTCGGGGGAGACCCCGGGGCACAGCTGCTGGTATTCCCGGTTGGTGATGCGCCCGTGTTCCCGGATGTATTGCAGCGCCTTCAGCTGGCGCTCGTTCATCGGGGGTTCCCCCATCGGAACCGGCGCGCGCTCCTGTCGGTTGTAGAGGATCACCGTGAAGGAATAGGGCTGGGCGATGAACTTCGGTTGAGGATGACCGGCCCGCACCATCTCCTCGATCATCCGATCGATCCCCAGGCCCAGCTCCTCGATATACCCCCAGTAGAACAACCCCGAGACGATCCGCGGGTTGCGGGAATAATGTTCGTCCACGATGTTATCCAGCGTGATATGCCCCGGTAACCCCCCGGGGCTGCTGACCTCCAGGCGATCGGCAAACTTCCGGATCTCGATCCGGCGGCCCCGCAGCCGGTAATCCCGATGGCACACGGCGTTGACAATCGCCTCCCGCACCGCGAAGGGAGGATACTCCGGCCGCTCCTCCCGCTCCAGACCCCGCACCACGGCCCCCACCTGCATCTCATCCCACACGATCTTCCAGGCCTGCTCGATGACCCGCGCCAGCGGACCGCCGATCTCCTCCCGGCGCGCGTAGCCCGGCAACCCCTCCTCGCCATGCGGGGTTGTCCCGGGATACTTCACAAAAACCACGCCGCTCTGAGGAAGGAACCGCTGGGGCTGTTTTCCGAACAGCAGGATTCCCGCCACCGTGGGCTGCCCGGACGGGGTCAGGGCCCCGATCTCCACCAGCAATTCCTCCACGGTCCCGGCGATGGGCCGACGCTGACGGGCTTCCCGCTTGGCGAGGTATTCCCCGATCATCGCCTCATCCAGATCCTCCCGGGTGGCTCCCGGGACCACCTCCGCTTCGTAGTCCCCGACGGATTTGGTTGCCGCCAGCTGCTGGATCTCCCGTCCTTCCAGCGGGCGGTTCTCCGCGCCCCGTCGGATCAGGACCCGACCGTCGTCCAGGCTGTGGAGCTCCGGGCTGCGGGGAACGTGGAGGAGGATGATCGTTCTCCCATCCACCTCGTTCGGTTCCCATCGGATCTGGATGGGGGGACGGCAGCGGAGCATGGCCTGCCGGAGCGCATCCTCCACTTCCTCCGGATCCACCCCGATCGCTCTTCCCTCCGGATCCATCCCGATCACCAGGACACCGCCGTCGGTGTTGGCGAAGGCCACAAGGGTCTCGGCGATCTCCTGAGGATCCGGGTCGCTCAAAAACGCCTGCAATACGCCGGGCTTGCGGAGGCCATCCCTCATGGAGGGCTCCCCTCATCTGGAAGAACGCTCATCACCATTATAGAGGATCCTGCTCCCCTCAGCGCTTCACGCGGTCCATGGGGGCGAGGGCTCTGCCCCGGCGCGAGAATCTTTCTTCACTTTCCCCCAGGGAAGCGGGGGAACACAGGCCTTCTGAATTCTGGAAAGGAGGAACGGTCTCCCCGCCCGCTCCCCGGTATGCGTTCCCTCAGGGCGCCCGGATCCCGTTCCGGAGCTCGTCTTTGCAGGCGCAGGCGATCTTCCGCTCCTCCCCTCGCACCAGCGCGCCCTCATAGAGGGCGAAGCTGGGGAGGGCCTCCCAGCCTCCCAGGCGGAAGGGATGCCCGGCGTCGATGGGCACCCACTCCCCGTTCAGACGGCGGGCCAGATGGACATGGGCGGCGTCCGCGAACCCGCCCTCGCAGGAAGGATGCCCCAGGGGATCTCCCGCCCGGACCCGGACGCCGGGTGGGATCCGTCCCTGGGCCGCGATATGAAGGTAAACCACGACCCATCCGGTTTCCTCCCGCCCATCGCCATCCGTATCCAGCACCACCAGGCCCTCCCCCGTCCGCGCCACGATGCCGTCGGCCACCGCGCGCACCCAGGAGCGGGAAAGCGCGCATCCATCCACATCCGGCGGCGCGAAATCCAGCGCGCCCCATGCCGCTCCGTTCCCCCATCCCCCATGCGGTCCGCCCGTGAAATACCAGAGCTCCCCATCCCCCCAGGGCAGCTGCCAGGTCGGTTCCGGGGGAACCGACGGTTCCGGCTCCGGACGGAACGGCTCCCCGAAGAGCGCGCGATAGACCGCCGGGAATCCGGAGGGGCCCACGGCCCGGGCCCAGGCTTCCGGGGGAAGCACGGCCGCCAGGAAGGTCTGCACCGCCACCGTCCCGGCGTTCAGGCCCTCCGCCACCCGAACCCGCCGCCCATCGGCGAACCGCATCGTCCACATGTGCCGCCCCTTAAAGCCGTAATAGCCATCGTTCAGCCGATCCGCCGCCCAGTTCAGCTGCCGATAGAGGCCCTCGTAACCCGGTCGCTCCCAGCCCATCGGGTAAAGCCGGGCCTGTTCATCCGCGGGTTCCCCGCGCACCCAGCCGCTCTGCATCTCCAGCAAGGTCAGCAACACCCGTGGGCCCACGCTATGGTTGCGCGCCACCTCTTCCACAATCCGAGCTCCCGTCCAGACCTCTCCCCCCACCGTCTCCTGATAGCGGCTCAGATACCCACCGAACCGATGGATCGCCTCCGCGGTGGAGAAATCCCGGTAAGCGGGCCCATAGACCAGCTCGGAATCCGGGATCAGCTTGAGCGCCGGCCCATGCTCCTTCACCCCCACCGGGATCCACAACGGTTGCCCCACGTAAAGACGCTGGGGGTCGAGCCCGGGGTTCAGCGCCAGGATCGCCTCAACGGTCGTCTGGAACTGCTGGGCCAGGGCCACCAGGGTGTCCCCCGCCTGCACCAGATACAGCTCCCGCCCCGCATCCACCCCGGCGCGCGGAGGATCCGGCGTGGGCGTTCTCACCGCAGG
>BEHY01000167.1 GCA_002898735.1 Candidatus Thermoflexus japonica
CGTGGGCCCGTAGCGCAGTTGGGAGCGCGCCGCCGTGGCACGGCGGAGGTCACGGGTTCGAATCCCGTCGGGTCCACCTCCCTTCAGGGCGCGAAAGCGCCCTGTTCTTTATCATTTCAAAGCCCTCTGGGGCGCGGGGAGCGCCCTTTTCCAGACGGCGGAGGAGGCAGACCGGGAGGAGCCGGGCCTTCCCGCCATCGTAAAGGCGAAGAAGGGGAGTAGTAGACCATCCCCCAGCGAGCGGCCGGTTGGTGCGAGGCCGCAGGGCCCATGGGGAGGGCCAGGGGGCCACAGGGCCTCCAGAGGTCGAACTCGCCCCGGAGCCGCCGGAGCGAAAGCGATGCCCGCCGTAGCTCCGGCCGGGTTGCGCCCGTTACCGCGCCAGAGCGCACCGGAAGGATCGAATGGGGCTTCCGGTGAAGCAGGGTGGGACCGCGGAGGAACCCCCCTTCGTCCCTGACGGAGGGGGGTTCCTTGTTTTCGGCAGAGCGGCCCCGCGGGCGGATGAACCCGTGGAATCCCCTCAGGCTGGAGGGATGGATGACGGTGATGGCCCATGCGGCGGCGGGGGTGGTCGCCGCCTACATGATCCAGCGGGCGACCCATCAGCCCTTCCACCTCGGGATCGCCGGGCTGGCGGCGCTGCTCAGCGGGCTGCCGGATCTGGATCTCCTGTGGGGCTGGTGGCATCGGCGGCGAACCGGCGGGGAGGGGCATAACCCCCATCACGCCCTCTGGACCCACACGCCGTTGTTCTGGGTGGTCTGGGGCGGGATCCTGGCCCGGGGGTTCCGTCTGCCCCTGGGGCTGGTGATTGGGCTGGCCCTCATGCACCTGGTGCTGGATAGCATCGGGACCGACGATGGGATCATGTGGCTCTGGCCGTGGCGTCGGCGGCAGTATGCCCTGTGGCCTCGAGACCTCCATGCCGCCGGTGTCTGGGGGCTCGCCTTCTATCGCCGCTACTACCGGCAGCCGCTGCTCCTGGTCATCGAGGGGGCGCTGCTCGTGATCGCCTTCCTCATCCTGGGCATGGAGATCCTCCGGCCTTTTTAGGGATTGCAGGGGAAAGCGCCGCACGTTTTTCTCAAGTCCTTTTCAGGAGGGGGAGGCCGATGGCTCCGAGAAGCGAGTGGATCTGGTGGAATGGGCGGCTGGTGCCCTGGGATCAGGCGACGGTCCATGTCACGGCCCATGCCCTTCATTACGGAACCAGCGTGTTTGAAGGGATCCGGGCCTATGAGACGCCTCAGGGGGCGTCGATCTTCCGGCTTCGACCGCATCTGGCCCGGCTGTTCTTCTCCGCCCGGCTCCTGCGCATGGAGATCCCTTACACGGAGGAACAGCTCGCGCAGGCGATCGTGGAGACGGTGCGGGCCAACCGGCATTCCTCCTGTTATATTCGTCCCCTGGTCTTTCGGGGCGCGGGGCCGCTGGGGGTGGATGGCCGCTCGTGCCCGGTGGAGGTGGTGATCGTCACCTTCGAGTGGGGGAAGTATCTCGGCCAGGAGGCCCTGGAGAAGGGGGTGGATGTCATCGTCTCCTCGTGGCGGCGCATGGCGCCGGACACCTTCCCGGCGCTGGGCAAGATCGGCGGCCAGTATGTGAACTCGCAGTTTGCGGCCATGGAGGCCCATGACCTGGGGTATGCGGAAGCGATCATGCTTGACGCTTACGGCTATGTGGCCGAGGGCAGCGGGGAGAACCTCTTTCTGGTTCGGGATGGCGTGCTCTACACGCCGCCCTTCCATAATTCGATCCTGCTGGGCGTGACCCGCGATGCGGTGCTCACCCTGGCCCGGGAGCAGGGGATCGAGGTGCGGGAGCAGCCCATCCCGCGGGAGTGGCTCTACGCTGCGGATGAGATGTTCATGACCGGGACCGCGGCGGAGATCACCCCGGTGCGATCGGTGGATCGCATCCCGGTCGGATGCGGGCAGCCCGGCCCGATCACCCGCCGGCTCCAGGAGCGTTTCTTTGCCATCGTGACCGGCCAGGCGCCGGATGTATATGGGTGGCTGACGCCCGTAGGGGCGGCTTGAAGGAGGTGGGGAAATGGAGCGCTACGATCCTCAGGCGATTGAGCCGAAGTGGCAGCAGCGCTGGGAGGAAACAGGGATCTACCGGGCGGTTCGCGACCCGAGCCGCCCCAAATTCTACTTCCTGACGATGTTCCCGTATCCGTCGGGGGATCTCCACATGGGCCACTGGTTCGCCATGGCCCCCAGCGATGCGGTGGCCCGCTATCTGCGCATGAAGGGCTACAACGTCCTTTTCCCCATCGGCTTCGATGCCTTCGGCCTGCCGGCGGAGAACGCGGCCATCAAACACAACACCCACCCGAAGACGTGGACCTACGCCAACATTGAGCGGATGCGCCGGCAGCTGCGCAGCATGGGAGCTTCCTTCGACTGGTCACGGGAGGTGATCACCTGCGAGCCGGAATACTACCGGTGGAACCAGTGGTTCTTCATCCAGTTCTACAAGCGCGGGCTGGCCTACCGCAAGCGCTCCGCGGTGGATTTCTGCCCGAAGTGCAACACCACCCTGGCCCGGGAGCAGGTGGTCAGCCAGGACGGCGAGCGGGTCTGTGAGCGGTGCGGCACGCCGGTGATCCGGAAGGAGCTGGAGCAGTGGTTCCTGCGGATCACGGCCTACGCCGATGAGCTCCTGGACCACAGCCAGCTGGACTGGCCGGAGCGGGTGTGCACGATGCAGAAGAACTGGATCGGCCGCAGCGAGGGCGCCGAGATCGTCTTCCCCACGGAAGGGGAGGATTCCATCGTGGTCTTCACCACCCGTCCGGACACGCTGTTCGGGGCCACGTTCGTTGTGCTGGCTCCGGAGCATCCCCTGGTGCCGAAGCTGACCGCGCCGGAGCGCCGGGCCGAGGTGGAGGCCTACAT
>BEHY01000168.1 GCA_002898735.1 Candidatus Thermoflexus japonica
GTGCCGCCGTGACGTAGCACGGGCTTCCGCCCGTATAAGACGGTGAACGCGGGCTTGCGCCCGCGGCGCAGGCTTTCAGCCTGCGCTACAAGGCCGTCCTTGGCAGTTGGGAGAGGTCAAAGAGCCCGAATTTACAAGTTAGGATGGATCCCCCCACTCATGCCGGAGGCGGGTCTCGGCGATCATCCGGGCGGTCAGGGTGTTCCACAACCGCTCCGGCGTGATGGGCAGCTCCGTGATCCGGACGCCGACCGCGTCCCGGATGGCGTTGGCGACAGCCGCCGCGCCGGGAACCACCGGTGGCTCCCCAACCCCCCGAGCCCCGAAGGGGCCATGCGGGCTGGGCACTTCCACAATACAGGTTTCAATCGGGGGAACCTCGGTGGCGGTGGGGAGCGCGTAATCCACGAAGGAAGCGGTGAGGGCGACGCCGTTCTCATCGTAGCGCAGGGCCTCCCACAGGCCCCAGCCCAGGCCCTGGGCCGCCCCGCCGTGCATCTGGCCCTCGATCAGCAGAGGGTTGATGGCCCGCCCCACATCCTGGGCGATCACCGCCTCCCGCACCGTGATGTGGCCCGTCTCGGGATCCACCCGCACCCGGACCAGCATGGCCGCGAAGCCGGGGGCCTGTTCAGTCTGAGCGGAGGAGCCCCGGCCGACCACCGGTTCGAACTTCCCGCCGAAGCGCTGGGAGAGCCCCGCCACCTCTCCGATGCTCATTCGGGGCTCCGGGACCCCCCGGATGTAGATCTGGCCGTCGCGGATCTCGAGATCCTCCGGGGCGACCTCCAGGCGTTCGGAGGCGATCCGCAGGATCTGCTGGCGGGCCTCCTCGGCCGCCCGCTGCACGGCCAGCCCGACCGTATACGTGGTCTTGCTGCCCCCGCTGGCCCCGGCATAGGGAGCCATATCGGTATCGCCCTGGAGGATGCGAACCCGTTCCACCGGCACTCCCAGGATCGCCGCGGCCAGCTGGGCCATGGCCGTGTGAGTGCCCTGCAGGTCCACCGCCCCCACATAGATCCGCACCACCCCATCGCGGTCCACATGGCACATCGCCGCGGCCGGCTCCAGGCCGCCGTGCCAGCCGCCCACCGCCAGCCCGATGCCTTCGCCAGGCTCCCGACGGGGCTCCCGCCACAGGGGATGTTCTCGCAGGGCTTCCAGACATGCCCGCAGGCCGATGGGCCCATAGCGCTTCCCGCTGGGCAGCTCATCCCCTTCCTCCATGACGTTCCGCAGCCGGAACTCCAGCGGGTCCAGCCCCAGCTGCCGGGCCATCTCATCCATCTGGGATTCCAGGGCGAAGAGGGCCTGGGGCGCGCCCGGCGCGCGATACGCGCCGACCCCGGGCTTGTTGGTCAGCACTTCAAAGGCCTCGATCTCATAATGGGGGAAACGATAGAAGCTCCCGAGCAGGTTCGCGGCGATGCGGGCGGGCGAGCCCGGGAAGGCCCCGGCGTCGAAGATCACCCGGGCCTGGAGGGCCGTCAGCGTCCCATCCCGCTTCACGCCGGTTTTCAGGGTGATGATGGAAGCGTGGGCCGGCGTCCCGATGAGGAACTCCTCCTGACGGGTCAGCGTCAACCGCACCGGGCGTCGGGTGTGGACCGCGAGGGCGGCGACCAGGGGCTCCAGCAGGGTGAACTTCCCGCCGAAGCCGCCGCCCACAGGGGTCGGCACCACCCGGATCCGGTTCTCCGGCCAGCCCAGGAAATCCGCCACCTCCTCCCGCACCCCGAAGGGATCCTGCGTGCTGGTCCAGATGGTCAGCGTCTCCGTGGCGGGGTCCAGGGCCGCTGTCGTCGTATGGGGTTCGATGTAAGCCTGATGGACGGAAGACGTGCGGTAGGTGAACTCCAGGATCAGATCCGCTTCCCGGAATCCCTGGGCGATATCCCCTCGCGTGTAGCGGACGTGATCCGAGACATTGCCGGGCCGGGCGGGCGGGGCCTCCTCCGGGCCGCCGACATCCGCGGCGTGGGCTCCTGCATCCGCCCGCACCCCGGGGCGACCGCCCGGCCAGATCCGCGCGGCCTCCTCGGACATCGCCTCCAGCGGATCGACGAGCACGGGGAGCGGGTCGATCTCCACCTCCACCCGGGCGGCCCCATCGGCTGCCGCGGCCTCGCTCTCCGCCAGCACCACCGCCACGGGCTGGCCGTAGTAAACCACCCGTTCCCAGGCCAGCAGCGCCCGGGAATGGCTTTCCGGCTCCCGCTGGAACTCGGGGAGATCCGCCGCCGTCCACACCGCCACCACCCCGGGGATCTCCTGCGCCCGCGAGGCATCGATCCGCCGGATGCGGCCGTGGGCGTAGGGGCTGAGGACGAGACGAGCATACAGGAGATCCGGCAGCCGGAGGTCGGCGCCGAACTTCAGGCGCCCGGTCACCTTCAAATGACCGTCCCGCATCGGGATCCGCTGGCCGATGGTCATGGCGTTTCCCCCTGATAGGCGTTGTGGGAAGATACTGGGGTCATGGGGCTGACCTCCACCCGGCCTGGAGCGTCTTCCCGCTCGAGCCGGATGGAGGCGGAAAACGACTCCTCTTCAAAGATATGGCAGATCCCGGAGATGGTCCAGATCTCATCCGGGGTTTCTTTCCGTCTTCGGCGGGAAAGATCCATCCCTTGGCCGGATCCCGGTTCGGTGTTAATCTGAAAACAGGCCGGGCTTCGCATGGCCTTTCCAGGTCAGCATCCAGGGAGGCAGGGGATGAGCGTTCAGGTGCAGCGGCG
>BEHY01000169.1 GCA_002898735.1 Candidatus Thermoflexus japonica
TACGGAGCGCCGGGATGGGGGGCGAAAGCGAGTGGAGGTGGGCATGGGAACAAATTTGCCGGGCCAATTGACCCTTCCCGACAATCTTGGGACACACCCATGGCCTCTGACCGCCCCTTCCTGACCCCAAACTGTGCTATAATTACCATTGCATGGGATCTCCGGACAGGCTTCTAAGGCCGGCCAGGCCATGGGGGCGGCCTGCCCGATTTCCGGAGATGGGTTCTCCCACCTCGGGGCGTGGCGCAGCCAGGTTAGCGCACCACGTTTGGGACGTGGGGGTCGTCGGTTCGAATCCGACCGCCCCGACTGGATGCGGGCGTAGCTCAGATGGTAGAGCATCTGCCTTCCAAGCAGAAGGTCGCGGGTTCGAGTCCCGTCGCCCGCTCCTTTCCCTCGATCGGGGTGGGGCAGGGATCTTCGCCGCCTGCCCTACCATCCGATTCCCCCGCCAATCATCAATTTCGTGCTGGGGGCCCGTAGCTCAACGGCAGAGCAGCCGGCTCATAACCGGTCGGTTGCAGGTTCGAATCCTGCCGGGCCCACTGGGGGAGGAGAGGCACCCGGCTCCGACGCCAGGGGGGTGAGCCATTTCCCCGCTGGGTGAATTCCCCTGGGTTTTTCTTCCCCCAGACCATCCTTTCGCCGCTGGGAGGGAGCGATGGTGAACGATCGCCCGTGGTATCGGTTCTATGATCCAGGAGTTCCCCGTTCCCTGGAGTATCCCCCGATCCCCTTCTTCCGATTCCTCGAGGACTCCGCCCGCCGTTTCCCGGACCGCATCGCCCTGATCTTCAAGCCGGCCCATCAGGGGTTCGCGGGAAGCGCCATGACCTATCGGGAGCTCCATGAGCTCTCCGACCGCCTGGCGGCTGCCCTCTACCACGAGCTGGGCGTGCGGAAGGGCGATCGGGTGGCTCTGATTATGCCCAACATCCCCCAGTTCGTCATCGCCTATTTCGCGATCCAGAAGATCGGCGGCATCGTGGTGGCCACGAACCCCATCTACACCCCCCGCGAGCTGGAATACCAGCTGGCCGACTCCGGCGCCACCGTGGCCATCGTCCTCAGTCGGATTTACGAACGAGTGAAATCCGTTCAGCCCAACACCTCGGTGCGCCGTATTGTCGCTGCCCACATCAAGGAATATATGAGCCCGCTGTTGAAGCTCCTCTACACCCTGGCCCGGGAGCGCAAGGAAGGGGACCGGGTGACGCTGCGGGATCAGGACGTGTGGTTCCAGGACCTGTTGCGGCGCTACCGGCCGGACCAGCGGCCGGCGGTGGAGGTCGGGCCGGAGGATGTGGCGATCTTCCAGTATACCGGCGGGACCACCGGGCTCTCCAAGGGGGCGGTCGCTCTCCATCGCAACATCGTGGCGAACGTCCTTCAAGTCCGGGCCTGGGATCCCCAGATCCGGGACGGCCAGGAAGTGGTCATGGGGGCTCTGCCCCTGTTCCATGCCTACGGCATGATCGTGGCCCTGGGCCTGGCCATGCAAACCGCGGCCACCCTGGTGCTGGTGCCGAACCCGCGGGATCTGCCCACGCTGCTGGATGGGCTGCAGCGCTATCGGGTGACGATGTTCCCCGGAGTGCCCACTCTTTACAACGCCATCAACAACCATCCCGACGTGAAGGCCGGCAAATACAACCTCCGCACGATCCGGGCGTGCATCTCCGGCGCGGCGCCGCTGCTGCTGGAGATCAAACGCCGTTTTGAGGAGATCACCGGGGCGAAGCTGGTGGAGGGCTACGGTCTCTCGGAGGCGCCCACGGCCACCCATTGCAACCCGCTCTATGGTGTGAACAAGGAGGGCAGCATCGGCATCCCCCTCCCCGACGTGGACGCGAAGATCGTCAGCCTGGAGGACGGGGTGACGGAGCTGCCGCCGGGGGAGATCGGGGAGCTGGTCCTCCGGGGCCCGCAGGTGTTCCAGGGCTACTGGAACCGGCCGACGGAGACGGAGAACACGCTCCGGAATGGCTGGCTCTACACGGGCGACATCGCCCGCATGGATGAGGACGGTTACTTCTACATCGTGGATCGGAAGAAGGAAGTGATCAAGCCGGGCGGCTATCAGGTATGGCCGCGGGAGGTGGAGGAGGTCCTGGCCCAGCATCCCAAGATCAAAGAGGTGGCCGTCGCCGGGGTCCCGGATCCCCATCAGGGGGAGGCCGTCAAGGCGTGGGTGGTGCTCCACGAAGGGCAGACGGCCACCGTCGAGGAGATCCGGGAGTGGTGCCGGGACAAGCTGGCGCCTTACAAGATCCCGCGTTACATCGAGTTCCGGAGCGAGCTCCCCAAGAGCATGGTCGGCAAGGTCCTGCGCCGGGTGCTGGTGGAGGAGGAACGAGCCCGCGGCCGGCCTGCCGAGTAGGGGCGAACATGATGCCGATAGGAGATCGGCCCCGCGAGGCGCCCTGCGCCGGGCGTGGGCTTCTAACGCCGATTGAAATCGGCCTTTCGGGGCGCTGTGCGCTGGGCGTCGGCCTGGTGTGCCGATTGAAATCGGCCTTTCGAGGCGCGGTGCGCCATGCGTCGGCCTTCGCCGACGCGGGGAGGCGTATAGGCCGGCGCAGGCCGGCCGCTGGCCGGAGGCCTCTCCCGGTCGAATTCATTCGACACCCCCCACGCCCCGTGTCGGCCTCTTAT
>BEHY01000170.1 GCA_002898735.1 Candidatus Thermoflexus japonica
CCCCGATGTCGTGCGCCATCGGGCGTGATCGCCCACGCGGCCTGCTCGCATGCCTCCCGGGTCAGGCCATAGCGCTCCGGCGCGCCCGGCTGTTGAAAGGGCACCAGCTGGATCCGATGTCCCCGGTCCCAGCGTTTCACCCACCGCGCCGCCCGGGAACAGAAACCACAGTCCCCATCGAAGATCAGAACCGTCTTCCCCTTTTCCATCGCCTGGCTCCCTATCCCCAAAGTCCCGATGGAACGATGTGGCTCCGTGAGCCCGCCCGGAAGCCCGATCGCGCCCCCATGCGATGAGGTCGAGGCACCGGTCATCCGGATCCTGGAACGGGTAGAGCGTTCCCCGCCCCCGGCGATCTCCTTCCCTCCGCAAGGAGGAGAAGGGGTTCAGGGACAGCAGGTTCGTTGCCCCTGAGCCCCCGGGGGATGGTCATCGTTCGCCTTATAATACGCAACGGGTTTTCCCTGCGGCTCTGGGGGCCGGGCGGAGCGCCCCGGGTGCCTCGCACGGGCCCCTTCTCCCCGGCGGTCCGGAGGACCCTGGGGGGAGGAGCAAAGGATTCTTCTCTGGGGGGATGGGGCGGCCGCTCCAGCTCCAGAAGCCCTCCGGAGAAGGTGATCCACGTGACGGTAACTCCCGGATAGTAAACACGTAACGATTTCCCGGTAGAGCAAGCATATGCGCATCCTGATCACAGGGGCAGGCGGACAGCTGGGACGGGCCCTGCAGGAGGCCCTGGCGGATCACTCGCTGATCCCGCTGACCCGCGCCGATCTGGACATCACCGATCGGCCGGCGGTCTTTCGGGCCATCCTTCGCCACCGGCCCGATGTGGTCATCCACACGGCCGCCATGACCGATGTGGATGGCTGCGCACGGGATCCGGAGCGAGCCTTTCGGGTGAACGCCCTGGGCACGCAGACGGTCGCGATGGCCTGCGGGGCGGTGGGGGCCGTCATGGTCTATATCAGCACCAACGAAGTGTTCGATGGGACCAAAGCCGAGCCCTATCTGGAGTTCGATCCCCCCAATCCCATCAACCCCTACGGCCGCAGCAAGTGGGCGGGGGAGTGGTTCGTCTCCCACCTGCTGCGCCGCTTCTATATCGTCCGAACGGCGTGGGTTTTCGGCCCGGGGGGCCATCACTTCGTTCGCAAGATCCTCCAGCGGGCCGATGAACAGGGGGCCCTCCGGGTGGTTCATGATGAGGTGGGTTCGCCCAGCTACACCCGGGATGTGGCGGCGGCGATCGCCCGCCTGATCGAGACCGGGGCTTATGGGATCTATCATTTCACCAATGAAGGGTGGTGCTCCCGCTATGAGTATGCCATCGAAATCCTCCGTCGGACCGGCCGATCGCACATCCCGGTGACCCCGATCCCGCTCACGGAGTTCCCCCGCCCCTCCCGGGTCCCGCCGTTCACCCCACTGCGCAACCTGTGCGGGGCCGCCCTGGGGATCACCCTGCGGCCCTGGCCGGAGGCGTTGCAGGCTTACCTGGCGGAAGAGGGATGGCTGGCCGAATGAACGAGCCGCTGGTCTCGGTGATCATCCCCAACTGGAACGGCGCGGCCCATCTGCCCACCTGCCTGGAGGCGCTGCGCCGGCAGACCTATCCCCGACGGGAAGTCCTGGTGGTGGACAACGGCTCCACCGATGATTCCCTGAAGCTCCTCGCCCGCTACCCGGAGGTCCGGATCCTGGCCCTGGGATCCAACCGGGGCTTTGCGGGGGCCGTCAACGCCGGGATCCGCGCCGCCCGTGGGGAGATCCTTGTGCTCCTGAACAACGATACGGAGGCGTCCCCCACCTGGCTGGAGGCCCTGGTGAGGGCCTTCGAACGCCACCCGGACGCAGGTCTTCTGGCCTCCAGGATCCTCCTCTTCGATCGCCGGGATGTCTTCCATTCCGCCGGCGATTACTACCGGGTGGATGGGATCCCGGGAAACCGGGGGGTCTGGGAGACGGATCAGGGGCAGTATGATCGGGAAGAGGAAGTGTTCTCCGCCTGCGGGGCGGCGGCCGCCTATCGGCGGGAGCTTTTCCAGGACATCGGGCTCTTCGATGAGGATTTCTTTTACTCGTGCGAGGATGTGGATCTGGCCTGGCGGGCCCAGATCGCGGGGTGGAATTGCTGGTATGTCCCGACCGCTGTGGTCTATCATAAGCTGAGCGCCACGGGCGGCGGGCCGATCGCGAGCTTCTACGATGGACGGAATTTCATTTATCTGATCGCCAAAGATTACCCGACGGGATTGCTGAGGCGGTTCTGGCCGCAGATTCTGCGGGCGCAATTCCAGATCGCACGGGACGCCCTCCGGGCGTGGCGGGGAGCGGCCGCGCGGGCCCGGCTGCGGGGAATGCTCGCCGGCCTCCTCACCTGGCCACGCGTCGCCCGGAAGCGCCCTCAGGTCTTCGCCCGCCGTCGCCGTTCCGACGAGGCGCTGCTGGAACGGCTGATGAGGGCTCCGGCGGGATGAGCCCCGCAGCTCATCTGCGCGACCGCCCTGCGGCGGATCCGCACAACGCCAGGGCAAATGGACCCCTCTCCGACCTGGAGAGACAATTCCCGGTAACTCCGATTCAGGAGCGATCATGCGCCGATTATGGATCGTCTTGCTGATCACGATCCCGCTGGCCTGCAGCGC
>BEHY01000171.1 GCA_002898735.1 Candidatus Thermoflexus japonica
AGCATGGCCTCCCCTCGTCCCATCTCCAGATAGCAGAACCCCTCTCCGGCGAAGGTTGCTTCGGGTTCCCGGCCTGAGAACACCGCCGCGATCCGCGCTGCGACCACCTGGCCTTCCGCCTCCGCGAAAACCCCTGCTTTAGGCAGGGGCATGCCGTTCGGAAGCGTGATCTCCGTGATGTCGCCGATGGCGTAAACGCCCGGGAATCGGGTCTCCAGCGTCCGGGGGTTCACCCGCACCCAGGCCCCGCCATCGGTGAGACCGCTGCGAACCACCACCTCCGGGCAGCGGTGAGGAGGGATCCCCAGGAGCAGATCAAAGGGCCGTCGCCGCTCACCGAAGCGCACCGCTCCGGCTTCCACGGCCGTGGCCTTATGGTTAGGGAGGAAATCGATCCCGTGCTCCGCGAGGCGTCCCTCCAGCACCGAGCACCCGGCCGCTCCCAGAACAGGGAGGGACATCGACTGGGGGGTGAATACCGACAGGCGGGCCCGGAGGCCCCGCGCCTCGAAGAAGTCCTTCAACAGGAAGGCCATCTCATACGGCGCGGGCGGGCACTTATAAGGGGCGCCGAAAATGCCGATCACCACCTGCCCGCCCTGGAACGAGCGCACGGCCTCCGCGGCCCGAGGGATCTCCTGGGGATCGTAGACATTGATCGCGTGCTCCCGGAAGCCGGGGATGGCGTCCGGATCCAGTTCAGCGCCCAGCGCGATCACCATCGCATCGCCTTCAAGGCGCTGGCCGTTCGCTTCCACAGCCCGGTTTGCCGGGTCGATGGCCTCGATCGTGGCCTGAAGGACACGGATCCCCAAACGCTCCAGAGCCTTCAACGGCCGGCGCCCCTCCTCGAGGGTGCCCCGGCCGATCATGGCCCAGGTCTTGCGCAGACCCATCATAAAGTAAGGACGCCGCTCGATCAGAAGGATCTCGTCCTCCGGGGGGAGCCGCTGGCGGAGCGCATAAGCCGTCGCGACCCCCCCGAAACCGCCGCCCAGGATCAATACCCGTCGCATCGAACCCCTCCTGGTTAAAGGGTCTTCCCGGAATCGGACACCTGCGGTGGGGCTCAGGCCCGAGGGGCCATCGGGCCCCTCTTCCGAAATGCGCTTTCGTAGATCCTGCCCCTAAGTTTACACGGGGAATCCCATCGCATGCCAGCGCTCCTCCACCCGCGCGGCGATCTGAACCGCCTCATGTTCCAGGCGGACTCCTCCGTAGCGCTGAGGGTGAGTCCAGTAGTCCTTCAGATAAGCCAGCAAAAACCCCACAATGCCCTTCTCCCGCCACTGGCGGGTATGGACCAGCTCGTGGACCAGGAGAAGGAATCCTGGCAATCGATCCGGCGGCCAGTAAGCGGGATCCATAAAAATGTGCCGTCCGAGGGTCACCGCCGCCGGGTCGACCCCGGGGATCGGATCCGGCATCAGCCGCAGGATCAGCCGGGCGAGCGGTGTTCCGACATGCAGGCATGCTCGTTCCCAGTCGATCTCGGAAAGCCATGGATCCGCCAGCTCGCGCAGCAAAGCCCGTGTCGACTCGGGGATCGGTCCACGGTAGGGAATCCTCATGGTCACCTCGCGGGTTTCCCCCATAGGGTTTATAGGGTTTTCAGGATCGCGCGGGGCGTCGGAGAGACCCCGTGCGGCCATCCTCTCGCTCCCTTCTGTGGCCCGGAGGGCTGCGGAAAGGGCCCTGCCGTCCCCTGGATGGGAGCCGGGCGGTGGAAGCCCCATCTGGGCTCGCTGCGGTCAGGGGCGACCCGGTTATGTGGGCTCTCCGGAAAATGACTACCATGAGCTGTCCGAAGCCCCATCATTTCGCTGAGGGAAAGGGACCATGAGCTGGACCCGTTATCGTGAGGCGGTCCTGGAGCAATTGCAGCGCGCCTTCGAAGCGAATCGGGATACGATCCCTGCGGCGGCCCGTCTGATCGCCGATGCCGTGGCCAGCGATCGGATCGTCCATGTGTTTGGGAGCGGGCACTCGCAGCTGGTGGCCCTGGATATCGTCGGCCGTGCGGGGGGGCTGGCGTGCGTGAACCCCATATTCGATCCGCTGTTCGGGCGCGCCGAGCGCCTGGAGGGGTTTGCCCCTGTTCTTCTGGCCGCCCATGCCTTTCATCCGGGAGATGTGCTGATCGTGATCTCCCATTCGGGTCGCAACCCGGCCCCCATTGAGGTTGCCCTTCATGGCCGGCAGCGTGGCCTCCCGGTGATTGCGGTGACCGCGGTGGACTTCAGCCGCTCCATGCCCTCCCGTCATTCCTCGGGCAAACGTCTTTTCGAGCTCGCGGATGTGGTCCTGGATACGATGGGAGTTCCGGGCGATGCCGTCATCCCCCTCGACGGGGAGCTTCATGCAGGCCCTACCTCCACGGTGGTCGGGGCGGCGCTCCTTCAAGCCGTGATCGCGGAGGCGGCTGCCCGGCTGATGGATCAGGGAATCCGCCCCCCTCTGTTCCGCTCCGGCAACCTGGAGGGGTCGGACGCGTATAATCGAGAGCTGCGGGCCCGTTACGGGGGACGGGTGCTGCTCCTGATTTAGCTGGGCGCTGGGCATTGGACCTTCTCCGGGAGCTTCTGGGGCCGGGCCGGCCCCAAAGAAGATTTT
>BEHY01000172.1 GCA_002898735.1 Candidatus Thermoflexus japonica
CATGCAACGTTTAACAATACCATCGTCACCGTTACGGATCCCAATGGGGATACCCTGACATGGGCCAGTGGGGGGACCATCGGTTATAAAGGTTCGAAGAAGAGCACCCCCTATGCGGCGCGCCTGGCGGCCGAACAGGCCGCCCGAAAAGCGATGGATATGGGGGTTCGGGAAATCGATGTCTTCATCAACGGCCCGGGCCCGGGGCGGGAGGCGGCCCTGCGTGCCCTGCACGCGATGGGGCTGAAGATCCGATCGATCACCGATGTCACACCCATTCCTCATAACGGATGCAAGCCGCCTTCGAAGCGTCGGGTATAGGTTGATCTCCCGGGGGAGGGAGGAAAAGCCCTGTTCCCATCCCCAACCCTATCAAGAAGCAAACAGGGCGCCAATCTGAAATTGAAATTCATGGAGCGAGATCCTGTTCGGGAGGAGCGGATGGCGCGTTATATCGGGCCTGTATGTCGGTTGTGTCGCCGGGAAGGCGAGAAGCTTTATCTGAAAGGGGAGCGTTGCTTCACGCCGAAGTGTGCGATCGAGCGACGGAATTATCCCCCCGGCCAGCACGGCCGGGAGTTGCAATTCCGCCGAAGCCGGCCTTCGGATTATGGGCTTCAGCTGCGGGAGAAGCAGAAGCTGCGGCGGATCTATGGGGTGCTGGAGCGCCAGTTCCGGCGCTACTTTGAAATCGCACAGCGCGCCCGTGGGATGACCGGCGCCCTCCTGCTGATCCTGCTGGAGCGCCGTCTGGATAATGTGGTCTACCGTCTGGGGTTCGCCAGCTCGCGCGCTCAGGCGCGGCAGCTGGTTCGCCATGGTCATTTTGAAGTCAATGGCCGCAAGGTCGATATCCCTTCCTATCCGGTGAAGCCGGGGGATGTGATCCGGGTGCGAGACAGCAGCCGGGAGAAGGAGTATTTCAAAAACATCCTGGAGCGCCTGGAGGGCCACCGTCCACCGCCCTGGCTGCAACTGAACCCCCAGGATCTATCCGGCCAGGTGCTGCGCCTTCCGGTGCGGGAGGAAATCGATACGCGGGTGCAGGAGCATCTCATCGTGGAGTTCTACTCGCGTTAATGGATGAACGGACCCTGAGCGCGGCGGCTGTTCCTCCCCCTGGGGCTCATGAAGCCCCGGGGAGAGGAATGGTGGGGGTAGGTGGGGGCATCGAAGGTTTCTGCCCGCCCTCAAAGCCCTCCAGGGGAAAATCCACCTCCCCGTGGCCCTCGAGGCTGCGGGGACCAGTTCCATCGGCAAAGGAGGTCTGGGTGGCTGGCGTAACGCTGGTTCTGCCGAAAGTGGAAGCGGAAATCCTGACGCAGTCCTATGGGCGTTTCGTCATCAGCCCGCTGGAGCCGGGCTATGGGGTGACCATCGGGAACGCCCTCCGGCGGGTGCTGTTGAGCTCATTGCCGGGTGCTGCGGTGACCAGCATCCGGATCACGGATGTGCCCCACGAATACTCGACGATCCCGGGCGTCCGGGAGGATGTGATCCAGATCATTCTGAACATCAAGCAGCTGCGGATGAAACTCTACGGGGACGGCCCGGCCCGCCTGCGGCTGGAGGTGGCCGGCGAGGGGGTGGTCACGGCGGCGGATATCCAGTGCCCGCCTGAGGTGGAGATCGTGAACCCGGATCTCTATTTATTCACGGTGGATGATGATCGGACCCGCCTGGAGATCGAGATGACCGTCGAGCGCGGGCGGGGATATTCGCCCGCCGAGGAACGGGGCCGCCTGCCGATCGGGGAGATCCCGGTGGACGCCATTTTCAGCCCGATCCGGCGTTGCACCTTTGAGATCGACCGGGCCCGGGTGGGGCAGCGAACCACATATGACCGGCTGGTGATGGAGATCTGGACGGATGGAACGATGGGGCCCAAAGATGCGCTGATCGAGGCGGCCCGTCTGCTGTTGCAGCATTTCTCCCTGATCTCGGAGTTTGTGGGGCCTGAGGAGGCGGAAGCCCCACCCCAGCCGGTGCGGGAGATGATCCCGCCTCAGGCTTACGAGACATCCCTGGAGAGCCTGGAGCTGAGCGCGCGGGTGATCAACCCCCTCCGACGGGCGGGCATCACCACCGTGGGCCAGGTCCTGGAGCTGTTCTACCGGGGGGAGGAAGCGTTGCTCTCCGTCCGCAATTTCGGGGCCAAGTCCCTTGAGGAATTGAAGGAGCGCCTGATCGAGCGGGGCTTTCTGAGGCCTGAGGATCTGCCGCAGCCAGCCGAGGAGACGGAGGAGGCCTGACCATGCGCCATCGAGTCGCGGGGAAGACATTGAGTCGGGATAAGGACCATCGGGAAGCCCTGGCCCGGAATCTGGCCACTCAGCTCTTCCTGCATGGGGCGATCGAAACGACGGAGGCCAAAGCGAAATTCGTCCAGGCCTATGCGGAGAAATTGATCACCCTGGCCAAGCAGGCGCTGGAGGATCCTTCGAGGCAGGTGGCCGCGCGGCGGCTGGCGGCGGCCCGCCTTTATGGTCGCGAGGTGGTCAAAAAGCTTTTCGATGAGATCGCGCCGCGCTACCGGGACCGGAACGGGGGATACACCCGGATCTATAAGCTCGGATTCCGTCGGGGGGACGC
>BEHY01000173.1 GCA_002898735.1 Candidatus Thermoflexus japonica
CGGGCCACCGCCTCCTCCAGACGCCCGATCCGCTCCGCCTGCTGCGCCACCACCTCCTCCAGACGCCCCACCCGCTCCGCCAGCTGGGCCATCGCCTCCTCCAGGCGGGCCACCCGCTCCGCCAGCTGGGCCATCACCTCCCCCAGACGAGCCATTCGCTCCTCCGCGCGCACCTGCGCCTCGACCAGACGGGTCTGCGTCTCAATCGAGCGGGTGAGGGCCTCCGCCAGTTCAGCAAACCGGCGATAGACTTCCGTCCGGAACACTTCGAATTCCCGAGGCATTTGCAGCAGCTCTTCCGAAAGCAGAAGGGCTCGCAGCGCCTCCCGCCATTCCGGATGCTGCTCAAGCAACTTCAGGAGGAGGGGCAGATCCCGGGATGTGATCGACATCTGGACCTCCGGAGCATGAATCCATCTTCAATTATATGATAGGAATTGCGGATGATTCTCCTCGCACCTTCCAGATCGGCAGAGGTCTGGGATGTGCTTCCCTCGAGCCCTATCAGGCAACTTCTGTGCGCCAGAGGGATAGACCGGAGATCACGGAGGTTCGCATGCACATCGGGATTCCCAAGGAGCGTCGGCCGGAGGAATATCGGGTGAGCCTCACCCCCGCGGGGGTGGAGATGCTGGTTCAGGCTGGCCACACGGTATGGGTGGAAAGCGGGGCCGGCCTCGGCGCAGGCTTCACCGATGAGGACTATCGCCATGCGGGTGCCCGGATCGTATATTCTGGCCCCGAGGTCTACGGGCGGGCCGATCTGGTGGTGAAGGTGGCCCGGCCGACTCAGGAGGAGTTCGAATGGCTCCGCGAGGGGCAGGCCCTGATGGGCTTCCTTCACCTGGCAGCCGCCCGCCGGGATAAGATCGACCTCCTCCTCCAGCGGCGGGTCACCGCCATCGCTTACGAAACGGTGCAGGCCGATGACGGAAGCCTTCCGATCCTCGCCCCGATCAGCGCCATCGCCGGGCGGATGGCCGCTCACGTCGCCGCGACGCTCCTTCAGAACGACCGCGGCGGCAAGGGGATCCTGCTGGGCGGTGCCCCGGGCGTCCCGCCCGCTGAAGTGGTGATCCTGGGGGCGGGGGTGGTTGGATCGAACGCCGCACGGGCCTTCGCTGGCATGGGAGCCAGCGTCTACGTGCTGGATAAGGACATCCGCCGGCTCCAGCGTCTGGAGGAACTGTGCGGCAGTCAGGTCGTGACCATGATCTCGCATCCCTACAACCTGCGCAAGGTCGTCCGCTTTGCGGATGTGCTGATCGGCGCGGTGCTGGTGCCTGGCGCCCGCACCCCCATCCTCGTCACCCGGGAGATGGTCCAGACCATGAAGCCGCGCTCTCTCATCATGGACATCTCCATCGACCAGGGTGGATGCGTTGAGACCAGCCGCCCAACCACCCATCGGGATCCCATCTTTGTGGAAGAAGGGGTGATCCATTACGCGGTGCCGAATATGACCGGTGTGCTGGGGCGGACGGCAACCCATGCGCTGACGAACGCCCTGTGGCCCTTCCTGGAGGAGATCGCCCGGCTGGGCCTGGAGGAGGCCCTGGCCCGGAATCCGGCCCTGGCCCGCGGCGTCAACACCCGGGAGGGCCGGGTGGTCCATCCGGAGCTGGCCCGTGTTCTGGAACTGGAAGCCTCGGTCCGTCAATGAAGATCCTCGCTTCGGGAGGCCTCGGATGTCGTGGATGGAGATCTACCGGGAAAAGCTGATGACCGCTGAGGAGGCGATCCGCCGCTACATCCGATTCGGGATGCGGGTCTTCCTCTCCGGGAACTGTGGTGTTCCCCAACGGCTGCTGGCGGCCCTGGTGGAATACGCCCCCAACCTGGAGAACGTGGAGATCGTGCAGGTCCTCACGGTGGGCCCGGCGGATTACGTCGCCCCCGGGATGGAGCGGCACATCCGTGTGAATACCCTTTTTATCAGTGATAACGTCCGGCGGGCGGTCCAGGAAGGCCGCGCGGATTTCACCCCATGCTTCCTTTCGGAGATCCCTGGCCTGTTCCGCAGCGGCCGCCTTCCCCTGGATGCCGCCCTGATCCAGGTCTCGCCCCCGGATGAGCATGGGTTCTGCTCCTTCGGGGTGGAGGTGGGGATCACCAAGCCGGCGGCCCATTCCGCCCGCATCGTGATCGCCGAGGTGAATGAACACATGCCCCGAACCCTGGGCGATAGCTTCATCCACATCTCCCGGCTCACCGCCATCGTGCCCGTATCGTATCCTCTTCCTGAGGTCCACATGGCCGAGCAATCTGAAGTCGCCCGGCGCATCGCGGAACACATCGCCGCCATGATCCCGGATGGCGCCACCCTGCAGACCGGGATCGGGGCGATCCCGGATGCCGTGCTTCGTGCCCTGACGAACCACAAAGACCTGGGGATTCACACCGAGCTGTTCTCGGATGGGATCATCGATCTGGTGGAGAAAGGGGTGATCACCGGCGAGCGCAAGACACTCCATCCGGGCAAGATCGTGGCCGGGTTTATGCTGGGCACCCGGCGGCTTTACGAGTTCGTCCACGACAACCCCATCATCGAACTCCACCCCACGGATTA
>BEHY01000174.1 GCA_002898735.1 Candidatus Thermoflexus japonica
CCGCCGCAGAAGTGGACGCAATTCTACATGAAGGTGCTCACCCACTTCGCCACCGATCCCAGCCTGCGCCTGCGTGTGCGCTTTGAGGTGGCCCCGGAAGGGGGCCTCCCGCCCAATCGGCTGGAGGAGATCCAGGCGGCTCTGCGGGAGCTCGGCCTGGACCCAATGGGGCTGAATTGGAAAGCCGAGGCCTGAGAAGCGCCCCCACGCCGTCCCCTCCTGGCGGGCTGAACCAGGTTCCGGACGAGGCATGGGGTCCGAATGGCTGCTTTGCGCGCCGAGATGTGGGGGCGAAAAATTTTTCGCCCCTACATCAATTGGCGGTCAAAATAGCGTGTTCGATATCGTATGGTCATGATAAAAGCGCCCGGGGCCACAACTAACCAGGAAGCGAGGCTTCGACACCCTTTACCGCCACCCAAGGAGGAGGAAGACCAATGATTGGCGGGGGAATTCGCCGCCTCATTGAAGCGTGTAGGGGCGAAAAATTTTTCGCCCCTACACGCAAAAATATTTCACCCCCTATGGAGGACAAACGCCATGACCCGATACGACCCCACCCGTCACCGCCGGCGTTCCATCCGCCTGAAGGGATACGATTACACCCAGCCGGGGGCATATTTCATCACCATATGCACACACGAACGGGCGCATCTGTTCGGAACGGTGGTGGATGGGGAGATGTGGTTAAACGAAGCCGGACGCGTCGCCGAGCAATGTTGGCGGGATATTCCGGCCCATTTTCCCCATGTGGAATTGGATGCGTTTGTGGTGATGCCTAACCATATTCACGGTATATTGTGGATCGTTGGGATGGTTGACCCCGTAGGGGCGAAAAATATTTCGCCCGTGGGGGCCGTAGGGGCGAAATATTTTTCGCCCCTACAGCCATCATCGTTGCCGCGCGGCACATCCAAAACCATTGGTTCGATCGTTCGCGGATTCAAGATTGGCGTGACCAAATGGTTCCGGCAGAACACATCGGTTCATACCGTCTGGCAACGCAATTATTTCGAGCACATCATCCGCGACGAGCGCGCCTTGAATGCCATTCGCCGATATATCTTGGAAAATCCCCTGCGCTGGCATCTGGACAGGTATAACCTTGACCGCACCGGTGAGGACCTGCTGGCACGGGAGATCTGGACTCTTCTCGCGGTGGAGGACAAGCCATAATCTTTGGCAGCGAACGCCGCACCGTGCGAAAGCCCTTTATCCGCTACGCTGAGGAAGCTAACTGGACCTACCTGCCACCGGAGGAAGCCATGCGCCTGCGGGGTGCTTGTTGAGAGGCTTTGGTGCCTCAACCCCGAGGTGGTGGATTCGGTGGCCAGGATCGAGGAGGTCATCGCTTGCCTGGTGCGTGTGCGCCCCAATAAGGAAACCTGGAGGCTTGAGCACCTCAGGGGCTTCAAGACGGTGTTCGTGGAAGCTGAGCGGTGTGAACGCAATGTGCGCCTGCTGGATGCGGAACGCCTCGAGGCCAACACCTCCCATGTCACCGGCGAATTCCGCTTCACGGGTGGCCGAATCGCCATTCGCGCCGATACGGTTCCACCGGAAGCCTGACTCGAGGCCGTGCGGGCGCGCCTCGCCGCGTGATACCAGGAGCATCGTGGAGGGGCTGGACGAAATCCAATGTGGGAAGCCTGAGCCCGACGGGGTGCCATGCAATTCAGCGAATTTTCGGACCGGCGTCCGCTGGAAAGGGTGAGGGCGGATGGCCCCCTGGCAGCAGAGGAGGAGCGCCACGAGAGCCTGACTCCTCCCGGCGGGCCTTCCCGTGCATCCGCTGAAGTCAACCGGCAACGGTCAGCGCCGGTGGCGATGATCGCCTGCGCGGTTCACGGCGCGGGCTGGGCCCGAGGGAGCGTGAGGAGCACCTCGGTTCCCCGGGGGGAGCGAGGACGGATGTGGAGCTTCCCGCCATGGGCTTCGACCACGGCGCGGACAACCGCCAGGCCGATCCCCATCCCCCTGAACCGCCGCGTGGTGCCCCCCTCCACCTGATAGAAGGGCTGCCCGATCCGTCCGATCTGCTCCTCGGAGATCCCGATCCCCTCATCCCGGACCCACAGCCGCACCTGCCCCCCCTCCGCCTCCAGGGCGATCTCGATGGTCCCTCCCCGGGGCGAGAATTTCGCCGCGTTGTCCAGCACCTCTCCGATCGCCCGGATCAGCCCCTCCGGATCCCCGATCAGCCACACGTCTTCAACGGGCAGCCGGGTCACCACGGGATAGCGCCCGGGATCCAGCCGGGCCCTCCAGCGGTGGAGGATCTCCTGCACGAGCTGTTTCAGATCCAGCGGGATGCGGGCCAGCTCCCCCGCGCGGGTGGCCTGCAGGGTGAGCAGCAGCTCCACATACCGGTGCAGCTCCCTCAGGCGTTCCCGGCTGACGGCGATCGCCTCCCACTGCTCCGGGTTCAGGGGGCCCAGCGCGCCCTCGGCCAGCAGTTCCAGATAGCCCATCGCGACCGCGAGGGGGGTGCGCAGCTCGTGGGAAACGTTCTGGATCATCTCCTCCCGGAGACGGAGGGCTTCGCGGAGC
>BEHY01000175.1 GCA_002898735.1 Candidatus Thermoflexus japonica
GAAGGCCACGTCCGCCGCCCGCACCGTGTCCGGATCCCGCCGCAACACAAACCCCACCTCGCCGGTCAGGATCCTTCCCAGTCGATGCGCCTTAACGAATGTGCGCAGGGCCGTCGTCAGCTCTGCGGCCAGATCGCCGTGAAGAAGGCCGGTGGGGCTCATAGGGATCAGCTTCCCCTCGATGAGCTCATAGCGTTCTTCCTCCCCCAGGGCGAAGAGCTCCTCCGCGGTCCACCGGCGTTCCGCTTCCCGTGGGATGGCCATCGCTGCCTCCCGGGATCGAGGTCACTCCGGCTCCCCCTGTGGGATCCGTCGGGCCAGCCCGGAGCGGCGGGCGGAGCGGCGAGGGGGCAGCCGTTCCAGGTGGGCGGCCAGCTGCTCCAGGCTGGCCAGGTTATGCACCGGCAGGAAATCATCGATGTAGGGCAGGGCGGCCTGCATCCCCCGGGTCAGGGGCTGATATCCGGGAATCCCGAGCAGAGGGTTCAGCCAGATCAAACGATAGCACGATTTCTGGAGCCTTTCCATTTCCCGCTGCAGGAGCTCCACATCCCCACGGTCCCATCCGTCGCTGATGATCAGCACTACCGCGCCCCGGCCCAGCACCCGCCGCGCCCAATCTCGATTGAACGCATGGAGGCATTCCCCGATGCGGGTGCCCCCGGACCAGTCCATCACCGTTTTGCCGACCTCCCGCAGGGCCTCGTCCAGATCGCGGTGGCGCAAACAGCGGGTGATGCGGGTAAGGCGGGTGCCGAAAACGAAAGTCTCCACTTGGCGCCGGGTGTGACTCAGGGCGTGAAGGAAGTGGAGGAGCATCCGGGCGTAGCGCTCCATGGAGCCGCTGATATCACATAACACCACCAGCGGCCGGGGTTTGGGCTTGTGGGTGCGCCAGAGCAGCCGCACCCATTCCCCGTAGTGGCGCATGCCCCGCCGCACCGTCCGCCGGAGATCCAGGTGCTCTCCCTTCGGGCCCGGGCGCAGCCGGCGCGTCTCCCGTTCGGAGATCCGCCAGCGCAGGCGGGCCATGAGGCGGCGGGCCAGCTGGATCTCCTCTTCGGAGAAGCGCTCGAATTGTTTGCGGCGCAGGAGCTCGATGGGGCTGTAGGTCATCGCCCGGTCCGCCAGGATCACCGGCGGGGCCTCGGGGTTGCCGGCGGGAGGCTCTCCGGACGGAGGATGGCCTACCTCCGCCGGACGGGGCCGGTTCTCCCGGCGTCGGATCGGCCCGGGGGCGGTGGAGAGGAGTCCCGGAGGCAGCTGCCCCCCCATTAGGGGGTTACGCCAGAACCACTCAAAGATCCGGTCGAAGACCTCGAGGTCCTCATGGCGGCAGATCAGGGTGCAGCGGGCCGCGTGATAAAAGGCCTCCCGATCTCCCAGGGGGATCCATTCCAGCGCCCGCACCAGGGCCATGATCTGGCCGGGGGTGATGGGAACCCCGGCCGCTCGCAGCGTGCGCCCGAAGCGGACGAGATGATCCAGCAGATGACCCGCCATCTCGATCCCTGATGGAGGAAGACCCTCTCAATCATCTCCTGAGGGCATTTCGGCCCGCAGGAGCGCCTTCGTCAGCAGATCCTGAGCGATCTCCCCGCGCACCTTGAGCACGTCGTCCTGGTATTTCAACAGCACCCCGAGCGTCTCATCGATCACCGCCGGGTCCAGCTCCGTCTGATCCAGGGCCAGCAGCGCCGCCGTCCAGTCCAGGGTCTCCGCCACCCCGGGCAGCTTGTAGAGGTCCAGCCGTCGGAGCTCCTGCACGAAGGCCACGATCTGGCGCGTCAGACGCTCCGGAGCCTCCGGGATGCGAGCCCGCACGATCTGGACTTCCTTCTCGAAGGACGGGTAATCGATCCAGAAATAGAGGCAGCGCCGTTTGAGGGCGTCGTGGATCTCCCGCGTCCGGTTGGAGGTGATCACCACCACGGGCGGCTGCTCCGCCCGCACCGTCCCGATCTCGGGGATGGTGATCTGCCAGTCGGAGAGGAGCTCGAGAAGGAAGGCCTCAAACTCCTCGTCGGCCCGGTCCAGCTCATCGATGAGGAGCACGGGGGGGCGGCCGTTTTTGGCCTCCAGGGCCTGGAGGAGCGGGCGTTTGATCAGGAAGGCGGGGCTGAAGATCTGCTGGCGGATGCGGACCTCATCCCGTTCCCCGGAGGCCTCCAGCATCCGGATCTGGAGGATCTGGCGGGCGTAATCCCACTCGTAGACCGCGCTGTGGACATCCAGCCCCTCGTAGCACTGGAGGCGGATCAGCTCCGTCCGAAGCAGATCCGCCAGGACCTTGGCGACCTCGGTCTTGCCGACGCCGGGCTCGCCCTCCAGGAAAAGCGGGCGGCCCAGGCGCAGGGCCAGGAAGATGGCTGTGGCCAGCCCGCGATCGGCGATATAACGATGCCTCTGCAACGCTTCAATGACCTCATCGATGGAGCGGGGGAACACCGGTGCCTCCACGGATGACATCGATCGCTCGCCTCTCCCTCAGCGCTCCCGGGAAGGGATCCGAGGGTCCGTTCA